>JAWODB010000234.1:0-14067 GCA_046483505.1 Phycisphaerae bacterium
CACGGCGAGACCCTTCGACTCGGCTGCGCCTCGTTCAGGGTGACGGCAGGAAGGCATCGGGCCGCACCGGTGCGTACCCGCGAACTGACGTTCGCGGCTCGAACCGCGGTGAACCACCCGCCCGCCCGTTGAGCCGGCGACCGAAGGTCGCCGCGCCGTTCGCAAAACGGCGAAAGGCAGGCACTCGGCAATCGGGATTCGGCAATAGGCAACAGCAAACGGCAACGATCACGGCGAGACCCTTCGACTCGGCTGCGCCTCGCTCAGGGTGACAGCAGAAAGGCCACGCCGCGGCGCCTACAGCGGCCAGATGAGGGGGATCAGGGCAACGGCCGCCACGCCCACCAGGATCTTCAGCGGCAGGCCCACCCGGACGAAGTCCCGCGTCCGGTACCCGCCCGGGCCGAACACGATCAGGTTCGTCTGGTACCCGACGGGCAGGACGAAACTCGCGCACGCGGCGATGGCGGCGGCGAAGGCGAACGGCCGCGGGTCCGCCGACGCCTGCCCGGCCGCCGCCAGGGCCAGCGGCATGACGATCACGACGGCCGCCTTGCTCGTCACCACCTCGCACAGGATCGTCGTCACGAGGTAGATGCCCGCCAGCACGCCGACCGCCCCGAACGGCTCGAACCACCCGACCACGTGCGAGGCGAGGACGTCGGCGGCACCGGTCTTCTCGATGGCCCGGGCCACGCCCAGGGCGCACGCGATGACGATGAGCACCTGCCAGCCGATGCTCTCGCGCGCCTGGCCGCGCGTCACGCACCCCGTGATGATGAGCACCACCGCCGCCAGCACGGACGCATGGACCATCGAGACGGGGCTGCCGCCCACCTCCGGCAGATACGGCCCGGCGGCGGCCGCCGTCACCATCAGGACCACGACGATCGGCACGAGCCACCACCGCTTGGGCCGGGTGCCCACGGCCTCCTGCACGTCGCTGACGAGGTAGAAGTCCGGCGAGTTGTACCAGGTGGAGACGAACGTGTCGCCGCACTCGATGAGCAGCGTGTCGCCGGAGCGGAGGACGACGTCGCCGATCTTTCCCCGCACGCGTTCGCCGTTGCGGTGGACGGCGATGACGACGGCGTCGTAGTGGGTGCGGAAGGCGGCCTCGCGGATGCTCCGGCCGACGAGGGGCGAACTCTTCGAGACGACGGCCTCCACCAGCCGCAGCCGCCCGGAGTGCTCCTTGAGGAAGTCGTAATGCGGCTTGGCGGCCGGGACGAGGCCGGGCAGTTTCTGGAGTTCGACGAGCGTGTCGACGGCGCCGACGAAGACGAGGCGGTCGCCGCCCGCGAGCGGTTCGGTCGGCTCGACGGGGGCGATGACCGTGCCGCCGCGCTCGATTTCCGTCAGGAACAGCCCCTTCAGGTGCCGCAGGCCGGCCTCCTGGACGGTCCGGCCGGCCAGGGGCGAGTTCTCCTCGAGGCGCATCTCGGCGACGAAGTCGCGGAACTCGCCGGCCACGCGCTCCAGCGGCGTCCGGCGGGCGGGGAGCAGGTGCCGACCGATCGCCACCATGAAGCCCCACCCCAGCAGGGCCAGCGGCACGCCGACGGCGCCGATCTCGAACATCCCCATGGCGGCCATCCCGCGCTCGCGCATCATGCCGTCCACGATCAGGTTCGTCGACGTCCCGATGAGCGAACACATGCCGCCGAAGATGGCGGCATAACTGAGGGGGATCAGCAACTTCGACGCGCTCAGGCCCCGCTTCTTCACGTACCCCGTGATGACGGGCGTCAGCATGACGACCAGGGGAATATTGTTCAGGAAGGCGCTGAACGCCGTCACGGGCAGCATGAGGCGCGTGAGGCGGCCGGGTTCCGAACCGCCGTTCTTGAAACCGGTGCGGCAGAGGCGGTCCAGCAGGCCCGTGTTCCGCACGGCCGCGCTCACGATGAAGAGGGCGGCGATGGTGAGGACCGCCGGGTTCGCGAAGCCGGCCAGGGCCTCCTCGATCGTGACCACGCCCGCCAGCAAGAGGACCGTGAGCGCGAGGAACAGCACCAGGTCCGGCGAGAAACGGTCCAGCAGCAGCGCCGCCATCGCCAGGAGCACGACGCCCACCGAAATCCACGCATCGGCCGACATGCGGAAAGCCCTCCGGCCGTCGTCGCGCGGCGACTACGCCGTCGGAATCAGGTCCTGGGCTTCAAGGTACTCCAGAATCTGCCGGGCGCAGTCGTCCGGGGTCGTCTCCTTGGTCCGGAGCCGGATCTCGGGGTTCTCCGGCGCCTCGTAGGGGTCGTCGATGCCGGTAAACTGCTTGATCTCGCCCGCCAGGGCCTTCTGGTACAACCCCTTCGGGTCGCGCTGGATGCAGGCATCGAGCGGCGTATCCATGAAGATTTCGATGAACTTCCCGCCGTCGCCCTCGACCCATCCGCGGACCGTGTCGCGGATCGCCCTGTACGGGCTGATGCACGCGCAGCAGGCGGCGAGGCCGTTGCGGGCCAGCAGGTTGGCCACGAACCCCACGCGGAGGATGTTCGTGTCGCGGTCCTCCTTCGAGAAGCCCAGCCCCTTCGACAGGTTGGTGCGGACCACGTCGCCGTCGAGCACCTCGATCTTCACGCCGCGCTCCCGGAGTTTGGGGACGACGGCCTGGGTGACGGTGGACTTGCCCGACCCGCTCAATCCGGTGAACCAGAGGACGAACCCTTGCGACATGCGGCTGCTCCTTCGTTCGTGGATGTACCCAAAACTGTTGTTCGAACGGCACGCGCCGCGCAAGGGCGGCGGCTGAATATATCATGCACACACATACACAGCATGTTATTGGTCGGCCTCCTGCCTGGCGGCCTCGAGGAGCACCTCGGCGACCTCCGGCCGCGTGAACTCCGGCGGCGGGGCCTCGCCGCGGCGGAGCATCTCGCGCACCTTCGTGCCGGACAGGAACACCCGGTCCTCCTTCCCGTGGGGGCACGTCTTCTCGGACACCATGCCGTCGCACCGCTTGCAGAAGAAGGCGTGCTCGAACTTCAGCGGCACGACGCCGATGGCGCCCGGGTCGAACGCATCGAAGATCTCCTGGGCGTCGTACGTGCCGTAGTAGTCGCCCACGCCGGCGTGGTCGCGGCCGACGATGAAGTGCGTGACGCCGTAGTTCTTCCGCATGATGGCGTGGAGGACGGCCTCTCGCGGCCCGGCGTACCGCATCGACGCCGGCAGCACGGTCAGCAGGACGCGGTCCGGCGGGTAATAGTTCTCGAACATGACTTCATAGGTCCGCATGCGGACGTCGGCCGGGATGTCGCCCTGCTTCGTCTCGCCCACGAGCGGATGCAGGAGCAGGCCGTCGCACAACTCCATCGCCACCTTCTGCAGGTACTCGTGGGCCCGGTGGCACGGGTTGCGGGTCTGGAACGCCGCCACGGTCTTCCATCCGCGGCGGTCGAACTCGGTCCGCGTGGCCTGGGGCGTCCAGCGGTACGGCGCGAGGTCGGCGTGCGGCGGCAGACGGAGGACGTCCACCTCGCCGCCCAGGCACACCTCGCCCTGGCTCATCACGAGGGCCACGCCCGGATGTTCGAGGTCGGTCGTGCGGTAAACCTCTCGGCACTCGCGCTCGCGGTCGTGGTCGTACGTCTCGGCCAGGTGGAGGACGGCCAGGACCTGCTCGGACTCCGGGTCCCAGAGGGCGACGTCCTCGCCCTCGCGGAGGGCGCCCGCCTCCTCCCGGCCGGTGCTGAGGGTGATGGGGACGGCCCACGGCTCGCCGGTGGGCAGGTGCATCTCGTCGACGGAGGCGTCGAACTGGTCGCGGGTCATGAAGCCCGTGAGCGGGCTGAACGCGCCGACGGCCAGGAGTTCCAGGTCGCACCGTTCGCGGCGGGCCAGGGGGACCTTGGGGAGGTCCTGTGCCCGGGCGGCCGCCTCGTCGGCCGCCTCCTTCTCGAGCAGACGGTTCACCAGGACGCCGCCGTGCGGCGCGATGGGGCCGGGTCCGTACGTATTGGCCATGGTCGAATTCCTCTGGAAGCCGGGTCCCGAAGCCCCTCGCGGGGCCGCACTCCGATTGGAGTGCCGCGCAAGTCTACCGGCTTGGCCCCGTCTGTCAAGGGCCATATCGGCGCAACGGGGTGTCCGTCACCGCCAAAAACCCGGCGGACGGCCCGTTGAGCCGCCGACCGCAGGTCGGCGGGGTTCAGCGCTGCGCGGTGCCCAGTCTTGGGCACCGCGCGGTGGGCAAGACTGCCCACCGCGCTCATCCACATGCTCCCGGCCGGACAAGACCGGCCGGGCCACACGCACCGCTGCGCGGCAGCGTCAGCCGTCCACGTGGGCTGCCAGGGGCGGGACCGTCCGTAACGCGTCCAGGCTCTCGATGACGTGGTCCGGCGGCGCGGCCGGGTCCGCCTCGGCGCCGGCGAACTTGGCCCCCGGACGGGCGATCCGCACCGTCGCCCATCCCAGCCGCTTCGGCGCGGGAAAATCCAGACGCGGGTTGTCGCCGACGTACACGGCCGGGCCGGCGAAACCGATGGCCTCCTGCACGCGGCGGAACGGGACCGCGCTCGGCTTGATGCCGTCCGGTCCCAGGTCGTGCGTGTAGACGATGGCGCGGAAGTACCGCTCGATGCCGAGCGCGTCCACCTTCCGCCGCTGCGTCGGGCCGTAGCCGTCCGTGACGAGCCCGAGCGGCAGGCGGGCCGACCAGAACGCCAGGGCCGGCACCGTGTCCGGGTACGGTGCCACCTCGGCGGGCGTACGGCGATACAGGTCCACCAGGTCGCGGATGACGTCCGGGTCGGGCTCAAGGCCGGCCCGCTCCAGGACGGCGTCGAAGACGCGGATCCGCAGGTCCGCCTCGTAGCCGCGGACGAGTTCGGCCCGGAAATCGATGACGGGGCCGTAGCGCTCCCGCAGGTGCCGGGCGACGGCGCCCAGGCGCGCCAGGACGAACGGCCGCTCCGGGCAGAGCGTGTCGTCGAGATCGAAGATGAGGGCGTCGGGCATAATCGGTTCTCGGACGCGCCGGGCGAGCCCGGCGGCTAAATGTGCACGGCGCGTGGCGGCGCTGCCCGGTGCCCCGTGTTTGGCACCGCGCGGTGGGCACGACTGCCCACCGCGCTCACGGCGCCCCGGCCAGGGCCCGGACGTGGGCGACGGCGCTGCGGCCGAGGGCCGACGCGTCATAGCCGCCCTCCAACGTACTGACGACCCTCCCCTCGGCCGTCCGCCCCGCAAGGTCCAGGACCCGGCGGGTCGCCTCGGCATAGGCGGACTCCGTCAGACGGAGGCCGGCGAGGGGGTCGTCGGCGTGGGCATCGAAGCCGGCCGAGATGAGGACGAACTGCGGCCCGACGTCGGCGGCCCGCGCGAGGGCGTCGTCGATGGCCTCCAGGAACGCCTCGTCGCCGGCCCCGTGCGGGAGCGGGTAGTTGAGCGTGGCCCCTTCCCCGTCGCCCTGCCCCGTCTGGTCCCTCGCGCCCGTGCCGGGATAGTGCGGCCACTGGTGCGTCGAAACGTAGAGGACGTCCGGGTCGTCGTAGAACGCCTCCTGGGTGCCGTTGCCGTGATGGACGTCCCAGTCGACGATGAGGATTCGCTGGAGCCCGTGGACGGCCTGGAGGCGGCGCGCGGCGACGGCGACGTTGTTGAAGAGGCAGAACCCCATGGCCCGCTCGCGGCAGGCGTGATGGCCGGGCGGACGGACGGGGCAGAAGGCGGCCACCACCTCGGCGGCCACGACCGCATCGACGGCTGCACACACGCCGCCCGCCGCCAGGAAGGCCGCCTCCGCCGACGCCGGGCAGGCGTACGTGTCGGGGTCGAACCAGACGGTGCGGCCGGCGCCCGCCGTCTCTTGGACGCGCCGGACGTGCTCGGCGGAGTGGACGCGCAGAAGATCGGCCTCGTCCACGGGACGGACGGCGACGGGTGTCAAGCGGTCCCACTCGCCGGCCTCCTCGAGGGCCGTGCGGATGGCCGTCAGGCGCTCCGGCCGCTCCGGATGACCCGGCGCGGCGTGGGCGAGGTACCGGTCGTCCCAGACGATGCCGACGGTCATGGCGGTGGCGTCCTCTACTGCGGCCGGGAGCGGTACATCTTCAGGCGCTCCAGTTCCTCGTGTATCGGCCACGTGCCGAACGCCAGCACGAGGAGCATGATGAGGTTCGCAATCGGGACGAGCATGAGCAGGCCGAGCGCCCCGGAGTAGCCGGCCTTCGAGAAGATCTTCCACCAGATGATGATGCCCAGGATCAGGGAGCCGAGCATAATGAGGAGGGTGAGGATCAGGCCGATGCCGCCGGCCACCAGTTCGCCCGCTTCAGGGCCTTGGAACTCCATGGGGTTCTCCTTTCGGAACGTCAACCGTGGAACCGTCTCGCCGGGCCCGCGTCCGGCTGCGTCGGCAGCCGCGGGGCCGGTCCGATTCTCTATACCCGCTCCTAACCGCCCGCATTCACTTCCGCAAGGACCTTTTCGACGAGCGTGTCGAGGGCGGCCTCGACGGGCGGCGTCAGGCCTTCGCCGAGGGCCACCTCGCCCGGCTCCACGCCGAAGACGACCGTGGGCGGCAGGGCCGTGCCGGTCGACTCCGCCAGACGGACCGCCGAGACGACCGACAGGTCGTGGGCCGACCGCCACTCGGGCTCGTTGGTCGCCTTGGCGAGCAGGTCCTCGAGCGTCAGGCGGTAGAGGGTGCCCGCCTCGCCGCCGGCCCGGACGGCGTCGAGGAGAACGGCGCGGTCGGCCCGGCTCATCTCCGGCAGGACGGCCAGGAGGTCCGTGCCGGCATCGAGCACCCGGACACCCGGCGGCAGCGTGTGCTCCCGGAGGCGCTCGACGGCCCGGATGCCCACGCCCTCGTCGCGGGCGAGCGGGTTGCCGACACCGATGATGAGGATCGTTTCGGGCATGGGCAGTCGCTTCGAGCCGCCGCTGCGCCGTGCCCAGTCTTGCCCGCCGCGCGGTGGGCAAGACTGCCCACCGCGCTCCGCCGTGGCAAGACCGGCCGGGCCCCACCCAAACTACCCGACCACGTCGAGGACGGCGGCGGCCACCTCCTCCTGCTGCCGGCGGGTCAGTTCCGGATACACCGGAATGGCCAGCACCTCGTGGGCGGCCTGCTCGGCGCGGGGGAAGTCGCCCTCCTTGTAGCCCAGGTCCGCGAAGCACTCCTGAAGGTGCAGCGGCACGGGGTAGTAGATGGCGTGGCCGATGTGCTTCTCCTTCAGATGCTCGACCACGCGGTCGCGGACCGTCGGGCCGCCGCCGGGGTCCTTGATCCGGATGACGTACTGGTTGTAGATCATCCGGTTCTCGGGGCGCTCGGCGGGCGTGACGACGGCCGGGCAGTCGGCGAACCGCTTGTCGTACCAGGTGGCATTGGCGCGGCGGCCCTCGTGCCAGTCCTCCAGGTGCGGGAGTTTGGCCAGGACGACGGCCGCCTGGATGGCGTCGAGCCGGAAGTTCCCCCCCACCCACTTGTGGTAATACCTCGGCTTGGAGCCGTGGTCGCGCATGACGGTACACCGCTCGGCCAGTCGGGCATCGCTGGTGACGATCATGCCGCCGTCGCCCGCCGCCCCCAGATTCTTCGACGGGAAGAACGAGAAGCAGCCGGCGTCGCCCATCGAGCCGGCCTTGCGGCCCTTGTAGGTGGCGCCGATGGCCTGGGCGGCGTCCTCGACGACGGCGACCCCGCACTCGCCGGCCGCCTCCAGGATCGGGTCCATGTTTGCACACTGGCCGAACAGGTGGACCGGCATGACGACCTTCGTCCGGTCGGTGAGGGCGGCCGGCACGCCGGCCGGGTCCAGGTTGTACGTCTCGGGGTCGATGTCGACAAACACGGGGCGGGCGCCGAGGCGGGCCACGCATCCCGCCGTCGAGAAGAACGTGAAGGGCGTCGTGACGACCTCGTCGCCGGCCCCCAGGCCGAGGCTCATCAGGACGTTCAGGATGGCGTCCGTGCCGCTGGAGGCCCCGACACCGAACGCCGCGCCTGAGTACTCGGCGACGGCCTTCTCGCAGGCGGTGACCTTCGGCCCGCCGACGCAGCGCTGGGACTCCAGGACGTCGTCCACGGCCGCGCGGACCTCCTCGCGGATGCGGTTGTACTGGGCTACCAGGTCGAGCATGGGAACGGCCATGGGGTGCCTCTCCTTATGGGGCGGGCGCGGCAAAGGCGGGCGTCATTCTACCGGGCGCCGAGGCGGTGTCAAGAAACGCGGCGCCGGTCACGCACGCCCCCGGGGCCGCGAAGGCCCGTTCGGGCTCCGGACACCTGGGTTTCAGGACGATTCGGGGCCTTTCGCCGCCCTGGGGGGACGCTCGCGGACCGCACGGCCGGACCGATTCGGCCCCGACGGGGTTCCCCGGCCCGCTGGCCGCCGGACGGCCCCAGAAGAGTTGTTGCGGGCGGCAGCCGCCGCTATAATACCAGTGCCAGAGGGCTGTTCCTTGCAAGGAGTACGCTCGTGATCCGACATCGCCAAAGCCACCGGGGCTTCAGCCTGACCGAGGTGCTGATGGCGGCCGCCATCCTCGGCGTCGGCATGACCATGGTGGCCTCGGTCTTCCCGGTGGCCGTCGACCAGAGCCGCATGAGCCGCGACACCACGATGGCGGCGCTGTCCGCCCGGAGCATCGCGGCGGTGCTGCGTGCGCGGCGGGGCCGGGTGCTGGTGGAGTTGCGCCGGGCGCAAGACGAGTCCGACCCGCGCGACACGACGTGGATGCTCGACGACCAGGCCCTGCCGGAGGAACTCCGGTGCTACAACCCATCGAGGTTCCTGTATCCGGCCCAGGAGGGCGGCATCGGCACGCCGGCACAACGCGTCCGCACCTACCAGGAGACGGATTTGTGGAGCGCGGGCTCGTACGTGCCGGTCGTCTTTGCGACGCCGATGAACACGCTCATCGGCCAGGGCAGCGAGGAAAGCGAAGGCCCGTGGCGCATCACGATCGCCATCTATAAGTCTCGCGGCCAATCGCCCGCCAGCCAACTGAACTACGCGGGGAGCGCCACTGAAGACGTCCCGCTCATCCCCTGGGACGAGCCCCTCGGGATCGGCCAGGGCGAACCGGGCGACTTCTTCATGGACTTCGAGCCCAACTCCCAGAAGAACTTCCGCGGCGAGGCCTATAAGGTCAGCCGCATCTTCGGGGGGCGGCTCGAGACCGACCCCCGCGACGATTCCATCTTCCCCGTGGCCGCACTCGAGGACCCCGAAGACGACGACAGCAACGCCTTCGTCGCCGACCGCGACGTGAGTACCGGCCGCAACGGCGACGTGCACGGCTGGCTCTCGCTGCGCGGCGCCATTGCCGTCTATCACACGATCCTGGGAGAGTGACCCCCATGCGTACCTCGCCAGACCGACGCGCCCGCCGGGGCTTCACGCTCGTGGAACTCGTCACGGCCGCCAGCCTCATGACCGTGATGATGCTGGGCGTGGTGGAGATATTCGGCATCGTGGCCACCACGGCCGGCGACGCCGAGGGCATTCACTTCGCCCAGCAGCAGTCGCGGGCCTTCTTCGACCGGCTGCACGGCGACGTTCGAGGCATGACCCGCGAGGGGTACCTGGCGATCCATAAGGGCGTGGTCTACCCGGTCGGGTCGAGCGGTTTCCGTTACCGGGAAGGCAGCGCGGGGCCCTCCGCCGGGGGCAGCGCCAGCCTCGACCGGTACGGGGCCGACACCCTCGCCTTCGTCACCATCGGCGCCTGCCGCAACCAGATGGACGGCACCCCGCGGGAGGCCAACACCGCCGAAGTCATCTACACCAACCAGGTCCTGACGGACGGCGAGACGATCCTCCGCGTCGACGGGCTCAGCGTGGACCCGCGTCGGGGCATTCTGGGGCGCGGCCTGTGGCTCCTGGCCGGCAGCACCACCAGCGCCAGCCCCTGGACCGGCACCTCCGAACACGGGTACCTCTGCCGCCTCTTCACCGAGGAGAACGAGCAGATTCTCGCCCAGCAGGGCCAGACCGGCGCCGGCGTCTCGCCCGAGCCGGACATCATGGGCTCCGGCGGCGCCGCCGCCGACGGCGCCCTCCGCGTCGAGCCCTGGCTGAGCGACCGCGCCGGCGCCGCCGGAACCAACCTCGACAGCCTCAACCGCGTCATGGCCTGCTGCGTCAGCGAGTTCTACGTCGAGGCCTTCACCCCCAGGTCCATGAGCAGCAATTACTGGCACGGGGGCGACGACGCCGCACGCACCTACCGATGGGGCGACACCTATCAGTCCGGCAGCGACACGCTCGAGTACGCCACCGGCGAGCCCATTGAGACCTGGCCCCGGGCCGTCCGCGTGACCGTCGCCGTGCACGATCCCGGCGAGGGCGGCGAAATCCCCGACGGGCAGGACCGGTTCCAAGGCTACGTGATGCAGGAAACGTTCTGGCTCGGCGACCCCTGAGACGCCCCGCACCTTGCCGCCCAAAAACCCTCCCATCCCTAACGGAAGGACGTGACATGAAGTCATCCGGTTCGGTGCTGATCGTCGTCCTGGGCCTGCTGGCGATCCTGGCGGTCATCGGCATCACGTTCATCACGATGAGCAACCTGGACCGCCGGACGGCCACCAACTTCGCCGTCCAGAGCCAGTTCATTCTCGCCGCCGACGGCGCCGTCGACTACGTCTGCACGCACCTCGTCCAGGACCTCTGGGCCTACAACACCATGCAGACGCCCGAGGACCAGGGCATGCCCGTCCAGCGCCACGAGTACTACAGCACGGGCTTCCTCCTGAGCGACTACAACCAGCCGGCGGCCCTGAACGTCCGCGACAACGTCGGCCTCCTCCGCAACGAGCCGTTCGACCATCCCGGCGCCCAGTACGATCCCTGGCTCTCGGGCACCGTCGGCAACACCGGCTCGGTGCTCGAGAACCACTTCTCCTACGGCTACCAGACATCGGGCCGGTTCTCCGACGTGACCGACGGGCCCTACGGCCTCCGCGACTGGGGCACCGATACCTCCGACGAACTGCGGCCGAACAACCTCGGGTTCCCGGCGAGCGACGGCACGGTGCCCCGCTACACGTATGACATCGCCCAGGGCGGCCGCGGCCACGGCGTCTGGATCCCCGACCTCTCGTTCCCCTTCGAAGCGGGGCTCATCCGCGTCAGCGTCACCGTCCTGGACCACGGGGCCATGTTGAACATGAACGCGCATGGCAACCGGAACCAGGGAAGCGAGCGCAAAGGCTGGTACATCAGCGACGTGGACCCGTCGCTGCTGTTCACGGGCGGCGGCGCGGGCCAGGGCATGCCGAACAGTTTCTTCAGCGCGAGCGGCACGGTGCCCGGGCTGTGGGCGCAGCAGGACCGGCCGGGCAACCGGAACCAACTCCAGGTCGTCATCGAGAACCCCGCCCGCTACGAGGACAACCCGTTCACGCTGGACGAGGAGTTCGAACTTCGCCGCCTCACGGGGACGCACTTCACGAGCCGCCTCGAGCACTTCGTCGAGGAGGCGTTCGCGGGCAAACTCCGCAGTGCCCCCGGCACCGCGACCACCACCCCCGCCGTCAATCGCCTTCACCTGACGACCGTCGGCTGGACCGCCGAGGTCCGGCCGAATCAGGACCGCAACCGCCAGAGCGACGAGCAGGCCAAACCCTCGCTCGACGGCGAGGGGTACCAGTGGCGCAAGGTCGACCTGAACCTCGACGACGCCAACGACATCCGCGAGGCCATCCAGTACGCCGACTTCCTCGACGACGACCAGGACGAACGCCAGTTCGTCGCGAACATTTGCGCCTTCCGCGACGGCAGAAAACGCGACGACGAGGACGATGACAAGGAACTCCTGCACAAGTACGCGGGCAAGTGGGGCGCCTCGCGCCAGCCCGTCTTCGAGGATCTCAAGGTCACCTTCCTCGACGAAAAGGAAGTCACCGACGACGACGGCAACGTCGAGCACATCCTCCAGCGATGGGAACTCACTGTCCGCGTCATCAACCCCTGGCGGGAACTCTACCTGAGGGACGCCTACGACGGCCTGCCCGTCGAGAACCTCAGCGTTGCCATGAACCAGGGCACCCACGTCACGCGCGAAACGGACTTCGGCGACGTCGAGCCGCCGGGCGGCGGCGAGTGGCTGCTCGGCGGCCAGCGCGCCGAGCCGCTCAAGGCCGTCATCCGCCGGGAGATCCCCCATCCGGCCAGCCCCGACGAGAAGAAACTCAGCGAGGCCGTCAAGTCCATCAGCCTGAAATACCGCGACCTGACCATCGACCGCATCGACACCAAGTTCATCGACCAGGTCTCCGAGGGCATGGCCGAGGGCGACGTCCAGACGATCGAACGCGGCATCCTCGTCGACAGCCCCGCCGGCGGCGGCGACGACACCGACGTCCGCGTCGCCTACATCTTCCTCGACGACTCCGAGGGGGCGCCCAAGTGGTTCGAGGAAGACGAGGCCCCCGACCAGCCGCCTGCCGGCGCCGTCCCCATCCGGTTCCCCAAGTCCGTCAAGGTGAAGTCGAAGGACGACGTGCCCGTGGGCGGCCTCCCGCCCGAGTGGATCGAACAGGTCAGCGGCGGGATGGGCGGCGACGAGGAAGGCGTCGGATTCCGCGCCTTCCGGCGCGTCGGCGACCTCAACCAGGTCCTCTGCCTGTTCCCGCGACCGGGCGAGGATGACGAGAACTTCTGGCCATGGGTCCCCCGCGTCGCCGAGTCCATGGGCCAGGAGGAGCAATACGTCAAGTTCTCCTGGTACGCCAGGACCGAAGACGCCGCCGGCGGAGGAGGCGGCGGCGGCGGCGCGGGCGACGACGACGAACTCCGCGGACGCCTCTCCCTGGCCAACGTCTTCACCGTCGGCGGGCCCTGGCTCGACCAGATCGACAACGACGGCGACGGCTTCGCCGACTACCGGAGGCCCTCCTCCCAGTCCGGCGGCGGACAGGGAACCGTCACCTTCGCCGGACGCGACACCGGCATGGACTTCACCGGGATCGAGGGCGGCCTGGCCGGCGAGGACCAGGGCGGACGGTTCGGCGGCTCCGAAATCCGCGTCGCCGGCAAGGTCAACCTCAACACCGCCGGACGGCCCGTCCTGGAGGCCCTCGGCGACAGTTTCGGCATCAGCAACCTCGACGAGGCCGTCAGGGCCCTCCGGGCCACGCGGCCGATCGAGTCCCCCGCCGCCATCGTCAACGAGCAGCGCCTCGGCGGCACCACCGCCCCCTCCTCCATGCAGGGCGAGGAAGCCAAGGGACCCGTCGAACGCCGCGACCTCGCCTACACCCTCATCTCCAACATCGCCACGGTCCGGAGCGACACGTTTTCCGTCTACGGCACGGTCCAGTACGTCGACCTGCAGGCCATGCACGACGCCGGCACGCGCGTCGAGGAACGCAAGGCCGCCGTCCGCCGCAGCCGCAGGTTCTGGGCCCTCATCGACCGCAGCGTCTCCGCCTGTCATCACCCGATGGCAGGGTCGGCGACCGGCTCGTTCCAACGCCCGCGCATCCTCAACTTCCAGTGGATGGATTAGTGCGTCGTGGCACTCGGGCGGAGAAGCGCGGCGGGCAGTCTTGCCCGCCGCTCGCTCCCGTGTGTGGCCCGGCCGGTCTTGCCCGGCCGGGGGATGGCGCATCCCGGCCCGGCGGGCCTGCCGCGCTGAACCCCTACTCTTCCCGCGCGGCGGGCCTCCCGGCCCGCCGCGCTGACGTCAGCGGCGCCGTTGAGCCGGCGACGGCACGTCGCCGGCCGTTTCGGCCGTTCAAACGCCCGCCGACCTGCGGTCGGCGGCCCAACGGGCTGCTTGACACGCCAGGCCGGACCATCAGCGCAATCCGCGATCGCGGAGGTGCCACGGTTTGCTTGTCAAACCGTGTTTACCGAACGCCAGGGTGGCATGCTTTCGCGCCTTGGCGAAAGCATGCGCTCCGAATCGACGCACACGCTTTCGCTGAAACACGAAAGCGTGCCCCCCGCCGTTAACGTTTGTCCACCCGCCCGGCGCGTTCTATAATCGCCCCCATGGACTACGTCCGGCTGGCGAGGCCCGCGATCCTTTTGCTGCTGGTGCCCCTCAGGGCCGTCCACAGCAAGGCGGCCCAGAGGGGCACCAGCAGCAAAAGGA
>JAWODB010000286.1:0-2935 GCA_046483505.1 Phycisphaerae bacterium
AACGGCGACGAGGGCGACCCCGGCGCCGTTCATGACGAGGTACTTGGGAGAGCCGGCGGCGCCGCGCACCTGCCGCCACTTCGTGGCCGTCGGGTACCCCGCCCCGCCGCGCCCGCGGAGGCCGGCGGCGTCGATCGTCTCGATGATCTCCTCAGCCCCCCGGTTCCGGAGGCAGTCGGCCAGGGCCTGGCACCCGTCCTGCTCCAGGTACTGGTCGAGGTCCGTCGGCCGGACCCGGCCGGAGTGCTCCGTGGCGATGTGGGTCTGGGGGCCGAGGAACTCGGCAATCGGCGGGTCGCGGGCGTCGACGGCGTGGCGGCCGAGGGGGTCCCACGCCTCGTCGGTCAGGAGCTGATCGAGGAGGCGGCTGACGGTCTTGCCGGCCCGCCCCAGCGCGCCCGGCGGGGGGAAGTGGTGCAGCACGATCGCCTCGGCGTCCTCGGGCGTGACGCCCGCGTACATGGCCGATGTGCCGTCGGGTTCCACGACCGTGACGAGCGGCGTCAGGTACGACATGCCGGTGCAGCCGACGCCGCGGACGACCGCCGGGGCGCCCGTGTCGGCGACGGCGTCGAGGAGGGCCTCGTACACGTGGCCGCTCCCGCGCGCGATGCAGCAGGTGTCGAGCGTGATGCGGATTGCGCCGACCTGCGGCCCGGCCGCCGGCCGTCCGCGCCGCTCGCCGCCGCGGTCGGCGCGGCGCTGCTCGGATTCGAGGAAGTCGCGGATGACCTGCGGCACGCGCTCGGCGGTGACGTGAGGGAACGTGATGCCGTCGATTTGAAGGACCGGCGCCAGCGTGCAGCAGCCGAGGCAGGCGACCTTGGCCAGTGTGAACCGGCGGTCGGGGTCGGTGTCGCGGCCCTCGGGGATGCCCAGGTGCCGCGCGATCGCCTCGTGGACGACGCCGGCCCCCTTGACGTGGCAGGCGGTGCCGACGCAGACGCGAATGAGGTGGTCGCCCATCGGGATGCGTCGGAACTGGGCGTAGAACGAGGCGACGCCCTCGATGCGTGCGGCGGAGATGTCCGTCCGCTCGGCGATGCGCCGCAGGGCCGGCTCCGGCAGGTAGCGGTACGCCTTCTGGACGGCCTGGAGGAGAGGGATGGTGGCCTCCGGGCCGCGACCGACCTCGGCGATGGCGTCGTCAACGGGTTGCAGATCGATGTCGGTCATGAGTCTTCGATGCGCCGGGTGCCACGGGCGGCTTGTCCGCCCGTGTCTCTTCTTTGCGCCGCCGTTCGAGCCGGCTGCGGGAGCAGCCGGTTATCTTCATCGGCGGTGGCACGTGCCGTAGCGGATGAAGATGTCCCGCCGCTCCCGCGGCGGGCTCGAACGGCGCGTCGCGTCTACGGGTTCTCATTCTCCTTCGGCGCCGGCTCCTCTTCGCTGACGCAATACAGGTGCTTGCTGCTCCGCAGGTAGATGCGTCCGTCGGCGAAGGCCGGGGAGGCGCGGCAGGGCTCGGCGAGGTCGGCGGTCGCCACCTCCTTGAATCCGCCGGCGGTCGTCGCGATATGCATCACGCCCTTCGCGTCCAGCAGATACACGCGGTCGCCGACGAGGCTCGGGCTGGCGTTGATGCGCCGCTCCATCTCGTGCTGCCAGAGGAGTTCGCCGTCCTCGACGGCGTAGGCCGACAGGTACCCGTCCGTGGTGCAGAGGAGGACGATGCGGCCGTCCGTCAGCGGCGAGACGATGTCCGGCAGGCCGTCCTCGCCGGTCCAGACGATGCCGCTCTCGGTCACGTTGCCGGACCCGCCCATGCGGATGGCGGCGAGGACGGCCCCGGTGTTGACGGCGAAGGCGAGGCCGTCGTGCCAGACGGGGGAGGGCGCGATGTCGCCGCTCAAGAGTTCCGCCCGCCAGTACTCTTTGCCGTCGTCCGGGTTGTGCGCCATGACGAACGGGTCGGAGCAGGTGATGAGTTCCAGCCGCCCCTCGGGCCGGGCGATGACGGGCGTGGCCCACGAGGAGCCGACCGGCCGCCGGGCCTCCCAGGCCGTCCGGCCGGTCCGAAGGTCCAGGGCCAGGAGCCGCGAGTACCCCTGGTCCGGGGTCCCCTCGTCGGCCTGGACGATGAGCGTCTCGCGGTGGATGAGGACCGACGAGGCGTACCCGTACATGTTCCGGAACCGGCCGAGGTTGCGGACCCACACCTTCTTCCCGTCGGTGGTGAAGCAGCCGGCGTCGGCGTTGGCGAAGACGGCGCAGACGTACCGGCCGTCGGTGGCGCAGGTGGGGGAGGCGTAGCCGGTGTCCTCCATGACCTCGGGCGGTTCGGCCATACTGCCGGCCGGCGTGCCGACGGGCCCGCGCCAGAGGATCGTGCCCGAGCCGGCGTCGAAGCAGAAGACCTCGCGCCCCTGCCGCGTGGCGCCGGTGAGGAAGACGCGGCCCTCCCAGACGACGGGGGAGTTCGGCCCCGGCAGGGGGACCGCCGTCTTCCACAGGATGTTCTCGCCGCTCTCGCCGTCCCACGCGTCCGGCACGTTCGTGTAGCGGCTGTGGCCGTTGCCGTCCGGACCGCGGAAGCGCGGCCACTGGCGGGCGATTGCCTCCTGCGGCGGCGGGGGACCGACGGCGAGGACGGCGCCGTCGCCGTCCTCGGGCGGGGCGGCGCGGTACCCCTCGCCCGTGACGGCGTAGAGGAAGACGCCGAGTCCGACGACCGCGGCCGCCAGGCCCACCACGGTCCACCGCGCGACGGGGGCGGTGACGTCCGGCGGGGCCCGCTGCTCGGCCCGCGGCGGATGGGGCCGACGCTTCCGCATCCGGACGGTCCAACTGGCGGCGACGAGGAACACCACCGCCGCCGCCACGAACACGAGCCCGCCGAGGCGCGTGAACGTCAGCCGCTCGAAATGCCGGTGGCGGAGGGCGGCGTCGCGCTGCCGGATCGTCTCGGCGATCTCGGCCCGGCGGTCGGGATCGT
>JAWODB010000063.1:0-3357 GCA_046483505.1 Phycisphaerae bacterium
CCGACACGTGGTGGCTCCGCCAGCATCCGAAGGTCCTGGAGGCCACGTTCCGGGCCGACCTGAACCGGGCCGAGATGAACAACGCCATCGACCAGTACCTGCTGGAGCACCCCACGCCGTTCGAGGAGCGGCAGTGGCGGGAGGCGTTCGACCCGGCCCCCGAGCCGCTCACCCCGCAGCAGCGCGCCGACTGGATCGCGAAGTTGGACGGCGTGGCGCTGGCGTCGGACGCGTTCTTCCCGTTCCGCGACTCGATCGACCGGGCGGCCCAGTCGGGCGTGACGTACGTGGTCCAGCCGGGCAACTCCGCCCGCGATCAGATCGTCATCGAGGCGTGCGACGAGCACGGCATGGCGATGGCGTTTTCGGGGCTCAGGCTGTTTCACCATTAGCGCGTTTGCGGGGCGTGTGCGCACAAGCACGCGCCGAGTAAACTCGGCGGCTAATTGTGAACGGTTTTTTATAATTAGCCGCCCTGCTTGCAGGGCGCGTTCGCGAAAGGCGCGCGCCGAGTAAACTCGGCGGCTAATTGTGAACGACCCCTCGTAATCAGCCGCCCTGCTTGCAGGGCGCGTGGTTGGTTGTGCGATCAACGGGTTGATGCCGTGGGGGGAATCGCATGGTCCTCGCGTTTCACGTCATCTTCAACGCGTACGGATTCTGGCTGCCGAACGACCCGCGGGGTTCCTGGTCCGACTTCGTCGGGGCCTGGGAACTTGTCCGGTTCGGCAAAGCCACCACGGTGACCACGACACGTTCACTTGCGGCCGTCCCACACGACTGGCGGTTGCGCCGAGAGGCCAAGGCCGCCCTGAAGCACCCGCCCGTCATTTTCACGGGAAGGCAGGCCCAGGCTGTCGGGAGCGGCTTCGGCCGAGCCGCCCGAGAAAGCGGGTACGCGGTCCACGCCTGCGCCATCCTGCCGGAGCACGTCCACATGGTCATCGGCCAGAACGAGCGGCCCGTCGGCCGTATCGTCGGCCATTTCAAGGCCCGGGCCACACAGCGTTTGAAAGAACGCGGTCTATGGCCCGGCACGGACCAACCCGTGTGGGGAAAGAAGACATGGAAGGTATTCCTGTACGAGCCCAAGGACGTGTACCGCGCCGTCGCCTACGTGGAAGCGAATCCCGACCGGGAAGGCAAACCCCGCCAGCGGTGGTCGTTTGTTCGGCCGTTCATACTGCGTGAGGCGCTCGCCGACTGAACTCGGCTTCGCGCAACGGCACGCGCCGGGCAAGGCCGGCGGCTAATTGTGAACGACCCCTCATAATTAGCCGCCCTGCTTGCAGGGCGCGTTCGCGAAAGGCGCGCGCCGAGTAAACTCGGCCGCTAATCGTGAACGACCCCTCGTAATCAGCCGCCCTGCTTGCAGGGCGCGTTCGCGAAAGGCGCGCGCCGAGTAAACTCGGCCGCTAATTGTAGGTGGAAATACCGATTACTTATGACCACGGCGGCTTGGCGGGGAGGACGCCCTCGAACTCGGCGATCAGGTCGGCCTCGTACTCAGGGGTATACTCGCCGGCGAGAAACTTCGGCCCGGCCTCCTCGACGAACCGCGCCCACGACTGCTCCTCGTGGCCGGGGTTGACGGGATAGAACATCGCATCATTCGCCTTGGCGGCCTTCATGTCGCCGGGGGCGTCGCCGACCATGAGGATCTTCTCGGGCGGGTACTTGCCGGCGGCGGCCAGCGCGAGGTGCTCGGCCTTCTTGCCCATCTCCTGCCCCGCGATGACGGACATGAACCGCGCCACGCCGTGTTCCTCCCACTCGCGTTCCAGCGCCTCGCACGGGGTGGCCGAGACGACGATCATGTCGGCCCTGCCGGCGAGCAGTTCCAGGCTCTCGCGCACGCCGGGGAACGGCGGCACGCCCTTGACGATGCGGCCGACCGTTTCGTTGATCGTCGTCGACCAGTCGAGGCAGCGCGTGAGTTCCGGGTCGCCGGTGCGCTCGACCTCCGCCTCCAGGGCGGGGTTGCCGAGTTTCGTCTCGCGCTCCGTCCAGGCCTTGAGTTGGGGCAGTTCGGGGATCCGGGCGCCGCGGGCCTGGACCTCCTTCCGCTCGCGCAAAAAGTTCATCACGTGCTGGAGGGCGAGGAAGCGGTTGCACCCGCGGGTCTTGGAGTAGAGGTTCACGAAGTCCCACGCCTCGCGGGCGAACTTCGAGACGGCCGCCAGGTTCCATTTCCACACGGTCGTGGGGCAGAAGCATTCCTTGTGCTTCGGCTCCATGGTGTCGAAGGCGCAGCCGTCGGAGTCGATGCCGACGAAGTACTCCCGCGACGGCTCGAACGATTTCAGGGGGGCCTGGGCGTCGGTTTCGGACACGGGGAGTCTCCTTATGACGATGCCGTTTGTTTCAGGTTAGACACGGACCCGCTCCGTTGCGCGTCGCGGCTAAACAGTCGGGTGCCACTGGCGGCTTGCCCGCCAGTGCTCCAAGCAGCGGCATCGTACGGATGCGTCGCCGCGATGCAAGGACTTTCGGCTTGAGGCCGCCGGCCGCAGCGGTATCATACCCGTTTCGGCAATTCGACACACGCGCAGAGGAGGCTCGAACGATGGCGGATCAAGCGTATCTCGTAGACATGTTCAACCTGGACGGCCAACGCGCGGCGGTGATCGGCGGCGGGGGCGTCCTGGCGGGCGCCATGTGCACGGCCCTTTCCCGTGCGGGCGCCAAGGTGGCCGTCCTCGATCTCAACCCCGACGCCGCCCGGACCCAGGCCGACGTCCTGACCCAGGCCGGCGGCGAGGCGATGGCCGTCCAGGTCGACGCCTCCCGGCGCGGCGACCTGGAGGCCGCCTGCCGGAAGATCGACGAGGCGTGGGGCGGCACGGACATCCTCATCAATGCGCCCGGCCTGAACTCCGCCACGCCGTTCTTCGAAATCACCGACGAGGAATGGGAGAAACTCATCGCCGTCGACCTCAAGAGCGTGTTCCTGGCGTGCCAGGTCTTCGGCAAGGGGATGGTGGAGCGCGGCAGGGGGAGCGTCATCAACATCTCGAGCGCCTCCAGCGGCCCGCCGCTCTCGAAGGTTTTCACCTACGGCGTGGCGAAGGGCGGGGTGAACCAGGTCACGCAGTTCCTGGCCCGGGAATGGGCGGAGGCGGGCGTCCGCGTCAATGCGCTCGTGCCGGGGTTCTTCCCGGCGGAACAGAACCGCAAACTCCTCACCGAAGAGCGGACGGCCAGGATCTTCGGCCACACGCCGATGGGCCGCTTCGGCGAGCCGGAGGAACTCCTCGGCGCGGTTCTCTACCTGGCCAGCGACCGCGCCTCGGGCTTCGTCACGGGCATCCTGCTGCGGGTGGACGGCGGATTTGCAGCGATGACGATCTGACGTCA
>JAWODB010000097.1:0-5379 GCA_046483505.1 Phycisphaerae bacterium
GTGCCGGACCATTATACGATGCATGGCGGCGGGAATCGAAATCGGAAATCGGAAAGCGGAAAGAACGGCAACGGCAACGACGTACGGCGGCCTCACGCAAAGTTTACCCGCCGGAGGCGGGGCGCCAAGCCGCAAAGACGGCAACGACGAGAAACCGGTCAACAACCACGGCAACGACTAAACGGCAGGCAACGGGCAACCGAATGCGGAATGCGGAGTGCGGAACGCGGAACGAACGGCAACAGCACCGACCACAGCACGACCGTCGCGGCGGTGTCGAGGTGGGCAGAAACGCCCGTGTTCGCCGCCGCGCTTGCGCGGCGCGCGCCGTTGCCGCTCGCGGCTCGGGGCTCGCGGCTCGTGGCTTTTGCCGAGTTTCCTTGCACTGGCCGCACCGGGCGGGCATGCTAGGCTGGCGGCCCCGGGGCAGAGCGCGGCGGGCCGGGAGCCCCCCGCGCGGGAGGTCGCACAGGGGACGTTTGCGTGCGCAACCGCTGGCGATACTGGCGACCCGTGCTCGAGTACCTGGGCCTGTTGACCTGGGTCTTCGGCGTCATGGCCCTCGTGCCGCTCGGCGTCCGCGTCCTGGCCGAGCCGGAGCCGCACGCGCCCGTGCCGGCGTCGGCGTTCTGGGTGCCGGCGGTCGTCGCGCTCGGGGCGGGCCTGGCGCTGAAGCGGAACGTCTCGTTCCCCGCGCTCGACAGCCGCCGGGCGATGGTCCTGTGCGCGCTCGGGTGGCTCCTCGTCAGTGCCGTCGGCGCCCTGCCGTTCTACCTGGGTCTCGACATGCCGCTCCTCGACGCCTACTTCGAGGCCGTCAGCGGGTTCACGACGACCGGCATCACGATGCTCCAGGGGTTGGAGGCGCTGCCGCCCAGCGTCCTCTTCTGGCGGGCGCTGATCCAGTGGCTGGGCGGCCTGGGCATCCTCACGTTCTTCCTCGGCATCCTGTACACGGGCCAGAGCGCCCAGCAACTCTTCGGGGCCGAGAGCCACAAGGTCTTCTCGAAGCGGCCGGCGCCGAGCCTGTTCCGGACGCTTCGCATCCTCTGGCTCATCTACGCGGTGTACACGGCGGGGGTGACGCTGGCGCTGGTGCTGGAGGGCCTCTCGGTCTTCGACGCCGTCGCCCACGCCATGACGTGCCTCTCCACGGGCGGCTACTCGCCGTACGACGCCAGCATCGGGCACTACGCGGCCGCGGGATACCCCCATTTCCGGGCCATCGAGTACACCCTCATCGTGGGGATGATGCTGGGCGGGATGAGTTTCTTCGTCCATTACCGGCTGCTGCGGGGCGGATGGCGGGCCCTGTGGGACGGCCTGGAGATTCGCCTCTGGTGGGGCATCCTCGCCGCCGCCACCGCCGTCGTCATGCTGGACCACGTTTTGCGGTTCACGGACGATGCGGCGTCGGCAGCCGGGTGGGAGTCGGTGTTCCGCACCAGCCTGTTCCAGGTGATGGCGATTGCGACGACGACCGGCTTCGGCACGGCGGACATCGGATCGGACTGGTTCCCCGCGGCGGCCAAGCAGGTCTTCCTGGCGCTGATGGTGGTGGGGGGCTGCGTCGGCTCGACGAGCGGCGGCCTGAAGATTCTCCGCGTGGGCGTGCTGGCGAAGATGGTCAACCGGCACGTGCGGCGGCTCATTTACGGCCGGCGGTCGCAGCATCCCGTGGTGGTGGACGGCGAGGTCGTGGAGACGGCGGAACTTCGGCGCATCGCGGCCCTGTTCTTCGCGTGGACGGCGCTGCTGCTCGTCGGCGGGCTGGTGACGGCGCTGCTCTCCGACCACGGGCCCATCGAGTCGGCAAGCGGGATGTTCTCGGCCCTCGGGAACATCGGCCCGTGTTACATCGCGGTGGGCGACATGACGGTGCTTCACCCCGCGATCAAGATCGTGTATATCCTGGGGATGGTGGCGGGTCGGCTGGAGATCCTGCCGCTCCTGCTCCTCTTCTCGCCGCGGACCTGGAGGTAGGAATCGCCATGTATATCGTCATCGCGGGTGGCGGACTGGTCGGCCGCGGCCTCGCCGGCCGACTCGTCAAGGCCAGGCACGACGTCGTCGTCGTCGACAAGAGCAAGGCCGTCTGCGAATGGGTGGCCGCCCACCTGGGGGCGCTGGCGCATCACGGCAGCGCCACGAGCATCGGCGTGCTGCGGCAGGCGGGCCTGGAACGGGCCGACGTGGCCGTCTCCACGATGCGCGGCGACGCGGACAACCTGGCCTTTGCGCTGCTCGCGAAGAGTTTCGGCGTCGAGCGCGTCATCGCCCGCCTGCGGAACCAGGATTACGCCAGCGCCTACAAGATGGCCGGCGTCAGCACCACCATGCACGTGGCGGAGGTCTTTGCCAACCAGTTGCTGCTGGAGATCGAGGAGCCGCACCTGCGGCAGGTGCACACGTTCGCGGCGGGCGATGCGTCCATCGTGGTCGACACCGTGCCGGACGGGGCGGCCGTCTCGGGCAAGACCGTGAGCGAGATTGCCGCCGACGCCGACTTCCCGGACGCCTGCGTCATCACGGGCATCTACCGGCCCGAGACGCAGACGTTCATCATCCCGCGCGGGCAGGCGGAGATCCGGGCCGGCGACCGGGTTTTCCTCGTCGCCGAGCACGCGAACCTGAAGAAGGCGTCGAAGTTTCTGCATCGGTAACGCCGTTGTAATCCCTCTCCCCCGGCGGGAGAGGGTAGGGTGAGGGGGGCGTTGAAAGGTGCCTGACACCTTTCAGCCGGGAGGTTCCCGGCTCGCTGCACCTGCGCGGCGTGGCCCGTGTTCGCCGGCCCGCTTGCGGGCCGCGCGCCGCTGGCGCGGCGGGCCGGGAGGCCCGCCGCGCGGGAAACGCACTGGCGGACAAGCCGCCAGCCGGCGACGGCACGAGCCGTACCCGTGCCAGGGTGGCACCCGGCGCGTCCAGCAAGGAGAATCCGACCATGCGTCGCCTCCGGCCCGTAATCCTCGCACTACTGCTGACCGCGCCGGTGCTCGCCTCACCGCCTCCTCCCGCCCCCACCGTCCGCGACGTCGGGGCCGTCGGCGACGGCACCGCCGACGACACCGCCGCCTTCCAGAAGGCCGTCGACGCCGGCGTCGGCGACGTCCGCCTCCCCCGCGGCCGGTACCGCCTGACGCGGACCGTCGTGGTGGATCTCGACCGCGTCGGCCCGACGGCCTTCCGCGGCACCGGGGCCGCCACGATCGTGATGGCCGGCCCGGGCCCCGCGGTCCGGTTCGTCGGCACGCACGCGGGCACGGCCAGCCCGCGGACCGTGAAGCCGAACGTCTGGGACCGCCAGCGGTCGCCCGCCGCCGTCGGCTTCGAGATCGTCGGCGCCCACCCCGAGGCGGACGGCATCGAGGCCGCCGGCACCATGCAACTGACGCTCGCGCGCCTGACGATCCGCAAGACCCGCCACGCGGTGCACCTCGTCCGGCGGAACCGCAACGTCATCGTCTCCGCCTGCCACCTGTACGAGAACCGCGGCGTCGGGCTCTACCTCGATCACGTGAACCTGCACCAGATCAACGTGACCGGTTCGCACGTCTCGTACAACGGCGGCGGAGGCATCGTCGTCCGCGCCGGCAACGTGCGGAACCTCCACGTCACGGGGTGCGACGTCGAGGCCAACATGGCCGCCGACGGGCCGCCCACCGCCAACGTCCTCATCGATTCGACGGGCGGCGAGGCGGGCTGCGGCGAGGTCGCTATCGTCGGATGCACGATTCAGCATACCCGCGCCGCGAAGGGCTCGGCCAACGTCCGCGTCATCGGCACCGACGCCGGCGGCGTGCGGCGGGGCAACGTCCTCATCGCCGACAACGTCCTGAGCGACGTCCACGTCAACGTCCACGTGGCCAAGGCCCGCGGCGTCAGCATCGTCGGCAACACGTTCTGGCAGGGGCACGCGCACAACCTCCTGGTGGAGGACACGCGGGGCCTCGTGGTCGGGCCGAACCTCCTGGAGCGGGCCCCGTCGTACCAGTACGGCGGGCACGCGGCCAACGGCGTCCTCTTCCGCCGCTGCCGCGACGCCACGATCACCGGCCTGCACGTGCACGGCGTGACGGGCGGGCCGGCCGGCGTCGTCCTGGAGGGCTGCCGGCGGGTCAACGTCACGGGCTGCACGGTGCTCGACTGCGAGGGCGCGGGCCTCTTGCTGAAGGACGTCGCCGACAGCCGCGTCTCCGATTGCCTCATCCGCCACGCCGGGCCGCCCGACGGCTGGAAGCCGGTCGTCGTCACCGGCGGGGCGGGGAACGTCGTCGACGTCCGCGAGGAGGTTCCGAGGCCGTAGCACCGCTCGTAGCCGCCCGTGTTCGCCGGCCGCCTTGGCGGCCGCGGCCTCTTTTCTGCTATACTGGTGCCCATGCCCGAACCGCCGTCCAAGAAGGACCGATTCCGCGGGTGCCTCATCGGCCAGTGCCTCGGCGACGCCCTCGGCATGCCCGTCGAGGGGGCGTCGCGGACCGCGTGCCGCCGGTACGTCGACGCGGTCGTTCGCCCCGGCCGCCCGCCCGAGCGCGGCCGGGGACCGTTTCCGTTCGGCCAGGTCACGGACGATTCGCAACTGGCCCGCGAACTGCTGGAGTCGTACACGCTGGCCCGCGGGTTCGACCCGGTCGACTACGCCCGCCGCATCGCCGACCTCTTCGCCGAAGGCCGCATCGTCGGCCAGGGACGGGCCACCACGCTGGCGGCCGAGCGGCTCCAGGCGGGAGTCCCGTGGGACGAGGCCGGCACGCCCCCGCCGCAGGCCGGGAACGGCTCCGCCATGCGGGCCGGCCCCGTCGGCCTGATGGCGCCGGAGGACCCCGACCGCCTGGTTCGCATCGCGTGCGACCAGGGCCGCATCACCCACGCCGACTCGCGGTGCTCGGCCGGCGCGGTGGCGATTGCGGGAGCGGTGGCCCTGGCGCTTCGCCCCGGACCGCTTGAGCCGGAGGCCTTCGCCGCCACGCTCGCCGGGTGGGCGGGGCGGGTCGAGCCGGCGTTCGCCGCGACGCTCGCCCATCTGCCGGAGTGGGCCGCCATGGCCGACGACGAAGCCCTGCCGCGCATCGCCGTCCAGGGCCTGGAACCGGCGCGGCGGGACCTGTACCCGGCCGACCGCCTCACGCCGTTCGTCGTGCCGAGCGTCCTGTGGAGCCTGCGGGCGTTTCTCGTGTCGCCGGACGATTACCTGGCGGCGATGGCGACGGCCGTCGGGTGCGGCGGCGACGTCGACACGACCGCCGCCATGGCGGGGGCCGTCAGCGGCGCCCGCCTCGGCCTCGCCGCCTTGCCGCAGGACCTGGCCGGTCACCTGACGGACCGCGGCACGTGGGGCCAGGGCGACCAGGTCGTCCAGGCCGACGAGGCGTGGGCGGTGGC
>JAWODB010000219.1:0-4100 GCA_046483505.1 Phycisphaerae bacterium
GGCAATTAGGGCACAGACCGGGTTCGCGGTCGAGACGGCACTCGAGTTGGTATCGGCGGGCCTCTTGAGGTGACGTGTCGGGGCCCGGCTCCCGGCGTCTTCCTGAGGCCAACCGGCGGAGCGAATCCTCGAACATGCCTATCCCCGCAGGTTGCACCCCCTCGTTCGAGCCGGGCGCGCCGTTCTACCGCCCCAACTCCCGCCCCCGGTCGCGGGCGGCGCGGACGGCTTCCGTGACGGTCTTCTTCAGGCCCATCGCCTCCAGCATCGCGAGGGCGGCCTCGGTCGTCCCGCCGGGGCTGGTGACCTTCGCGCGCAGGGCGGCGGGGTCCTCACCCGTCTCGGCCATGAGGCGGGCCGCCCCCTCGAACGTGACGCGCGAAAGACGCCGCGCGTCGTCCTCCGCCAGGCCCACCGCCACGCCGGCCTCGGCCAGCAGTTCCGCCATGTAGAAGAAGTAGGCGGGTCCGGAGCCGGAAACGGCCGTCACCGCGTCCATCAGGTCCTCCGAGACCGTGAGGACCTCGGCGGCGGCGCCCAGGAGGCGTTCGGCCTCCGCCAGGTCGTCGTCGGTGGCGGCGGCGCCCTTCGCGATGGCCGCCATCCCCCGCCCGACCAGCATCGGCGTGTTCGGCATGGCCCGGACGACGCGGGTGCCGGCGGCCAGGACCTCCTCGGCGTGGACGGTCGTGACGCCGGCGCAGATCGTGAGGACGAGTTTCTCCGGCCCGAAACGCTCGGCCACGGGCCCGAGCGCGTCGTCGAACTGCTGGGGCTTGACGGCCACCAGGACCGTCGGGGCCCGGTCGACGGCCTCGGCGGCGTCGGCGGTCGCCTCGATGCCGAGGGTCTCCCGGAAGTGGGTGCGGCGGGCCTCGGCCACGTCGCAGGCCAGCATCTCCGTGGCCTCCAGGACGCCGGCCGAGACGAGGCCGCGGGCAATCGCCTCGGCCATATTTCCCGCGCCGAGGAAGGCCAGGCGTGTCTCAGGCATGGTGACGTTCCTTACGCGCAGAGGTAGGCCGCGGCGCGCCGCGGCCTACTTCCCCTCTTTGGCCAGGATGCCTTCCTCCCGCCACAGGGTGACGAGGCGGTTGGTGTTGTCGGACATCTCCTTCAGGCTCCGGACGAGGGTGACGAGGGCCCGGTGCAGTTCGTCGTCGGTCATCAGTTTGCCCATGGTGCCCTTGCCGTCGCGGACGTCGGCGACGGTCGCGTTGAGGCCGGCCAGGAGTTTGTCGGCCCCGTCGGCGGTCTTGCCGAGTTTGGCGATGAGGGCGTCGCCCTTGGCCAGGAGGGCCTCGCCCTTCTTGCCGAGCCCGGCCACGGTCTTGCCGGCCTCGCCGAGGGTCTGGAGGCTCTTGTCGGCGTTCTTGAGCGTGGTCCGGGCCCCCTTCAGGGTCTTCTGGAGTTCGTCGGCGGCGGCGCCGGCCTGGAGGAGCATCCGGCCGAGGCCCTTCTCGGTGTCCTTGCCCGTCAACTGCCGGTCGACGCTCTGGGCGGTCTTCTCGATCTGGGCCAGGGTGGTCCAGAGGTTCCGCTGCTTGCCGGCCTCCACGTCGGCGAGGGTGCGGGGTTCGGTCAGTTCGTTGAGGTTGGCCAGGAGCACGTCGAGCCGCCCGAACTTCTCCATCGCATTGTCCACCTGCTTCATGACGTCCTCGGGCAGGAGGCTGGGCGGCTTCAGTTCGCCGTCCACCCTCGCCGTGCCGTCGTTCGGCAGGTTGGCGGCGGTCTGGCGGGGCGACTCGAAGTCGAGGTAGATGTCGCCGGTCATCGTCTGCTGGGCGACGAACGCGGCTTCGCGCGGGATGCGGGCGTCCGGGTTGATCCGCATGTGGACCCACACGCCCGGCCGGTCGGGCTGGCTGCTCGTGATGTCCTTGACGTCGCCGATCTCGATGCCGTCCAGGTGGACGCGTTTGCCGGTGCGGATGCCCTTGGCGGTGGGGAGGTGGGCCCGGACCTCGTACCCGCCGCGGATCAGGTGGCTGACGCCCTCGAACCAGATGATGAGGGTGCCGAGCCCGATCAGGCCGCCCAGCACGAACAGCCCCACGATGATGTGTTTGCGGTCGTTCACGCCTGCTCTCCTTCGCTCGGCGACCCGCTCAGGCTCGCGTCGCCGTGGATGAACCGTTGGACGCGGACGTCCGCGTGGCTGCGGATCGCGTCCGGCGAGCCGTCGGCGATAATACGGCCGCGGTCGAGCATGACCAGGCGGTCGCCCACCTTGTAGGCGCTGGCCATGTCGTGCGTGACCACGATGGACGTCGTCTGCATGTCCTGCTGGCAATGGACGATGAGCGAGTTGATCGTGTCCGCCGTCACGGGGTCCAGGCCGGTGGTCGGCTCGTCGTAGAGGATAACCTCCGGGTCGATGGCGATGGCACGGGCCAGGCCGACCCGCTTCTTCATGCCGCCGGAGAGTTCCTCCGGCAGGAGGTCCTCGGTGCCTTCGAGGCCGACGGTGGCGAGTTTGGATGCCACCGTCTCGCGGATCGTCGCCTCGGGCCAATCCTTGTGCTCGCGGATGGCGAACGCCACGTTCTCGTAGACGGTCAGGAAGTCGAACAGCGCCGCCCCCTGGAAGACCATGCCGAACCGCTGGCGGATGGGAATCAGCGCCCGCTCGTCCAGGCCCGTGATCTCGGTATGGGCGACGAAGATGCGGCCGGCGTCCGGGACGAGGAGAGCGAGAATCAGTTTCAGCATGACGCTCTTGCCCACGCCGCTGGCCCCCAGGACGACGGTCGTCTCACCGCGGCGGAAGCCGAGCGTCAGGTCCTCGAAGACCGTGTGGTCGCCGAACCGCTTCGTCACGCCTTCGAGGCGGATAAGGGGCCCGTCGCCGGCCGCCCCGGCGTGCGCCGCCTCCGCCGTTGAGCGGGTGTCGGGATGGGCGTCGCTCGCGCTCATAGGAAGATCGTGAACTGGCCCCAGATCGAATCGTAGATGCCGCGCATCAGCAGAATCAGGAACAGGTCCAGGATGAGAATGGCCATGAACGACAGGACGAACGCCTCGGTGGCGGCCCGTCCGACGCCCTCGGCACCCTGGCGGCTCTGGAACCCCTTGAAACACGAGATCAGCGCAATGGCCGCCCCGAAGAACCCGCTCTTGATCACTCCCATAAAGATATCCCAGTTCTCGATGACGTCGGCCGAGTGGACCCAGTACTCGTGGGGGTCGGCCCCGTAGCCCCAGATGACCAGGTACCCGCCCATGATGCCGACGAAGTCGCAGTAGATCGTCAGGAACGGAATCAGCAGGAAGCACGCCAGGAACCGCGGGACGACCAGGTACCGGATCGGGTCGGCCCCCATGGCCCGGAGGGCGTCGATCTGTTCGGTCACCTTCATCGTGCCGAGCCCGGCCGCCAGCGCCCCGCCCACCCGGCCGGCGATCATGATCCCCGCCAGCACCGGCCCGAGTTCCTTGACGACCGACAGGTTGATGACCGCCCCGGACCAGGCCCCCCGGCCGATCGCCTCGAACTGGCGGTACGACTGGACGGCCAGCACCATCCCGACGAACGCGCCCGTGACGACGACGACCGGCATGCTCCGCACGCCGCACTCGTACAACTGCGGGCGGAGCAGCCGCCACCGCGTGCCGTCGGTCACGATCCAGCGGACCATCCGGAATGCAAAGAGCGCAAACTGGCCCAACTCGCCGACCATGTCGGCGGTGCGGGCGCCCATGCGCGCAATGGGACTCGAGAGACCCACGTGCCTCTCCTGCGCTGACCGAGCCGTATCCTAAACCCCCGGCAGAGGGGATTCAAGCGATACGCCGATCGCATCTTGCCTCTTGTGCCGGCGGGTGGCATGCTTTCGCGCTGTTGCGAAAGCATGCCCGATCCCGGCGCCGTTCGAGCCCGCCCCCGAGCCGCGAACGCCTGCCCGCCGAAGCAGCGGCGAAGGCGGGTGAGTTCGCGGGTACTCCACGGCGCGGCGCGATCCTCGCAAGCCAAACCCGCGCCGCCATTCGGCAGTACCCCGCTGCTCACGCAGCGGGGGCCGCCGCCTGACGCCGCGCAGCCGGCGGGGGTTCGGCGAATTGGTCTCCGACGCCCGGGACGACATCTGGGGGCGGTA
>JAWODB010000220.1:0-18549 GCA_046483505.1 Phycisphaerae bacterium
GTTTTTTGACCGAGTTTCCCTTTGCGTCCTTTGCGTTCTTTGCGGTTCAAATCCGTCGTGCCGGCGTGCCCGGTCCGGAACGCCAGGCGAGCGGCCGGGTTAAAAACCCTGTCCGCCGCGGCCGGGCCGTGGTAGGTTCACGCAGGCACTTTCTCCGGAAAGGACGACACGGATGAGACACCATTCCCTGACGGCGCTGCTTGCGTGCGTGGCAGTTGCGGCGCTGGTGCTTCTCTCGGCGGGCCCGGCACCGGCGGCCGAGGCCCTGGCCACGGTCACCGTCGAGGGGGGCGACCACGACCGCGTCGACACGCCGGTCCGCGTCGCTCTGCCCGCGCCGGCGGCGGACTGGCCCGACGTCATGCTCGCCGAGACGCACGACGGCAGAACCCGCCATCTCCCCTGCCAGGTGGACCCCGGCGACCCGCCGCACCTGGCCGTCATCCTGCGCGGGCGAATGGAGGCCGGAACCGCCCGCACGTTCGAGGTCGTTCCGCGTCCGGCCGGCATCACGTCCGTCGCTGCCGCCGGTCCCCCATCGATCCGCACGTCGGAGGGGTGTGTCGAAGTGGAGGCGTTCGGCCGTCCCGTCCTGCGGTACCACACGGCCCAGACCGACCCGCCGGAGGGCGTCGGCGAGAAGTACGCCCACGAGGCGTACATCCATCCCGCCTGGACCCCCGCCGGCCGGGTCGTCACCGACGACTACCCGCCCGACCACAAGCACCAGCGCGGCATCTGGTTCTCGTGGACCAAGACGGAGTTCCACGGCCGGCATCCGGACTTCTGGAACCTCGGCAAGGGCACCGCCTACACGCGCTTTGCGGGGCTCGGCCGGACGGCGAGCGGCCCCGTCTTCGCGCGGTTCGACGCGCGGCACGAGCACCTCGACCTGAAGGCCCCCGGCGGGCCCGTCGTCATGCTCACCGAGGACTGGACCGTCCGCGTCTGGAACGTCGGCGGCCTTACCGCCGGCGGCAAGGGTACCGGCTGGTTTTTGTGGGACCTCGACAGCCGCCAGCGGTGCGCCACCGACGAACCCGTCCGCCTGCCGAAGTACTACTACGGCGGCCTCGGCTACCGCGGGAACCGCGCGTGGCTGAAAGAGGTCGCCATGAAGACCTCCGAGGGCAAGGGACGCGCCGGCGGCAACGAGTCGAAGGCGCGGTGGCTGGACGTCTCCGGGATGCTCGCCGGCGGCCGGGCGGGGTGCCTCATCCTCATCCATCCGGAGAACTTCCGCTACCCGCAGCCGCTGCGCCTGAACCCGAAACAGCCGCAGATCTGCGTGGCCCCGTCGCAGGAGGGCGACTGGCAGATCCAGCCCGGCCAGGCGTACGTCTCGCGGTACCGTTTCGTGGTCCACGACGGCGCGATGGATGAGAGAGTAGCCGAACGGCGGTGGCGCGACTTCGCCGAACCGCCCAAAGTGACGGTCGCGAAACCGGCCGGCGCGGCCGGCGAATCGGGCGACGCCGGACCCGCCAAGCCGCTCAGGATCTGCATGATCGCCGGCGCCCGCGAGTACAAGGCCAACGAGTCGTGCGCGTTCTACAAGGACTACCTCGAAAAGCGGTACAACGTCACCTGCACGCACGTCCAGGGCAAGGACGGGGCGAAGTCGCTGCCGGGCCTCGAGGCGCTGGACGAGGCGGACCTGCTGTTCGTCTTCTGCCGCCGCACCCGGCCGAAGGAGGATCAACTGAAACGGATCCAGGCGTGGTGCCGGGCCGGCAAGCCGGTCGTCGGCGTCCGGACCGCCAGCCACGCGTTCCAGGAATGGCTGGAGTTCGACAAGACGGTCCTCGGCGGCAACTACAAGGGGCATTACGGCGGGGGCGTGGCGGCCGAGGTCCACTTCGCGGACAAAGCCAAAGACCACCCCGTCCTGGAGGGCGTCGCGCCGTTCGCGTCACCGTACTCGCTCTACAAGAACACGGGGCTCGCAGGCGACGTCACCCTCCTCGCGAGCGCCACCGCCGGCGACAAGACCGAGCCGGTCGCCTGGACGCGGGTGCACAAGGGCGGGCGGGTCTTCTACACCTCGCTCGGCGGGCCGAAGGATTTCCGCGACCCGAACTTCCGGCGGATGCTGACGAACGCGGTCTTCTGGGCGGCGGGGCGGGAGGCGCCGACGCACTGAAAACCACCCGGAACCGCAAAGGACGCAAAGGAACGGCAACGGCGCCTCACGCAAAGGCGCAAAGCCGCAAAGACAGAAACGGCCAAAAGGCAGATGAAAGGCAACGGCGGGAAGGCAGGTAAACGGCAACGGCAACCCGCGTAAAAGCAAACGTCACGCATGCCGAGTCGTACATTTAGCCGCCGGCCTTGGCCGGCGCGTTTCATCGAAAAGCAAAGGCGCCCCAGGCGCCGTCACCCGTTTTTGAGGAACGAGACGATGACCACATTCACCCGTCGGACCTGGTTGAAACGGACGGCTGCCGCGGCTGCGGCGGCGCCGGCCGTGATCACCTCGTCGGCCCTCGGAGCCGGCGGCCGGCCGCCCGCCGGCGAACGCGTGGCGCTCGGCCATATCGGTGTCGGAGGCCAGGGCACCGGTCTGCTCCGCGGTTTCCTGGGCCTCTCGGAGGGCCGGAGCCTCGCCGTCTGCGATCCCATCCGCCGGCGCCGCGATGCCGCCGCCGCTCGGGTCAACAAGCGCTACGGCTCCCAGGACTGCAAGGCGTACAACGATTTCCGCGAACTGCTCGAGCGGAAGGACATCGACGCGGTCGTCATCGCCACGCCGGACCACTGGCACGTGCCCATCGGCCTGGAGGCCGTCCGCCGAGGGAAGGACGTGTACATCGAGAAGCCGCTCGGCATCAGCGTGACGCACGACCGGGCGATGCGGGAGGCGGTCCATCGGTACGGGGCCGTGTTCCAGTACGGCACGCAGCAGCGCAGTTTCAACACGCACTGCGGTTTCGCATGCGAACTCGTCCGGAACGGGTACATCGGCGACCTGAAGGCGATCCACGTGGTGGCGCCCGACGGGGCCACCGGCGGCGATCCCACGCCGCAGCCCGTTCCCGAGGGGCTGGATTACGACCTGTGGCTCGGCCCGGCGCCGGTGGCGCCGTACACGCGCGACCGGGTGTTCGGGGTAGGCCGGTGGCACATCTACGATTACGCCATCGGCTTCATCGCGGGGTGGGGCGCCCATCCGCTCGACATCGCCCATTGGGGGTACCCGCACGTGCCCGTGGAGGTCGCAGGCACCGGCCACATCCCCACCAAGGGACTGTTCGACACGGTGGTCCACTGGGACGTGAACGGCCGGTACGCCAGCGGCGTGGAGTTCACCCTGAAGCCCGGCGGCGACAAGACCACCTTTGTGGGCACGGAGGGATGGGTGGCACCGTCGCGCGGCGGCATCACGGCCGAGCCGGCCTCGCTCCTGAAGGTCAAGATCCGGTCCGACGAGAGTCACCTGCTTCAGGACAACCATCACTACCGCAACTTCCTCAAGTCCGTCCTGGCGCGGAAGACGCCGGCCAGCGACATCGACTCGGCCGTCCAGTCCGACATCATGAGCCACCTGGGCGACATCGCCATCCGCACCGGCCGCACCATCCGCTGGGACGAGAAGAAGGAAACGATCGTCGGCGACGAGGCGGCCGCCCGGATGCTCAGCCGGGGGCTCAGGCCGCCGTGGCATCTCTAAAGGCAAGTGACTGAGTAACTGGGTAACTGGGTAACTGAGTAAAAGCAACGGCAACGGCAACGACAAGGGCGTGAAACGCCGGCGCGTGTGACCGTGGCATGAAGGTCCGTGTTCGCCGTGGCGCTTGCGCCGCGCGTGCCGTTGCGACTTGAAACAGCGGGAGGCATGCCATGACCGCACTGACCCGACGGACCTGGCTCCGGCGGACGGCTTCGGCCGCCCTCGCCGCTCCACTGGTCGTCTCCGCACACGCGCTGGGGGCGGGCGACGCGCGCGCCGCCTCGGAGCGCATCGGCGTCGCCAGCATCGGCATCCGCAACATGGGCGGGAGCCACCTGCGGGGCCTGGCCCGCAACGGCGAGGTCCAGATGGTCGCCCTCTGCGACGTCGACTACCGCGTCCTCGAGGCCGCCGCCAACACCGTCGACGAGGCTTACGGCGAGCGGAAGAAATCCGGCACGTTCACCGGGTGCTTCCAGAGCCGCGACTTCCGCGACGTCCTCCAGCGCCCGGACGTCGACGCGATCGTCTCGGCCGTGCCGGACCACTGGCACGTCCTCATCGCCACGGCGGCCTGCGAGGCCGGCAAGGACGTCTACAGCGAGAAGCCGCTCAGCCTGACCATCGACCAGGGCAAGCACATGGTGGAGACCGTCCGCCGCACGGGCCGCGTCTTCCAGACGGGCACGCAGCGGCGGTCGTGGGCGCGGGCGCGGCACGTGTGCGAACTCGTGCGCAACGGCCGCATCGGCAAGGTCGAGCGGATGACGTGCGGCGTGGGGGGCTGGAACCGCCAGTGCGAGGCCACGTGGCAGCCGGAGCCCGTCCCGCCGGAATTCGATTACGACATGTGGCTCGGCCCCGCCCCGTGGGAACCGTACCACAGCCTCCGGTGCCACTACTCGTTCCGGTTCATCCTGGATTATTCGGGCGGCCAGTTGACGAACAACGGCGCCCATTGGTCGGACATCGGCCAATGGGCCCTGGGGGCCGACGGTTCCGGACCCGTCGAGGTCGAGGGCACCTGCGAGTGGCCCGAGTCCGGCCTCTTCACCGTGCCGCGCCACATCGACGTCACGGCCACGTACGCAAACGGCGCGAAGGTGAACTTCAAGGACTCCGGCGGGTCGCCTCGCTTCTACGGCACGGAAGGATGGATCGGCCTCGACGGCCAGTGCGACCCGCCGGGCCTGTTCGGCTCGGTCATCGGGCCGGACGAGATTCGGCTGTACCGGTCCGAGGGCAACCACATGGACAACTTCCTGGCGTGCGTGCGGACGCGGCGGGAGCCGGCCGCCCCCGTCGAGGTGGGGCACCGGTCCGCCACGGTCTGCCACCTGGGCGTCATCGCGATGCGGCTGGGCCGGAAGGTGCGGTGGGACCCGGCGGCGGAGCGGTTCCCGGGCGACCCGGAGGCCGAACGCCTGGCCGACCGGGCCATGCGCGCGCCCTGGACACTGTAACCCAGGCGGTGTGTGGCCCCGCGCCTGTGTGGCCCGGCCGGTCTCGTCCGGCCGGGCGATGCGCCGGGTGGCACGCTTTCGCGCCTTTGCGAAAGCATGCGCTTCCGGCGCCGGTGACACACGCTTTCGCAGAAGCGCGAAAGCGTGCCACCCGTCACCGGGCTCATTCACCCTCACCCCGTCCCTCTCCCGTCAGGGAAGAGGTTCTTCCCGGCCGGACGAGACCGGCCGGGCCACACCACCGCCGGAAATCCCATAGGCGCAGGGCCTCTCCATCCCCATAATGGCAGGCCGTCCTGCCCGCGGGGGGACGGGCGAAAGCCCGCGCGGCAGGGACACCGTCGCCCGTCACTCACAACGACGAGGAGGCCCATGGCCAAGCCGACCGTCCGAAGCGGCATCCTCGGGGCCGGGTTCTCGGCCACGTTCCACTACGAGGCCGCCCAGGCCGTGGCCGGCGTCGGCGCCGAGGTCGTCGGCGTCTTCTCGCCGGACACGGACCAGGCCCGCGCCTATGCCGAGGCGCGCGGCATCCGGTGCTTCGAGACCCGCCAGGCCCTCATCGACGCCGTCGACCTCGTCCACGTGTGCGCCCCCGTGGCGGTCCACGAGGAACTGACCGTGGCGGCCCTGGCGGCCGGCCGGAACGTCATCTGCGAGAAGCCGATGACCGGCTACTGCGGCGACGGGTCCGACGACTTCCGCGGCGACACGCTGCCGAAGGAGAAGGCGCTGGAGGAGGCGCTGGCGAGCCTCCGCCGCATGCGCGACGCCGAAGCCGCCTCCGACGGTCGCATCTTCTACGCCGAGAACTGGGTCTACGCCCCCGCCGTCCAGAAGGAACGGGAGATCCTGGAGAAGACGGGCGGCCAGATTCTGTGGATGCACGGCGAGGAGGCCCACAGCGGGTCCCACGCCCGCACGTACGCCTACTGGAAGTACAGCGGCGGCGGGGTGATGATCGGCAAGGGGTGCCATCCGCTGACGGCGGCCCTGTACCTGAAGCGCGTGGAGGGCCGGGCCTCGGGCGGCGAGCCCATCCGCCCCCGCGCGGTGACGGCCCGCGCGCACGCCCTGACGCGGATGCCCACGTTCCGCGACGAGGGGCACATCCGCTGCGACTACCACGACATCGACGATTTCTCGATGATGCACGTGGAGTTCGCGGACGGGTGCCTCGCGACCCTCTTCGCCTCCGACGTCATCCTGGGCGGCATCCACAACTGGCTGGAGGTGGCCGCCAACAACCATCGCGTTATCTGCAACATCAACCCGAACACGGCGATGCAGGCGTACAACCCGGTGGAGGAGAACTTCGCCGATGTCTACGTGGTCGAGAAGACGGGCACGAAACAGGGGTGGTCGTTCCCGAGCCCGCACGAGGACTGGTTCACGGGGTACCCGCAGGAGATCGAGGCGTTCTACGGCGCCGCGGCGACGGGCGGGGCGGTGGAGAGCGATTCCTCCCTCGCCGCCGACGCCATCGCGACGATCTATGCCGCGTACGTCTCCGCCGAACGCAAAGGCGCCGAGACGGAGGTGCCGTTGCTGTGACGACGGCGGCCTCACGCGAAGACAAGACACAAGAACGGCGGTGCCTCACGCAAAGGCGCAAAGCCGCCAAGAAAGGCAACGACGCAAAACGGGGAAAAGGCAAAAGCAGGCACGCCCGCGAAAGGCACGAATTGCAATAACATGGAAACCGGGAAACAAAGCGTCCCCCCGAAAAGCGGCACGGCGAGGGATGAAAGAAGAACCGTCCCGCTTGACGAGAACACCATCGCCAAAGCAGTTGTGAACGCCGCCTATAGGGTGCATACGCAGTTGGGGCCGGGTCTGCTGGAATCGGTCTACGAAACGATCATGGCCCACGAATTGGACGCCGCCGGCCTCCGCGTCGTCAGACAGATGCCCGTGCCAGTGCCCTAAATGGCATTCGCTTTGACGAGGGCTTTCGAATCGACCTGCTGGTCGAAGACAAGGTCATCGTGGAACTGAAGTCGGTTGAACAGGTGCTGCCCGTGCACAAGAAGCAACTGCTAACGTACCTGCGGCTGGCCGATAAACGCCTGGGCCTTCTCATCAATTTCAATGCTTCCATGATCCGGGATGGTGCGACCCGGGTGGTAAACGGATTATCCGAATGACCAACCCGCAAAGTCATTGCTGTTTCTCTATCTCTGCCGTTCTTTGCGGCTTGGCGCCTTTGCGTGAGGCACGCCGTTGCTGTGCCTTTGCGTGAAGTAGAACGAAAGAGTCACGAGCCAGGAAGGAAACCGCATGGCGAACCAGCGCACTCCCGACACCGACCAGGCCGTCCGCGAGACCATCGAGACGGTGGACCCGCAGATCGAGGCGGACCGCCGGCTCATCAAGGAGGCCCAGGCCAAGGGCCGCCTCGCCACCCTGGGGGCGTACGTCCGCCTGTCCGGCCCCGGATGGCTCCAGAGCGCCATCACGCTGGGCGGCGGGTCCCTCTCCAGCAGCCTGTACCTGGGCGTGCTGGCGGGGTTCAGCCTCCTCTGGCTCCAGCCGCTGGCCATGATCATCGGGGTCATCATGCTGAGCGCCATCGCCTACGTGACCCTCTCCACGGGCGAGCGGCCGTTCCAGGCCATCAACAAGCACGTCAATCCCGTGCTGGGGTGGGGCTGGCTCATCGCGACGCTGATGGCCAACTGCGTCTGGTCCCTGCCGCAGTTCGCCCTGGCGGCCAAGGCGTTCCGGCAGAACCTCATGCCGAGCGTCTTCGGCATCGAGGTCATGGCGCCGAACACGGCCAACGGCATCATCGTCGGGGCGGTCGCCCTGCTGTGCATCACGATGGTCTTCTTCTACGACAAGGGCGGCTGGGGCGCGACGGTCTTCGACGTCATCCTCAAAGCCATGGTCGGCGTGGTCGTCGTTTCCTTCTTCGGCGTGGTGGTCTACCTGAGCGCCAAGGGCACCCTGGACTGGGGCGCGATCGGGCACGGCTTCATTCCGGACATCACCCTTCTGTGGTCGCCGACGGACTCGTTCATGCCGTACCTGGATGACGTGGCGGCCGAGTTCCGCCAGTTCTGGTCCGACATGATCGTGGCCGACCAGCAGGATTCGCTGGTGGCGGCGGCGGCGACGGCGGTGGGCATCAACATGACCTTCCTCCTCCCCTACTCGATGCTGAAGAAGGGGTGGAACAAGACGTTCCGCGGCCTCGCGATCTTCGACCTCTCGACCGGCCTCTTCGTGCCGTTCATCCTCGCCACCGGCTGCGTCATCATCGCCTCCGCCTCGCGGTTCCACACGACGCCGGCCGTCCACTTCCCGAAGCCCGACACCCTGCCCGCCGTGGCGAGCGTCGTGGAGGGCCCGGCCTTCGCCGCTTTGGACGAGGCGGCCCAGCGGGAGGCGCTGCGCGGCATCCTGGACGACGGGTACCTGGGCGAGGAATCCGACGAGAAGGTCCGAGGCAAACTGCTCACCGTGCACGTCACCGACGAGATCCTGGAGGAAGTGAACGACCCGGCGTTCGCGGACCTGAGCGCTACGGCCAGGCGGAACGTCCTCCGCGACGCCCTCCTCGGCGCGGACCCGAGCGCCGTCAAGGCGTACCGCGGCAACGCGCTGAAGCGGATCAAGGAAGAGATCGGCGGCGAGGCGCTGGCGGCTGCCACCGCCGGCGACACGCCGGTGGAAGTCAAGGCCAGGGAGGACGCGCTTATCGCCGACCTGTCGCTCGCCGACCGCCGCATGGCCGCCATGCTCGTCCGCCGCGACAACATCCACCTGGCCACCGCCCTGAAGCCGCTCACGGGGCCCCTCGTGGCCCAGTACATCTTCGGCATCGGCGTGGTGGGGATGGCCATCTCGAGCGTCATCATCCTGATGCTCATCAACGGATTCTGCATCTGCGAGGCCGTCAACCGCCCGAGCAAGGGGTGGCTGTACCGGGTGGGGTGCCTCATCCCGGCCATCGGCGTCCTGGGACCCTTCATCTGGGCGGGGGCGGCCCCGTACCTGGCCCTGCCGACGTCGGTCTTCGGGTTCATCCTCATCCCGATCGCCTACACCACGTTCGCCCTGCTGCTGAACCAGCGGAAACTGCTCGGCGACAACATGCCCCGCGGCACCAAGCGGTGGATCTGGAACACCCTCATGTTCCTCGGCGTGGCCATCGTCCTCATCGGCAGCGTGTACAAGGCGTGGCAGAAGACGCGGGACAGTTTCCTCGGCAGCGGCTGGTACGGCGCCGGCGCCATCATCGCCTTCGTGGCGGCGGTCGTCATCGTCCACTTCATCCGGAAGAAGCGCGGCAAGGAGGCGCTGCTCTGAACCGGGACCAGTGGGACACGCTGCTGGCGGCCGTCGCGGGCGAACGCCCCGACCCCGTGCCCGTCGCGTTCATCATCGACAGCCCCTGGCTGCCGAACTGGGCCGGCATGACGCTGCTCGACTACTTCGCCTCCGAGCACCGCTGGATGGCCGCCAACCGGCGGGCCATCGACCGCTTCCCGGACGTCCTCTTTCTGCCGGGCTTCTGGTCGGAGTTCGGCATGTGCACGGAGCCCTCCGCGTTCGGCGCCCGGCCGGTGTGGCAGGAGGACGAGTTCCCGTTCGCCGAGCCCGTCCTCGCCGGCACGGAGGCGATTGCGGACCTCGCCCGGCCCGACCCCGCGCGCCACGGCCTGCCGCCGCTGGTGCTCAAGCGGCTGGTGCACGCGCGCGGGGCCATCGAGGAGGCCGGCCACGCCGTCCGCTTCGCCGTCGCCCGCGGGCCGCTGAACGTGGCGGCGTTCCTGATGGGCAACACCGAGTTCCTGATGGCCCTGAAGATGGAGCCGGACCGCGTCCACGCCCTGCTCGAGACCGTGACGGACTTCCTCGTGGACTGGCTCCGCCTCCAGGCCGAGACGCTGCCGACCATCGACGGCATCTTCCTGCTGGACGACATCGTGGGCTTCCTGGGCGAGGACGATTTCCTGACGTTCGCCAAGCCGTACCTGGCCAGGGCCTTTGCGGCCGTGGACGTGAGCGTCCGGTTCTTCCACAACGACGCGCCGGGGCGCGTGTGCGCCCCGCACCTTTCGGCAATCGGGGTGAACCTGTTCAACTTTTCGAGCGATCACGGCCTCGCGGAGATGCGCGAGTGGACGGGCGGCGAGGTGGCACTGATGGGCAACATCCCGCCGCGCGACGTCCTGGCCGCCGGATCGCCGGACGACGTGCGCGCCGCCGTCCGGGCCGCCCTGGACGACGCCGGCGACACGGCGGGGCTGGTGCTCTCGTGCGGCGGGGGCATGCCGCCCGGCGTCCCCACGGAGAACATCGAGGCGTTCCTCGACGCCGCACGGGAATGAGTGCGAACGCCGTTCGAGCCGGCCGAGGGAGCGGCCGGTCATCTTCATCCGGCTTGGCACGTGCCACGGCGGATGAGGATGACCCGGTGCTCCCGCACCGGGCTCGAACGACGCTAACGCGTTTTTAGCCGCCACGCGCCAGCGGAGCGCGTGTTGGAATACCGGAGGACCTTACGATGTCAACTCACCGCCTGACGCGCCGAACCTTCCTCGCCGCTTCCGCCGCGGCCGCAGCGCTGGCCGCCGCCCGTTCGGCACGCGCGGCGAGCGGGAAACTCCGTTACGAGAAGCAGCCCGACGACGGCCGCATCGCGTACTTCGAGGGCGACGACCCCGTCCTCGCGTACAACTATGCCGACCGCCTCGCGGACGGCGTCCCCGAACGCTACCGCCGGGCCTGTTACTGCCACCCCGTGCACGCCCCGGACGGCACGGTCCTGACCGACGATTTCCCCAAGGACCACTACCACCACCGCGGCATCTTCTGGTCCTGGCCGCGGATGAAGGCCCGCGGCAAAACCGTCCAGACGTGGCACCTGGAAGGCATCCACCAGAAACACCGCAAGTGGCTCAAACGGCTCGTCCGGAGCGAGACGGCTCACCTCGACGTCGTCAACGACTGGCGGCTGGACGACGGGACGGTCGTCGGGCGGGAGACGATCCGCACGACGATCCACCGGGCGGACGGCCCCGGTCGGGCGGTCGACTTCCATCTCGAGTTCGAGGCCGTCGGCGGGCCCGTGGAACTCCTCGGGGCCGCGGGCAAGGGCTACGGCGGATTCTGCTTCCGCTTCGCCCCGCGCGAGGATACCGTCATCACCACGGACGAGGGCGTCCAGAAGAAGGACTCGAACGACGGGACGTTCGCGTGGGCCGACCTCTCCGCCCGTTTCGGCGGGAAGCCGACGATGGCCGGGGCGGCCGTCTTCGTCCATCCCGCGACGCCGCCCGACCGGAAACCGCGCGGCTGGACGATCCGCCATTACGGCTTCCTCGGCCCCAACTGGCCGCACCTGGAGCCGTTCACGCTGGAGCCGGGCGCGCCCGTCACGCTGCGGTATCGCGTGTACCTGCATCGCGGCGGGGGCGACGACGGCAAGGTGGCTGAGGCGTACGGGCAGTATGTGCGGACTGCTTGACGGGGTGCAGAGCCGCGGGTGGCACGCTTTCGCGCTGTTGCGAAAGCGTGGGCCCCGAATGCGCAGTGCATGCTTTCGCAAAGGCGCGAAAGCATGCCACCCGGTTGCTCGCTCCCGCCAGGGGAGAGGGAACAGAAGAAGACGCATCGCGAAGGAGACCGTCATGTTTCGCCCGACGCGCCGAACGTTTCTGAAGGCTGCGGCCGCCGCAGCCGCTGCACCGACCGTCGTCCCCGCCAGCGTTCTCGGCAAGGAGACGCCCAGCAACACCCTCCGGGTGGGCTCCATCGGCACCGGCCGCATGGGCCACGGCGATATGCGGAACGCCCTGTACCAGGGGCTGGACGAGTCGGCCCCGGCCCGTCTCGTCGCCGTGTGCGACCTGGACCTCGACCGCGCCAGGCACGCCAAGGCCGACGCCGAAAAGCGGTACAAAGAGCGCGACATCGAGGCGACCCTCGACGTGTACCAGGACTTCCGGAAACTCCTTGCCCGCAAGGACATCGACGCCGTCACCATCTCGACGCCGGACCATCAGCACGCCCTGTGCGCCGTGGCCGCCGCCGACGCCGGCAAACACATGTACCTCCAGAAACCGTTCACCTACTCGGTGGTGGAGGGGCGGAAACTCGCCGACGCCGTCCGCCGGAACACGGTGGTCCTCCAGACCGGCTCGCAGCAGCGGTCGGACATCCGGTTCCGCAAGGCCTGCGAACTCGTGCGGAACGGGTACCTGGGTAAGATCCACACCGTCGAGGTCGTGAACCCGACCGACGGCGGCCGGGGCGACCCCACGCCCATGCCCGTCCCGAAGAACCTGAACTACGACATGTGGCTCGGCCCGACGCCGGAGGCGCCGTACACCGAGGACCGCGTCCACCCGCCGGAGGGCTTCGGCCGGCCGGGCTGGCTCCAGATCGAGACGTACTCGCGCGGCATGATCACCGGGTGGGGCGCCCACATGTACGACATCGCCCAGTGGGGCCTGGGCGTCGACCGCGACGGCGGGCCGGTGCGGGTCAGCGCCACGGCCAAGTTCCCCGACCGCGGCCTCTTCGACGTCCACGTCCAGTACCAGGCGGAGGCCGAATACGCCAGCGGCGTGAAACTCATCAGCCACAGCGGCGCCGCCGGCGTCAAGTTCGTCGGCGACCGCGGCTGGCTGTGGGTGGCGCGCGGCAACTGGAAGGCCGACCCCGAGGACATCCTCCGCACGAAACTCGACGACGACGACGTCCGCCTCTACGAGAGCAAGCACCATATGCGCAACTTCCTGGAGTGCTGCCGGACGGGCAAGGACCCCGTCGCCCCGGCGGAAGTGGGGCACCGGTCGAACACCGTCTGCGTGCTGCACCACATCGCCATGAAGTACCAGGGCAAGACGCTCACCTGGGACCCGAAGACGGAACGGTTCACGGGCGACAGCACGGACGCCAACGCCATGCTCGATTACCCGCATCGCAAACCGTGGACGGTCTGATATAATGCGGCGGGCGTAAAGCAAGTGACGGAGTAACGCAGTAGCGGCGAACGAAAACGGCGCCGCGCCCCGCGCAGCACAACTACTGAGCCCGGCAAGAGTAATGTCCTCATCGCGCCAGGCTGTCATTCTGAGGCTCCGCTTGCGGAGCCGAAGAATCTCGCCGCGGGAGCGGCATCAAGGCGAGATTCTTCGTCGCGGCTTCGCCGCTCCTCAGAATGACAACCTCGGACATTACTTCTACTTGGCTCAATAGCCGCCGGGCTTGCCCGGCGCGTCGAACCGAAAGGAGTGCCTTATGCGAAAACGCTTGACGCACCCCATCCTCCTCGCCGTCGCGGCGGGGATGCTGCTCGCGATTGCCGGGGCGATCCGTCCATCCGCCGAAGCGGCCGGCGCCGACAAGCCCGTCAAGGCCGTCGTCCTCACCGGCGGGCACGGGTTTCAGGAAAAGCCCTTCGTCGCCATGTTCGACGCCATGGAGGGCCTCGAGGCCACCCACGTCGCCCTGAAGGACCACAGCGAAATCTTCGAGGACGTCTCCGGCTGGCCGTACGACACCATCGTCCTCTACAACATGACGCAGCACATCTCCGAGAAGCGGCGGAAGAACTTCCTCTCGCTCCTCGACAAGGGCGTGGGCCTCGTGGTCCTGCACCACGCCATGGCCGCCTGGCAGGGCTGGCCCGAGTTCCGCGAGATCGTCGGCGGCCAGTTTCTGCTGAAGCCGACCACCATCGACGGCGTCAAGTATAAGAAGAGCGGCTGGAAGCACGGCGTGGATTACACCGTCCACGTGGCGGACCCGAAGCACCCGGTCACCCGCGGCGTGAAGGATTTCGAGATCCACGACGAAACCTACTGCCGCTACTGGGTCAGCCCGAAGGCCCACGTCATCCTGACGACCGACGAGAAGACCAGCGACGAGGCCATCGGCTGGACCCGCACGTACAAGGGGGCGAAGGTCTGTTACCTCATCAACGGCCACGACGGCAAGGCGTACGCGAACCCCAGTTACCGCCGCCTGGTGGCGGGCGCCATCCGCTGGACGGCGGGGGCGATGGAGTGATACCCTGACCCCCTCGCCCTTGACGGAAGACGAAAGGGGTGAGGGTGACACGGCTGCAAGCCACAAGCATCAAGCCACAAGCGACAAGGCAAGGCAGCGGCGCGCCGTTGTCGTCTTTGCTTGCGGCTTGCAGCTTGTAGCCTGTGGCTTCTCGCCCCCTCACCCTGCCCTCTCCCAGCGGGGGAGAGGGACATAGCCCGGCACCTTTGGCGCCACGCACAGAAGGAGCCCCGCATGCCCGACAGCCGCCTCACCCGCCGCCGCTTCCTGGCGTCCACGTCGGCCGCCGCGGCCGGCCTGGCCCTGGCCGGTCCCGCCCTCGCCGCCGAGGCGCCCGAGCCCGACCCCATCCACGTGGCCATCGTCGGGGCGGGGACCCACGGCCGGCAACTCCTCCGCTACTGCCTCAAGATCCCCGGCGTCCGGTTCAAGGCCGCCTGCGACATCTGGCCGTTCTCCCGCACGTATGCCAGCCGCCTGCTCGCCGCCTACAAGCAGCCGGTCGAGGTGTACCAAGACTGGCGCGAGATGCTCGCGAAGGAGAAGGATCTGGACGCGGCCATCATCGCCACACCCGACGCCTTCCACGCCGACCAGACGGTGGCGTGCCTGGAGGCCGGCCTCCACGTCTACTGCGAGAAGGAGATGCACCACACCCTCGCGGGCGCCCGCCGGATGGTCCAGGCGGCGCGCACGAGCGGCAAACTCCTGCAGATCGGCCGGCAGCACCGCTCGAACCCGCGGTATCACACGGCTCTTGAGTATATCGATAAAAAGAAGGCGCTCGGGCGCATCGTCCACGTGGCGGGCCAGTGGCACGGCCACCAGCGGGCGCCGCAGGCGTGGAAAGAGAAGTACGCCATCGACGAGGCCGTCCTGAAGAAGTACGGCTACGCGTCGATGCAGGAGTTCCGCGACTGGCGGTGGTCAAAGAAGTTCTCCGCCGGGCCGATGGCGAACCTCGGCTCCCACCAGGTGGACGTGTTCAACTGGTTCCTGCACGCGCCGCCCAAGAGCGTCTTCGCCGCCGCCGGCCGTGACTATTACGACTTCTACGACGCCTGCGACAACATCACCTGCATCTTCGAATGGGACTACGCCTGGGGCGGCGAGACGAAGCCCGTCCGCGGCGACTACGACATCGTCACGATGAGCGAGGACCGCGGCTTCTTCGAGGTCTTCACGGGCGACGAAGGGGGCCTCACGATCTCCGAGCACGAGGACAAGGGCGGCCTCCGCCGCGAGAAGGGCTCGCCCTACGCCGACTGGGAGAAGGACCTGGAGGGCGACGGCCGCTCGTACCCGCCCATCCCCTACCCCGGCGAGCGAAAGCCCGTCCACCAGTATCACCTGGAGAACTTCTTCGACGCCGTCCGCGGCGAGGCGAAACTCACGTGCCCCGCCGAGGTCGGCTTCGTCGCCACCGTGACGGCGCTGAAGGCGAACGAGGCGGCCGAGGCCGGCCGCCGGCTCGCCCTCGCGCCGGACGAGTTCAAGGCTTAAGACCCATGCGATTCGGAAAGGGGATTCCCATGACTGCCAGGCGCATCCGTGCAAGCCTCCTGGCGGCGGTCCTTGTGGCCGCCCTGCCCGCGGCCGCGATCGCCGCCGAGGAAAAGAAGAAGGACGAGGGCTTCCGCCCCCTCCTCGACGACGACCTCTCCAAGTGGAAGGCCGACGAGAAGGTCAAGCCGCACTGGACACTCGAGGGAGGCGTCCTCAAGTACGACGGCAAGGACGGCCACCTCTGGACCGAGGAATCGTTCAAGGACTTCATCCTGAAGGTCGACTGGCGCCTGCCCGCCAAGGGCGACAGCGGCATCTACCTCCGAGGCATGTCGAAGGCCCAATGCAACATCTGGTGCAACGAACTCGGCTCCGGCGAGGTATGGGGCTACCGCACCGACAAGAACCAGCCCGAGGAAATCCGCAAGGCCTGCACCCCCAGCAAGGTGGCCGACAAGCCCGTCGGCCAGTGGAACACCTTCGTCATCACCATGAAGGGCGACCGCCTCACGGTCGTCCTGAACGGCGAGGAGGTCATCTCCGGGGCCAAACTGCCCGGCGTGAAGCCGTCCGGGCCCATCGCCCTCCAGCATCACGGCAACCCGGTCGAGTTCCGCAACATCCGGATCAAGGAACTCGGCGAGAAGAAGGACGAGAAGAACGACGAGTAAACGAACCCCGCATTCGGAAAGGACCCCTCCATGCATTCCGTCACACGACGTACCCTGCTGGCGGCGGCGCTCGTCCTGGCCGTCGGATGGACCGGCGCCGCCCACGCCGCCTTCACCCTCGAGGACACGCCCGGCAAACACATGGACGTGCTGCTGGACGGCAAACCCGTCGCCCGGTACATGGTCGAGCACGACACGTCGTCGAAGGAGCGGCACCACGAGACGTACAAGCCGTACCTCCACATCCTGGACCCGGCCGACGGCGAGCCGATCACGAAAGGCCCGCACGGCAAGTACACGCACCATCGCGGCCTCTTCATCGGATGGAGCAAACTCGCCTGCGACGGCAAGCGGTACGACTTCTGGCACATGAGCGGCGGCGACATCGTCCACCAGAAGTTCCTCAAGAAAGAGGCCGGCCCCGACGAGGCCGTCCTCACCTCCCTCACCCACTGGATCACGAAGGACGGCAAGACGGTCGTCGTCGAGGCCCGGACGATGCGGTTCCTTCCGCCGCCCACCGACGACGGCATCGTCGTCGTCGACTTCGTCTCCACGCTCAAGGCCCCGGGCGAGGCCGTCGACCTCCAGGGCGACCCGGAACACGCCGGCATGCAGTACCGCCCGCACAACGGCGTGGCCGAGAACAAGTCCGCCAAGTACCTCTTCCCGAAGGAGAGCATCACCTCCGGTAACGTCAAGAACGAGCGCGACCTGCCCTGGGCGGCCGAGACGTACGAACTCCGCGGCAAGACGTACTCGGTCCAGCACATGAATCACCCGTCGAACCCCAAGGAGACGCGGTACTCGGCGTATCGCGACTACGGGCGGTTCGGGGCGTTCTTCGAGAAAGAGATACCGGCGGGCGAGTCGCTGACCGTCCGCTATCGCATCCTCATCAGGAAGGGCGACCTGCCGCCGCGCGACACGCTCCAGAAATACTACGAGGCGTTCGCCGGAAAGTAGAACAACCGGCGGAAACAAATTCCGCGCTGTCATTCTGAGGAGGCCGTAAGGCCGACGGAGAATCTCGCCTTGTCGCCGTTGTGCGCACGGCGAGATTCTTCGGCCTCGCAAGCGCGGCCTCAGAATGACACCGTTTCGAGACGTGGCCATCGCCTCGACAGACCCCACACCCCGAGGGGCCACAGGTCGACCGCAAGGAGGCGTACGATGCGCGCCCGCCCAGGCCTGACCGGGGCGGTCACGACGGCCGCCATGTGCCTCGCTGCGCTCGTCCCGGCGGCCGGGGGTGAGCCGCCGTCGGACGACCTCCGCGCCTTGGTCGAGGCCGACTGGGCCGCCCAGGAAGGTCGTCGCGGCCGGACGGCCGACGCCCCCGCCGCCATCCGCGACGCCCTCGCCCGGGGCGAGCGTCTCCTCGCCCACCTCCGCCAGATGGCCGACGGGCCGGACGTCGCCGACGCCGCAGCGAACCTCGCCCGCCTCCGCCGCCGCGCCGATGCCGCAGCCGACCTCGACGCCGACGCCCGCCGGGCTCTCTACCGCGAGGTCCGCTGGTGCGTTCGCTCGGCGGCCCTCGCGAACCCGCGCCTGGCGGGCAAGCGCATCGCGTTCATGAAACGCCGGCGGTTCCCGTGCCAGATGCTGCACGAGTACATCGCCTACTTCGCCGACCACAGCGGCATCTTCGGCGGGTCGGTCTGCGTCCTGGAGGAACCCGGCCGCAGCCTCCGGACCCGCGACCTCATCCAGGGCCGCCTGCCGCCCGGATGCTACTCGGGCCTGACCGCGTCCTACGACGGCCGGACGCTCTACTTCGCCTATGCCGAGTGCTACGGCCGCAAGATCCCCTTCGGCTCGTTCGACCAGCCGCACTACGGCATCCTCGCCATCGACCTGGACGACGATGACGCCATCCTCCAACTCACCCAGGGGCAGTACGACGACTTCGACCCGTGTCCCCTGCCCGACGGCGGCATCGCGTTCATGTCCACCCGCCGCGGCGGATTCACCCGGTGCAACAATCCCTGGGAACCCGTCCAGGTCTACACCCTGCACCGCATGGACGCCGTCGGCCGGAACATCCGCGCTCTCTCGTACCACGAGACGAACGAGTGGCACCCGCGGGTCCTGAACGACGGACGCATCGTCTATTCCCGGTGGGATTACGTCGACCGCTCCGCCGCCAACTTCCACGGCCTGTGGGTCACGAACCCGGACGGCACGGCCGCGCAGATCCTCTTCGGCA
>JAWODB010000324.1:0-14556 GCA_046483505.1 Phycisphaerae bacterium
AATGACAGCGCTCGGCGCGGTGGGCAGTCTTGCCCACCGCGCGGTGCCCAAGACTGGGCACCGCGCTCGCACGCCGCGGGCTCGAAAAGCCCCACCTCGTTCATACCGCGCGGGGGAGACAGCGTCAAGGTTCTCGGGCGGAGGCCGGCGATGTATAACATGTTGGTGGTACCGGTTTACGCTGTCGTTTCGAGCGAGGGCCGAAGGCCCGAGTCGAGAAATCCCGTTGTTGGCCCCCACAGCGAGATTCCTCGCTCGCTCCGCTCGCTCAGAATGACAGCGCTCGGCGCGGTGGGCAGTCTTGCCCACCGCGCGGTGCCCAAGACTGGGCACCGCGCTTGCACGCAGCGGGCTCGAAAAGCGCCACCTCGTTCATACCGCGCGGCTTGACAAACCCGTCGGCGGGCGGTCTACTGGCACGTCCCCGGGCCGGAAGGTCCCGGCCGGGGCCTGAGGAAAGGAAGGTCCCATGCGCAGCCGTCTGAAGATGACCCGCCGACAGTTCGGCCGGGCCGCCGCCGCGGCCGCCGCCGTCACCGTCCTGCCGCGATACGTCCTCGGCGGCGCCAGGTTCGTCGCCCCGAGCGAGACGGTCCACATCGCCATCGTCGGGTGCGGCGGTCAGGGGCGGACGAACGCCCGCGCCCTGTTCGGCCAGAAGGACGCCCGCATCATCGCCATCGCCGACCCCCGCGAGCAGGCCGACTACAGCCGCTTCTACTACAAGGGCGTGGCCGGCCGCCTGCCCGTCAAGGGCGAAATCACCAAGCGGTACACCAAAGACAATGCCTCCTACCAATGCCGCGACTACGTCGACTTCCGCAAGATGCTCGACAAGGAGAAGGCCATCGACGCCATCCTCTGCGCCACGCCCGACCACTGGCATGCGTTCGTGGCGATGACGGCGATGGGTCGCGGCAAGCACGTGTACTGCGAGAAGCCGCTGACGCACAACATCTACGAGGCCCGGATGATCGCCCAGGCCGCCGCCGAGACGGGCGTCGCCACCCAGTTGGGCAACCAGGGCCGGAGCAGCGCCTCGCACCGCGTGACGTGCGAGTGGATCTGGAACGATGCGATCGGCCCGGTCCGCGAGGTCCACACCTGGAGCAGCGCGGGCGGCTGGGCGAAGGGCCGCGGCCGGCCGAAGGAGCGGCCGCCCGTCCCGGACGGCTTCGACTGGGACCTGTGGCTCGGGCCGGAACCGCCCCGGCCGTACCATCCCGCCTACGCCCCGTACAACTGGCGGGGATGGTGGGCGTTCGGCACCGGCGCCGTCGGCGACATGATGGTCCACAACGTGGACCCGGCGTTCGCGGCGCTGGAACTCGACAAGCGGCACCCGGCGTGGGTGGAGTGCCGGAAGACGGACTTCGTCGACGCGGAGGTCATCGCGCCGAACAACCACATCGTGTGGCATTTCGACGCGGAGAACGGCAAGCCCGCCCTGGACGTCCACTGGTACGACGGCAACCAGAAACCGCCGCGGCCGAAGGAACTGGAGGAGGGCCGGCGCCTGGGCGGCGGGGGCAACGGCGTCCTCATCGTCGGCGACAAGGGCACCATCATGGGCGGCGGGTGGAGCAAGTCGCCCCGCATCATCCCCGAGGCCAAGATGCAGGCGTACCAGCAGGCGAATCACGGCAAGGAGCCGCCGCGGACCCTCCGCAAATCGAAGGGCCATCACCGCGACTGGCTCGACGCCTGCAAGGGCGGCCCGCCGGCGCGCAGCCGGTTCGCCTACGGGGCGCGCCTGACGGAGTTCGTCCTCCTGGGCGACGTGGCCGTCCGCGCGAAGCAGCGCATCCGGTGGGACGGCCCGGCGATGAAGGTGACGAACGTGCCGGCGGCCCAGCGCGTCGTCCGGGAGACGTATCGGCGCGGGTTCGACCTGGCGAAGGTGTGAGAGAGGCCGGCGGCGGGTGGCATGGTCACCCGCTGTTGGGTGACCCTGTGCCGGGCAATGCCCGTTGTTCGAGCCCGCTGCGGCAGCAGCGGGTCATCCTGATCGGTCATGGCACGTGCCAGGGCGGATGGTGATGTCCGGCCGCTTCCGCGGCCGGCTCGGAAGCGCGGCGGGGGTGTGGCCCGGCCGGTCTTGCCCGGCCGGGAGACATGGCCCGGGCGCGGTGGGCAGGACTGCCCACCGCGCGACGCTCATCAACTGAAAGGGAACCCATGACAGCCAACTCAAGTCGCAGCACATTGACCCACGGCCTCCTCGGCCTCCTGGTCCTGGCCCTGGCGGCCGTCTCGGCCGTGGCCGGCGCGCCGGCCGTCCCGCCGAAGGCGCATCCCGACTCGTCCGGCTGGAAGGACCTCTTCAAGGACGACCTCTCCGACGCCATCCGGCCGGGCGGCGTGTGGTCGCGGGAGGACGGCGTCCTGACCGCCACCGAGGACAAGAACCTCTGGACGAAGAAGGAGTACGACCACTTCATCCTGGACCTGGAGTTCAAGACCGCCGACGGCACGAACAGCGGCGTCATCGTCCACTGCTCGAACACGGGCAAGTGGATTCCGAATTCCGTGGAGGTCCAGATCGCCGACGATTACGCCGACAAGTGGGCCTCCAAGCCCCGCACCTGGCAGTGCGCCGCCATCTTCGGCCATCTGCCCGCCAGGGAGAACAAGGTCGTCAGGAAACCGGGCGAGTGGAACCGCATGACCGTCACCTGCAAGGGGCCCATGGTCTGGGTCATGCTGAACGGCAAGCAGGTCACCGAGATGGACATGCGGAAGTGGACGTCGGCGAAGAAGAACCCGGACGGCTCGGACATCCCGCCGTGGCTGAACAAGCCCGTGGCCGACCTGCCGACGAAGGGGCACGTCGGCTTCCAGGGCAAACACGCCGGCGCGCCCATCTGGTTCCGGAACATGAAGATCAAGACGCTGCCGGGCGAATGAGGGGGCGGGGGCGGGCGTTGATGTCCGGCGGGGGGCGCGCTCCCGGGTGCACCCTCCGTACCGATATTGCCCGGCGCGCACGGTCAGCGGTTAACACGACAACGCCAAGCCAGCGTCCGGCGCGGGGGTCTCCGCACCCATCGCGCTCGAAACGCCCCTTCGCGGCCTCCCCAGCGGCCTTGCGCCACTGCGTGAGGCCGCCCTCCTTGCCGCAGCCGTTCGTTCCGATTTCCGGTTTCCGGTTTCCGGTTTCCGGTTTCCGATTTCGCCTCATTCCTTCTCCGGGCCGAGGTACTTCTGCAGCGCCGTGCCGTGCCAGGCCAGTTGTGTGCCGGCCCCTTCGACGGCGGCGATGAGCAGGGCCTCGGTCACCTCCTCCTTCGAGGCGCCGGCGTCCAGGGCCCCCTGCACGTGCTCCTCGGTGCAGTGCGGGCACCGGAACACGCACGCCAGGGCCGCCATCAGCAGTTCCTTCGTCTTGCGGTCCAGGACGCCCTTCTCCTTGCAGGCCTCGTAGAACTCGCGGAACGGTTTGCCCAGGTCGGGGGAGTTCGTTACGTACCAGGGCGTGTGTTCGTGATGCGTCATGGCGTGACTCCTTTCGGTCGGATGTCGGATGGCTCGTGCGGCGGGCCGGCGGCCGTCCAGCGCCCGCCCCCGCCGCTCTCTCGCCCATCTCAGCGTAGCCCTCCGGGACGCCGCGGTACAACGGGGGGAGGACGGGTCGGCGCCTGCGCCGATCCCTGCCTTTGACGTGCGAGGATTCACCAGGGTCTTCGCCGGTTCGGCGGGGACGGCCGGGCGGCATGGTGAATTCCCCTGCCCCGCGAACCGTGACCCCGCCACGGCCGAACCGGTCTTCCGACGGAGGCGGCCGGGGCCGATTACGACGGCCGCCCGGCGGGGTAGCCCCGCTCTTGATCGATAGTTTAGGAAAACGGCATTTGCCTACCTTCACTCGTCTTGTAGACGTACGGTTCGGCTGGACGCCGCGCCAGGCGTGCAGGAATCGGCCCTACGCGGTCTTTGACGTGGCCTAAGCACAGGGCCTGTGGAGCGAGTTCGGCAGAAACGGGCTCGGGAGGCGACGGAGGATGGCTGGAGCGGTTGGTAGCCCGGTGGTTCTCCGCAGGCCACCGCGCTTCACGCACCGCCCGTCTTGCGCGCGGCGGGTGCGGAGACCCGCCGCGCTACCATGCGAACTTAAAGTGGGCTACGCGTCCCCGCCTCGGGCTCGGCCGGTCCGGCGGCGGGCCGTCTCCAAAGCCTCCATCACCGGCCCGAGTTGGATGGCCGTCTTGTAGACCACCACGTGCTCGCCCGGCTCGGCTCCTTCGCGCAGCGACCGTTCGGGCACCGCCAGCAGCACGGTGTGGCTGCGGAAGCGCCGGAGCGTCTCGCGTTTCTTCGCCAGGTACTCCGGCGTCCAGAACCCCACGATCTCGAATAGCACCGTCGTCCCGTCCGCATGGCGGAAGACGAAGTCCGGCACGAAGGCGGTCTGCCCGTCGGCCAGCACCTCCGTCTCGCGTTCCAGCCGCCACCCGTCCCGCTCCTCCTGGCCGAACTTCGCCGCGAACTTCTCCTCGACCGACGAATCGAACTCCTGCGGCGGCGGCAACGTGGACGTGTACCGGTCGCGGTCCGAGACCTCCAGCACCGCCCGCGTCTTCCATGGCGTCCGCAGCACGGCCGTCATCGTCCATCTCCCGCACGCCAGCAGCGCGGGGACGAACCGCGCCAGGTTCACGCCGTAGCGGCGGGTCTGGCGGAGCACGGCCGCCGGCCCCGTGAACTCGATGAGGTACTCCCCCGGACCCACGCGCCGGACCTCGTGCAAGAGCCGGGCGAGTTTGGCGTACCGCAGGATCGTCTTGACGTCCCGCGTGGCCCGCACCGTCATCCGCTCCGACCCGTACAGGCACGCCTGGAGTTGAGCCACGTTGTAGCGGGAGAGGAGCACCTCGGGTCCGGCGTACCCCTCGAACGATTCCAGCCGCTGGAAGGACAGGACGTCGGCGTACAGGCGGGCGTCGACGGCGTCCCACGCCTCGCCGAGGTCCCGCGCGATGGCCGCCTTCGTCTCGCCCTCGGGATGCTCGAAGAGGCGGTCCTTCTCGCGCACGAGCGGATGGTAGGCGGCGGCCGCCTCGAACACCCGCAGCCTGAGGCGCGACGCCTCGCCTTTCGGGTCCGATGCGTACGTCGATGCATCGTCGAGCAATTTCGCGAAGGCCCGGATGCGGCGGAGCGGGCAATCGGGCTCCTCGGCGAAGAGCGTCTCCACGTCGCGGTGCAGGGCCCGGCGCTCGCGCCCGATGCCGCCGGCATAGACGGCCAGCATCCGCTCGGCGCAGGCCACGTAATGGGCGTGCCGCCGCCGGTCGAGGCAGTCCGGGAAGGCCCGGCCGTCCCTATAGTCGACGATGGCGTGTTCGCGCGTAAGCATCGCTCCGCCTTCGGCTGCGTGATCGGTGCACGTCCTTCGTGTCCTCGCAGACCACCTCGTAGAGGACAGCGCGGGCGGCACCGCTCCGCCGCAGGATCCGTCCCAGCCGCTGCTTCGCCTGACGGGTGGACGCCTGCCCGCCGATGACGACGGCCACCTTCGCCTCCGGCACGTCGACGCCCTCGTCCAACACGCGGTTGGCCACCAGGACGGGCAGCCGGCCTTCGGCAAAGCCGTCCAGGACGGCCAGCCGCTCGCGCTTCGGCGTGTGCGAGAGGATCGTCGGCACGAGGAACCGGCGGGAGACCTCCATCGCCATCGCGTTGGAGCCCGCGAAGACGATGGTCCGCTGGCCGGCGTGCAGGCGAAAGAGGTCCTCCAGGACGCGGAGTTTCTCGGCCGCCCGGTCCTCGATGCTCTTCTTCAGGTAATACGCCTTCTGGGCCCGGCGGGCCGACGGGTCGGCGCCGGACTCGGCGCAGAGGTCCTTCCAGGAGTACCGCGGCCGGTCGCGGCGGCGCTCCGCAATGAAGTGGCGGATCTGCCGGCTGCATGCGTCGTAGGTGGCCTGCTCGTCCGGCGTGAGCGCCACCGGGACGCGGACCACATCGTACTCGGCGAGCGTCCGGCCGCGGGCGCGGGCCAGCGGCATGTCGTAGGCGACGGGGCCGACCAGGTCCTCCAGGTCGACGTGCCGGCCGTCGGATCGCTCCGGCGTGGCCGTCAGGCCGAGGCGCATCGGCGCGGTGCACATCAGGGCGGCCTCGCGCCGGCACTCGCCCGGCAGATGATGCTCTTCGTCGAAGACGATCAGGCCGAAGCGGGTCCCGATCCGGTCCATGTGGATGTAGGCGCTGTCGTACGTCGTGACGGTGACCGGCTGCAGGTTGTAGAGCGTGTCGCCGACGATGCCGGCGTCGTAGCCCAGGCCCTTCAGGATGCGCCGGTGCCACTGGTACATGAGGTCGCGGATGGGGGCGACGACGAGGGTGGCGGCCCCGGTCTCAGCCATGGCCGCCAGGGCCACCTCCGTCTTGCCCGTGCCGGTGGGCATGACGACCTGGCCGCGGCGGTCGGCCTCGCGCCAGGCGGCAAGGGCCTCGCACTGCTCGGGGCGGAGGTCCGGCAGGTTCACCGCCGGCCAGTGGACGGGCGGGGGCTCGGGCACCTCGTCTCGCCACATGCCGCCGAGGCGCTCGCAGAGGACCCGGCGGACGGCGGCGCAGTGCATCGCATCGCATCGCCAGGCGCCCACGCGGCCGTCCCACGTCCAAAGGTCGGGGCCGAAGAGGTCACGCACCTGCTCCGCGGCGAGGCCGTCCAGGAGGAGCGTGCCCCGGTCGAAACGGAGGCGAGGGCCTTCGCCGGCGCGCTCTGTATCGGAGGAACGCATCGGCGGGATTATAAGGAACCGTCGGCCCACCTGCCAACCGCCAACTGCCGGAGAGCGGCAGAGGAAACGTGCAATGCGCAACGGCTGAAACCGGAAATGGGAATGCGGACTCGTGCTTCTTAGCGAAGCCCGCTTCGCAGAGTAGCAAATCGGGAAAAACCACCACACCGCCGCCGTGCTCGCCTACGGCCGCAGCGGTCGTCTTTGCGCCTTGGACCTTGAACTTTGAACTTTGGACTCTTGACCTTGGACTCTCTGCCGTGGACCCACGTGTCCGGGCCGCCGGTGGAATCGGAATCGACGTGGGCCTTGACCCGACGGTTCAGAGCGTCGTACTCGTACCGGGCGTGGACCCGCTCGCCGTCCTTCACCTCGACGAGGCGGTTCAGGTCTTCGCACTCGCGAAGCGACCGTTCTCACCCGGCCTCGTCGCTTTGAGAGGGACACGATTCGGTCGGCCCTTGGGCCGGGTCGCCCCCGAACCCGTAAAACCATGGCCTTGGGGTGGGAGCGTCATGCGCCTTTATTCTCGGCTTGTTCTCGTCATGGTCACTATATTCCCAAGCAAGGGTGTAAAGAAGTTGGTGGAACCAAACTGGATAAATGCAGGGCCCACTCCGGTCACCGATTTCCCAAACCCCAGCCACAATAGGGCCTAGGGTGTAGGCAATTAGCAGCGCCACGAGAACCACCATCCCCAAGCGAAACCGCTTTCGCCAATTCACTTTCCCCTCCTTGCTTCACCAGTATTGCCAGACTTGCTTGGCACTTTCTCTTCAGACGGTTCTTGGCGGTTGCTGTTTGTCAGCTACCTATCCTGCTTCTCGTCACTGGGACGTAGTTTCCCCTTGTCCAAATATCCGGGCCGCCCGAGGAATCGGAATCGACGTGGGCCTTGACGCGGCGGTTCAGGGCGTCGTACTCGTACCGGGCGTGGACCCGCTCGCCGTCCTTCACCTCGACGAGACGGTTCCAGGCGTCGCAAGCGCAGGTGCGGTGTGGGATCTCGCTGCGCGAACGGCTTACGACTTGCCGCCGCGGACCACCCCTGCCCGCAGCGCCAGGACGCGTGTCTCCGTGCGGAGGTAGATCGTTCGGACGTCGATGGCCGGCGTCACGAACACCGGCTGGCCGAGGTCGCGCTGGTACGCCATACGGAAGGTATCGCCGGTCTCGACCACCGAGACGACTCCCCGGCTGGAAGCCAGGTAGAGGTGGCCGTTCGCCACGACCGGCGAGGCGCTGTACTGCCCCGGCGCGCCGAGGCGCTGGCTATAGAGGACCCTGCCGTCCGCGGCGTCCACGGCCGCAAGGTGGCCGCCGTTGCGGACCAGGTAGATGCGATTCTCGTGGAAGACGGGCGAGGGGATCTCGGGGATCTCGCGGTGGAGTTGCCAGGCCACGTGCGTGTCGACGACGTCGCCCTGCCCTCCCGGCCGGACGGCCATGAGCGTCGGCTTGGCGCGACGGAAGGAGAGGCTCGCCAGGAACTCCTCCCGGGTCCAGAAGCCGTCCTTGTCCTTGTCGATCCTGGCGAACATGGCGTCGAGGCGCGGCTTGCGGCGGGCCTCGTCGGCGGGCAGCGGCACGCCATAGCCGGGATGCTCGGGCGGGAGTTCCGGCCGAAGCGGGAACGCGAAGTGCTCCGTCATCTCGTCCCGCTCGAGCCGGCCGTCGCCGCTTGAGTCGAACTGCATGACGGCCTCCCAGAACGGTTGCGGATCGGGGTCTTCGTCGGGAACACCGCCCAACCTCGCCGCCGACACGTGGACGTGGCCGTTGCCGGCCACGGGGACGGCGATCGTCTCCGGGGAGAAACCGCCCGCGTACCACTTTTCGACGCCCGTTTCCGGATCGTAGCCGCATGCGCGGCGGCAGCCCATCACGACGAGGTCTTCGCCGTCGCCGTGGTCCCATATCATCGGCGTGGACCATCCGCTGCGATGAAGGGGGCGCGGCGTCTCCCAGACCGTCTCACCGGTGGCCTTGCTGACGGCCAGGAGGCGGGATTGACTGAGTTTGCTGTCCGGCAGGTTGGCGTCGCTGTCGAGCACCAGGATCAGGGTATCCCGGTAGACGATGGGCGAGGTTGCCATCCCGTACTGGTTCTGAGGGGTGGGGACGGGCCGGGTCCACTGCTCGCGGCCGTCGTGGTCGTAGCAGATCAGACCGTAGGCGCCGAAGTACACGTACAGCCGCTCGGCGTCGACGTACGGCGTGGAGGACGCCGGGCTGTTGGTTTTGTGCACCCGCCCGATCCGCACCGGCGGGGCCGGCCGGCGCCACACCACCTCGCCGGAGGCGGCGTCCAGCGCGATCGTCAGCAGACGACCGGACACCACCCCCGTCAGAAAGATCCGGTCACCCGCCAGGACGGGCGACGACAGGCCGGGCGGCACGGCCCTGTTCCAGGCCAGATGGTCGGCGTCGAGCCGGACCGGCGGCCGGCAGCCGCGAGCCACGCCTGAACCGTTGGGCCCACGGAACTGGTTCCACGATGCGACTTGGGCAGGGGCGTCTGCGCCGTACGCCGCCGAGGCCGCGGCCATGAAAACCATGGCCGTCAGAGTCGTCTGGCGGACCGTCAATCTCAACACCCGTCCTCCCTTGGCGGTCGGTGCTCCAAACACGATCCACCGCGCGAGCCGGTCGCGGCTCGACGGAAACGGCCCGTCAGTCCACGATCGCCTCGTACACGAGAGGCTTCACGGCGTCCTGCAACTGCGGCGTGAAGGGCATCAACTGCGACAGCGCCACGACGACGAGGTCGTCTTTCGGGGAAATCCAGAAATGGGTGCTGGCTGCGCCGCCCCATCCGTATTCCCCCGCGTGGGCGGTGGAGCCGTTATCCCGAAGTTGGACGGAAAAGCCGAGGCCGAACCCGTTATTGCCGCCCCAGTGCACGTTCTTCGGCAACTGGTTTCTCGTCATCATGCCGACCGTTTCGGGCTTGAGCACCCGCACGCCGAAAAGTTCTCCCCGGTGAATGAGCATCTGGCAGAACCGCATGTAATCGAGGGCCGTCGAGACCAGCCCGCCCCCGCCGGAGAGGAGCGTCGGCGGCGTCAGGTAACGGCTGTCGCTGTATTTCTCCTGCACCTTCACGCCCTCCGGTCCGGGGGAATAGCAGGACGAGAAGCGGTCCGCCTTGTCCGGAGCAACGAAGAACGCGGTATCCCGCATGTCCAGCGGCTCGAAGATCCGCTCCCGGAGAAAGGCGTCCAGTTTCTGCCCCGACACCTTTTCCACCAGGCATCCCAGAACATCCGTCGACACGCCGTAATGCCAGTGCGTGCCGGGCTGATACAGCAGGGGGATGCGGCCCAGTTTCTCGACCATCGTCTGCAAATCGCGACTGGCAAGCATCCTGTTCTTCCTGTACATCCGGTCGACCGGCGTATTGCCGAAGATGCCGTACGTCAGCCCCGACGTGTGACGCATCAGGTCGCGGACGGTGACCTTGCGCTTCGGCGCCACGGGCGCCGTCTCACTGTAGACCTTCATCCCCTTGAGTTCCGGCACGTACGTCTCCACCGGTTCATCCAGTCTGAGTTTGCCCTCGTCGTAGAGGATCATCGCCGCCACGGTCGTGATTGGCTTGGACATCGAATAGAACCGCATGATCGTGTCTTCCGTCATGGGCTTCTTCTCATCGACGTCGCGGAGGCCGCAGGTCTCAAAGTGCACGATCTTTCCCTTGCGCGCCACGACGGTAATCGCCCCGGCGATCTTGCCGTCATCGACCATCTTCCGGACGGTGGACGTGACCGCCGCCAGGCGCTGGCCGGACATGCCCACCGCTTCCGGCTTCGCCCGGGGTATGTCTTCCGCCCATACCGGCAACGCCAGCATGGACACGACGGCCACAGCCATCCACCCGTGTTTCCGTTCCTTCATCGCAGCCTCTCCCCTTCATGGTGCCCTTGGTACTGAAACGCGAGAACTCCGCCCCGGGTGACTCGGCGAATGCCGTCCCTCTGGAGAAACGTGCGGCGATGCAGCACGTCCTTGATGGGTATGGAGGGTTCTCGGCGCGTGGGTCGGATGGCGGCACGGCCGATTGTACCGGGCGCTGCGGCGCACGACAAGGCACCCGCGCCGGCGTGCGGCGGAAGGGGGGGAAAGAAAGGTCCGAGCGCGGAGAGATGGTGGACCTTACAGTCCTGCCAGCGAAAACATCTCTCTCAGGCAAGGCTTGTGCGGTTGAGGATGGCCCTTCTTCCACAAGAGCCTCTGAGCCGAGGCCCTTGGGGTGTCCGCCAATCCTCACCTTGCCCGCTGGGCGGCCTGCCTATCATCCCCCCCGCCCTGCGGAATGTCAGGGAGCAGCGACGCTGAGCCTTCGCGCGAGCCCGTGCTCGATGGACAACGGGGCGGCGGCGGGGTGGTGGTCGGTCACGTCGATCATGTCAGCCGTGACGCGGATGTCGAGGACGTGGCCGTGCAGGTGGATGCGCGTAATGGGGAGTTCCGGTGGCATACACCATGATTGCCTTGGGGCCGGGGCAACAGGAATCTACAGGTTCGGGGCTACCTTAATGCCCACCTTGGGATCGCCCAGCGTGCCCGTCACGGTATAGGCCGAGATCTCGTCGGTTATCCTGCCTAGAAAGGCGCCGACCCTGCCCAGCATCGACTCGATCTTCTCGACCGCCCCGGCGTTGAAGAGCATGTCCAGGCGCGTGTCAAAGTAGATGTCTCCGTTCCCATGCAGGGCTGCCACTCGGGTCACGACGAAGACCTTGTTGAAGTTCACCCGGTCACCCTCGAACGTGAACGCCATGTCGGCGGTGTCGCTTGGGCGGCCCGAGCCCATTCCGGCCGCCTTCATGGTCCTGGTTACCACGTCAAGAAGATCCGCCAGGACTGGTATCTGATCCAGACGCCCATCGGCGATGCGGATCGTGCCGCTGCCCCGCGACTGCTTCAAGGCGTCGGTCAGCGGCCCATCCCAGTCAATCTGCCCGCTCACGGCGCCTTTGTACTTTCCTTCGCCGCCCGCCGCGTTACGCAAGCATTGCTCGAGCCGGACATCGCTCAGGGCCAAATGGACCCGGCCGTCCATCGGGCCGCTGAGCGCGACCTGGCCGGTTCCTTCCAGTTGGCCGCCCAGGAGGTTCGAGTCGATCTTCTCGAGTGCGCCGCGCCGGTCCGCCATGGTCCACAGGACCTGAAGCCGGTCCACCGGGAAGTGATGGTCCCCCGCAGCGAAGTTGGCATGCGCAAGCGTCACCTGCGCCTTGAGGGTTGACGCTCGCCAGTCGCTGGCGTGCACCGAGCCGCTGGCCTCCACCACAAGGTCGCCGCTGACCTCGTGCTCCTTCAGGATGCTCTGGATCTGCGGCGGCAGGTAGTGATCCTGCTCGCGGCCGAGTTTCAGTTCCACCCGCAGCGGCTGCACGTCGACGACCCTGGTGTCGATATTCACGCGCCCGGCAAAGCGCGTCGCGAAGACGGGTTTGCGGTCGAGGTCCATCTCCATGGTGTACCAGCCGGTCTCGCTGCCTTTGGCGGGCTCGACGTTCAGGCGGCAGTTGATCTGGTCGATCTCCATGGGCTTCGCGCCGGGCGTGCGCGGATCGTAGACCATCAGGCCGTCGACGACCTGGATCTGGCGGATCTCGAAAACGTCGCTGAGTTTCGCCGCGGACGGGGCGGCAGGCTGGCCCTTCAGGAGGTTGCCGTAACCGACAAGGCTCGAATCCTTCTCGCTGACCGTGACGGCGCGAAACTCCGGGTGGTCCAGGATCAACGTCTGTATCCGCAGCGGCTGCCCGGACCGCGGGATTTCGGCCATTTCAAGCGTCACGTGCTTGGCCACGAAGATGTCGACCGTGGCGCCCGGCTTCGCCGGGTCATCGGCCACCAGCCGCACGTCGTCCACGACGGCCGTGAGCGGGTACTGGTAGCGCAGGGCCCCCAGCGAGAGCCGCGGGTTGAGGTAGTCCCCGGCGACCGCGCCAAGTTGGCCGGCGATCCATCGCTGGACGGGGGCCGATCCGGTGCCATAGATGAGGAACAGGACAACGCCTGCGACCAGGAGAATCACAACAGCCGGTATGACGATAATCAGTTTGCGCTTCATGGCGTTGTCCCCTGCCGCCTAGTCTTCATCCTTCGGCTTACGCGTCATGTGGGCCGAGAGCAGGCCCCTGATGGCTTTGCTCACGCCGGAGGCCATCTCTTTGGGGTTGGCGCGTACGACACTTTTGACGGTGCCCGTGACCATCGCAACGCCGAGGGTCTGGTACTCCGCGCCTGTTCTCATCCTGACGTCCAGGTCGGCGCCGATGTTCGCAGACTCGCGTGGCCTCGTGGTCTCGAGGCCCCCGCGCCCGGCCGGTCGCCGCTCTGGCCGATTCTGAATCCCCCAGCCCGCGTCAGCGGACGTGCGCCTCGGCGGTCCTGCGGAAATGGTAGCCGCAGATCGCCAGGGCCACGGCCAGCGAGAAGTGCTCCCGCCGGTGCAGGCCCGTCCACAGGAGGAGTCTCCAGTACTGGAGACGCTCGCGGCCGAGGATGCCGAGCCGGGCGCACGACCGGAAAAAGGCCCACAAATGTTCGCCGCGCACCTTCTCCACGACAGCGGGTTTCCCGTATTCGCGAAGGCTACAAGCAAGTCTTGAGGCGGGCGTAGTAGTGGTTGGGGGCATAGATGGGTCTCAAGACTTGCTTGTAGCCTTCGCGAAGTCCCTCCAGGCCCATGCGCGGCACGATGTTTGTGGTGCCGTCGACGTTATCGCCTGACGAAAGCCGCTCGGTGACGCGTCCCTCGCGGGAAAGCCGTTGATGCAGGCCCGTCCCGGGAATCGCCTGGAGGTCCGGCGGGTTGTGGACCACCGTGTCGCCGGCGTGGTACGACAGCGACGGGAATGTCTCGAGACCATGCCCGGACCCGATGCATCGGACGAGATCCACGATCACGTCGTCGGCCTCGCCGCGGAAGACGTAATCGCAGTACTGGAGGGCCTCGTCCGGGAGGAACGTCACGTGCGGGCCGCCCATAACCACGGGGATTCCGGCCCGCCTGGCGGCGCGTGCAAACTCGTAGGCCCGCGGCGCCGTGGAGGTGATGGTCGAGATGCCAACCAGGTCGGCCGAGAAAAACACTTCATAATCCACCGGGGCCACGTCTTCCACGAAGACCTGGACGTCGTAGCCGGCCTGCTTCAGGCGCGTGGCCAGGATTACCGTCCCCAGGCGCGGCAGTTTCCAGCGGCTGAAGACGTGCCGCTCGGGGGACTTCGGTTCGATGAAAACGATCTTTCCGATCATGGTTCCTTGCCTTTCATTCCGCCAGACGGTGGCGACCTTCGTTTGCCGTGGCCGCATCGAGCGGGATGTTGCCGCCGTCGGCAACGACTTGTTGGCCCTCTCGCGAGAGCAGAAACCGCAGGAACTCCGCCGCAGGCCGGCCGAGCGGTTGACGCGGGGGCTTGTTTACGCAGATGGTGAGGAAGCGGCTCAGCGGGTACCGGTGGCTGCGGATGTTCTCCGCCGTCGGGGCATAGGATTGCCCATCCGTCCCGGCCAGTGGGACCGCCCGCACCCGCTTGGCCGTGAAGAAGTTGCTGGCGAACCCGATCGCTCCCACATTGGCTGCAACGCCCTGAACAATCGAGGATCCTCCGCCCTCGACCCGCAGGGACAGCCGAAACGAGCCTCCATCGAGAACCTTCTGCTTGAATATCTCATAAGCGGCGTCCTGTGGCCCGTACCCGTACAACGTCAGCGGGCGCTCCGCCCACTCGCCGGTCAGCCCGAGTTGCCCCCACGTGTCGATCGGGCTGCCGCCTCGGCGCTGCGT
>JAWODB010000329.1:0-8283 GCA_046483505.1 Phycisphaerae bacterium
CGCACCTTCCGGTCCGAGAGCGTCACGACGCCCGGCTGCCGGCCGTGCCGGCGGACCGCGCCGCCCGCCTTGCCCGGATGACGCGGCCCGGCCACCTGCTCGGCGCTCATCAACAGGACCGCTTCCAGCGTGGCCCGGCCCACCACGTCGATCACCTCGTCCACCGCGGCCTCGGCCCGGGTCACGAGGTCCAGCATCGGCAGGAGCACCTGCCCTTCCTTCGCCAGGAACTCGGCCAACTTCCGGCTGTCCTTCGCGTCGCACGTCTGGTAGGCTTTACCCATCGTGGTGGCTCCTTTCTGCTGGTTTCCAACCGAATCTTACCGATTCGGCCGGATTGGAGCCGCCACTTTTTTCAACCTTCAACTATCGGTGGGACAACCTCCGGGCGGGGATCGCCTCCAGGCTCGGGGCGTATTTCCATTGCTCGGTGCCCATCACGTAGTATGCGACGTTGTCTTTGAGAAACGGCGGCCGCGGCCCGTCCTTGAGCGCCCAGTCGTACCACTGTTTATGCAATTGGAGGTTGTCGATCAGACACGCTTCGTCGAACACGAGCCCGGCGTTGTTCCGTGTGGCGTCGGACGCCCCGGCGTGATCCCACGGGCCGATGATCAGGTAGTGCTTCTTGCGCGCCTCCGGCGACGCATGGCGCACGTGCCGGCGGTAGTGGGTCATGGCGCCGGTCTGGTCGGCGTCGAAGTGGCCGGTGAGTGTGAGGATGGGGATGTCGATCTTCGCATAATCGTCGGCGGTGGGATTCATCGCGTCCCAGTAGGCGTCGACGTCCGGGTGTTCGAGCCAGGTCTGGAAGACGGCCGACCGTTTGCCGTGCAGCGCATCGAAACGGTTGAAGGGCACGTGTTCCCGATACATCTTGTGTTTGGCGGCGACGAGCACGTCCCGGTCGAACGCGGGGCGGTGGCTGAGGCGCCGGATGTCGCCCAGCCAGCCCATGACGTAGGGCAGGTCGATATTCCGGTTCTTGGGGATGCCCGACGTGCCCGGATACGTGGACACGCCCGGCACGATCGTTTGCAGGTTGGGCGGAAACTCCTTGAGCGTGCTCCATTGGGCCCAGCCCAGGTAAGACCACCCCAGCATCGCGACCTTGCCGTTGCACCAGTCCCGGGCGGCCAGCCACTGCACGAGGTCGTATCCGTCGCGGCCGTCGTTCTCGAACGGCCTGAAGGTGCCTTCGGATCGGCCGGTCCCGCGCACGTCCACGGTCGCCATGGCGTATCCGCGCCGGGCGTACCATCGGCCGCGCCAGGCCTGGAACCGGGCCCCGTAGGGCGTGATGCAGCACACCGCCGGCAGGGGCTGGGCCATCTCCTTCGGAACGAACACCGTGGCGCCCAGTTGCACGCCGTCGCGCATCGGGATTCGGACGGCCTTCCCGGCGACCGGAACGTCCGGTTCGGCCCCATGGGCCGACGCGATCAAAGCCAACCCGATGCCCATCAGGAAGGCGCCGGTCTTCATGGGACCCGAACGCATCGAAACCCGATCGTCTTGGGGAGGCAGGCCGGTTCTTTATGACTTATGATCTTATCTGTTGAGCAGGAGAACAAGGCGGCGCATCGGCAGCCGCCCTCCTGGGGCGAACGCCGCACCGCGACGGCGGGTCTACGGCTGCGGCTGCTCTTTGGGCGGGGGCTTCAGGAGTCCGTCGAGGAGGCCGCTTTCTTTCTCCTCCCCCTCCTTCTCCTTCGGTTTGAGGATGCCTTCCAGGAGGCCGCCGCCTTCCGTCTCGCCGCCCTCGCCGTCCTTCTTCTTGAGGATGTCCTTGAGGGTGTCGCCGAGTCCGCCCTTGCCCTCCTCGCCGCCCTTGAAGACCTTGTCGAGCAGACCGCCGGCGTCCTTGCCGACCTGTTCCACGAGGTCGCGGGCCTGCTCGCCCAGGGCGCGAGTGGTCTCGCCGACGTCGGCGGCGAGGCGGTCGAGGTCCATCTCGGGAATCGTGCCTCGGCCCTTCTTGATGACGGCGGTCAGGATGGCCGGCAGGATGCGGCGGGTCAGTTCCGCCACCGCCACGCCCTCGGCGGTGTCGCTGGTCACGTCTTCCAGGATGATTTCGGGGACCTCGACGTCGACCGTGGTGGCCTGGCCGCCGATCGGCAGCACCTGGACGTGGGCCGTCACGTTCCGGACGACGATGCGGTCGACCTTGACCTTCTTGCCGCCGGCACCTTCCTCCTCGGGCTCACCGGGCGATCCGGTCTTGGACCGGATGTGCTCGAGCACCGTCGAGACGTTGCTCGTGCCCGGCTTCTGCTCGATGTAGAGGTCGAGCCCGTCGAGTTCGAACCGGTTGACCTGGATCGTGTCCTTCCACAGCGTGTTGGTGACCACGCCCAGGTCGGACTGCTTGAGGGCAAGCAGGTGGGGCGTCTCGAACCCTTCGGGGTTGCCGACCCTCAGGTTTTCGACGAGCAGGGTGCCGCCGAACAGGCCGACGTCGGCCCTGTGGACGGTCGTCGGCACGCCCAGGGCGTACGTGGCCCCCCTCTCGATGCCCGTCTTGGCGATGACGTCGACATAATACCAGAAGGCGATGCCCGCCCCGACGAGGACCAGGACGAGCCCGACGGCCAAGCGGATGAGTTTGCGCACGGTTGTCCCCTTTTCCCTCTGCCCGCCATTCGGAACCCAGCATACGCCCCCTTCCTTCAGCCGGTCAAGAGGGCGGAGAATACCCGTGGCGGGGATTACCGTCGTCGGCCGCGGGGTCCCGCTGGGCCGCGTAGTACGTTGCGGCAACGGCCGGCGGCGCGGCCAGGGCCGAGGCCAACGTGCATATCACAGCCGTTCCCATGAGTCCAGGGCGTCGACATCACATCGCATCTCCCATGCACAGGGTCCTTTCGGCGGGTAACGGGGCGGGGTGGCCCGGGAACCGCCGGGCGCAGTGTACCAGGAGGCCGCTCGGGCAGGCACGCTCATTCCGAAATCCCAAATCCGCAATCCGAAATGGTCACAGGTTCTCGCCGAACAGAAACGCCCGGGCGAAGCGGTCGCAGATCTCCTGGTTCGTGTAAATGAGCGGCAGGAGGAACGTGACGTTGACGTTCGGCATCTGGAGGTGGCCGGCCATCTCGCGGCGCCACCGGCCGCGGAACCGCAGGAGTTCGTCCTGGCAGGTGGACCCGGCTCGCTTGCCGTCGCCCGCCTCCAGGGCCGCCAGGATGCACTCGGCGGCCAGGACCGCGCTGCGGATGCCGGGGTAGATGCCCTCGCCGGTGGCGGCCGAGACGAAGCCGCCCGCGTCGCCCACCAGGACGGTCCGTTTGCCGACGTGGTGCTCGAACTCGACGGCCGCCCCGGCGGGAATCGGATACGCCTCGCCCTTCGGCCGCCTCGTCTTCTCGGGCACGATGCCCAGGCCGGCCAGCACGTCCCACCACCGGGCGAACAGGGCCTTGAGCCGGTCGGCCTCGTCCCGCCGGGCTCCCACGCCCACGCTGACGTGCCGCGGACCGGGGAACGCCCACGCGTACCCGTGGGCGCCGCCGAACGCCGGCGAGACGTGGATGGGCGGGCTCGACCCGAAGCAGGCCCGCATCTGCCGGGCCGTCAGCGACACGGTCGCCGAGAGGGTGTAGACGAGTTGGCCGTCGCCCCAGCGGGCCCGCAGGCCCGTTTCGCGGGCCACCGTGCTGTGGACGCCGTCGGCGCCGACGAGGATGCGGCCGGTAAGGCGGCGGCCTCGCTTCAGCACGACGGCCACGCCGTCCTCGCCCGCCATGACTTCCGTCACCGCCTGGCCGAGGACCGGCTCGGCGCCGGCGTCCTCGGCGGCCCGGAGGAGGGCGGCGTCGAACGCGTCGCGGTCCGCCACGTAGCCCAGGTGCGACCGGCTGGCGTACTCGGCCGACGCGCTCGCGTCCGGTGCATGGAACACGAGCCGCCGGAACGGGGCGGCGTCGACGTCGCGGCGTGCGGCGTCGACGAACGGCCAGGCGTCGACGGCCTTGCGGCTGATCCAGCCCGCGCACGGCTTGTGGCGGGGAAACTTGTCGGCGTCGACGAGGGCGACGGCCGCCCCGCCCTCGGCCAGGCACCGGGCGGCGGCGGCCCCGGCGGGACCCGCGCCGACGATCAGAACGTCAAAGTCCATGGGGAACCTCTTTGAGGAATGATAAATGAGAAATGATAAATGCTAAAGGGCCGCTGACGCGGCAAGGGGGCGCGTTCACCCTGCCCGCGCGCCCGTGCGCCCCGCCGCCCATTCCGCGAAGCGGACATTTGGCATTCATCATTTATCATTTAGCATGCTACTTCTGTATTCTCTCGTATTCCTTCAGCAGCGCCTCCTCGGCCTTCTGGTACTTCTCGTAGGTCTTCTGGAGGTTCTCGGCCATGACCTTCAGCATCTCCTCGTCGACGGCCACGCCCTTCTCCTTCGCCTCGAGCATGACCTGGAGGGTGTCGGAGACGCTCTCGAGGTCGGTGGCGGCCATGGCGAAGGCGCGGGCCGTGTCGTACAGGTTCAGCGACTCGACCTCCTCCTTGTCGGGCGTGGCGAAGAGCCGCCACGGGGCCCGGCGGACCTCCTTCGAGAGGGCCCGCAGGTGCTCGCTCGTCTCCTTCAGGTTCTGCGAGGTCCGGGCCACGTTCCCCTTCTGGGTGGCGATGAGGGCCTTGGCGTCGGCGGCGATGGTCTTGAAATCGTCGAGGCCCTGCTTCAGGCTCTCGGAGGCGGCCTTGACGCGCGGCACGAGGTCGTCGACGGCCCCGCCCATCTTCTTCGCGAGGGCCTTGCCCTCGGCGCTCATGTCGCGGGCGTTGGCCACGGTCTCCTTGAGGGGCCCGCGGTTCTCCTCCAGGATGGCGTTGATTTTGGCGGAGGCGGTCTTGAGGTTCTCGAGGGTCTCGGCTCCCCTTTTCTTGGCCTCGGCGGTCAGGTCGCGGGTATTGGCGACGGCCTGCTGGAGGTTCTTGCGGTTCTCCTCGAGGATGTCGTCGACGCGCCGGAGGGTGCCCTTGGCCTTCTCGCTGACCTCCGCGAGGTTCGCCCCGGTGGTCTTGAGTTTGGCGATGATGTCGGGCAGGTTCTCGCGAATCTGCTTGGTCGTTTCGCGCAGGTCCGCCAGGATGGCCGACACGTTCTTCTTCTCCGTCTCGCCGATGCCGAGTTCGCTGGCGGCGTCGGCGAAGGGCGACGTGCGCCGGCCCTTGAGCGGCTTCGTGACGGGGGCCCCGTAGCCGACGTCCACGATGTTCAGGATGGCCGACTGCCCCACCAGCGCCTGCTGGATGGTGACGGTGGCGTTCTGGCAGATGGTGTACGACCTGGGCAGTTCGGCGGTCACGTCGACCACGTAGCACTGGCCCTCGTGCTCGCGTTCGGGCGGGCAGGGCACCTGCTTCAGGCCGATGTCGGTGACCCGGCCCACGGGGTGGCCGGCCAGTTGCAGGGGGCTGCCGATCTTCAGGTTCGGGGCGGCGTCGAAATGAATGTGGAGCACCTGCTGGGCGGTGAACCAGGTTTCCCAGCCGCCCACGAGGATGAGGACGGCGACGGCCGCCGTGGCCATCAGCAGCAGAAACGCCCCCGCCAGGGCGCGGTTGCGAGCAGGATGTCGGGCCATCGGTTACTCTCCTTCCCACGGGCGCGGCGTGGTCAAAGCAGAAAAACAATCCCCAACAAGGAATGATGAATCATGAATGATGAACGGCAAAGGCAACGACGGCGCGCCGCGGATGGTTCGGCGTTCATCATTGATCGTTCCTTGTTCATCCTTGCCGTGGTTCTTGCGCGGTCGGCCCGGGCTGGATGCCCATCAGGTCCTCCAGGTAATCGGTCTTCGAGACCCGCAGGGGGATGGGCCCGTCGGCCAGGCCCTCCACGAACTGGCGGACCCGCGGGTCCGTCGGGTCGCGGAACTCCTCCGGCCGGCCGACGGCGATGAACTCGCCCCCGTACAGCATGGCGATGCGGTCGGCGATCCGCATCGCGCTCTTCATGTCGTGCGTCACCACCAGGCTCGTCACGCCCAGTTTCGTCCGGAGGTCGGTAATCAACTGGTCGATGACGCTGGTGGCCACCGGGTCCAGGCCGGAGGTCGGCTCGTCGTAGAACAGGATCTCCGGGTCGCGGACGATGGCGCGGGCCAGGCCGACCCGCTTCCGCATGCCGCCGGAGATCTCGCTCGGCATCAGGTTCTCGAAGTCCCTGAGGCCCACCAGTTCCAGTTTCATCTTGACGACCATCCGGATGATGCGGGGGTCGAGGTCCGTATGTTCGCGAAGCGGCAGGGCCACGTTCTCGGCGACCGTCATGGAGGAGTAGAGGGCCCCGCTCTGGAACAGGATGCCGAACCGCTGGCGGAGCCGGTCGAGCCGGCTCGTCGAGGCGCAGCAGACGTCCTCGCCCCACATGTAGACGTGGCCGGCGTCGGGCGTCTCCTCGCCGATGATCGTCCGGAGCAGCGTCGACTTGCCGCACCCCGACGGCCCCAGGATGACCACCGTCTCGCCGGGCGCGACGAGGAGGTTGATGTCCTTCAGGACCTGCCGGCCGCCGAAGAACTTCTGCACGCCCCGCACTTCCAGGATGGGCTCGACGCTCTCGGTCATGCCTCACCAGACGAAGTAGAACAGGGCCGTGAACCCGCAGTTGGCCGCTATGATCAGGAAGATCGACCGGACGACGCTGCTCGTGGTCGCCAGGCCCACGCCCCCCGCCCCGCCGCGCACGCCCAGGCCCTCGTAACACGACACCGTGACGATGATCAGGCCGAACACCGCCGCCTTCACCAGGCCCGTGACCACGTCCTTGACGAGCAGCGCGTCGACGGCCGTATGGTAATACTGCCACGGGTCGATATCCAGGACGCCCCAGGCGATGAGGCCGCCGCCCGCCGTCCCGACGAGGTTCGCCAGCACCGCCAGGGCCACGGTCATGAGGACGCAGGCGACGACGCGCGGCACGACGAGGAAGCGGATGGGGTGGATGGCGCTGGTGCGGAGGGCGGCCACCTCCTCGCCCACGACCATGGTGCCGAGTTCGGCCGCTATCGCCGCCCCCGCGAACCCCGTCAGCACGATCGACGCGATCAGCGGGCCCAGTTGCGGGAACACCGCCTTCGCAATGACCGTCGCCAACTGCCCCAACTGGCCGTAATCCGCCAGCACCGGCGCCAGCGTGAACGCCAGCGTCATGCCGACGAACAACTGGACCATGGCAATGATGGGAATGGCCCGCACGCCCAGCCGGACCATCTGGTAGAACGTCTCGTCGGCCTTGATGCGGGGACGCCCCACCAGGCCCGCCACCGTGTGCTTGACGGTGTCCAGGGTCAGGTACCCGAGCCCGCCCATGTACGCCAGGAACCCTTCGCCCTGGGCGCCCACGCGTTCCAGGAGCCGGACCCATGAGGCGTTGCTCACGACTGGAGCGCCTCCTCGACCGTCTCGGCCATCGGGAAGAGGGTGTCGAGGCGGGCGATTTCGATGACGCCCCGCACCCGGTCGCTGACGCACGCCAGGACCATCTCGCCGCCGCCGCGGCGGATCTGCCGCAACGCCTCCACGAACGTCGCCACCCCGCTCGAATCCACGTACCGGACCTCCGAGAGGTCCAGGACGACCCGCCCGGGCGCCTCGCCCGTCTCCTTCTCCAGCCGCTCGCGCAGGGCCGGCGAGGAGAACACCGTGACCTCGCCCCGCAGCGACACCACGACCGCGTCGTCCTGCCGGCGGGTCTCGATCGTCAGGTCCACGCCGTCGTCCGTTTCGCCCCTGCTCATCCGGCCGTCTCCTTTGCCTGCTCCGGCGGGGTGCCGGGGTCGGAGGCCTCGTCTTCCGTCTCGCCGGCGGTGTCGGCCTCGGTCATGGCGTCAGACTCCTCGGCCGAGGCGTCGGCGTCCTCGTCGGCGTCGGCGTCGTCGCCGGGTTCCTCCGCCTTCGCGTCGTCGGGCGGTTCCGGTTCCAGTTCGGGCACGGGGTGGCCGGTCTCGTCCTCGTACCAGCGGTGCCACGCCTCGATGATGGCCTTTCGCTCCTCCTCGTCGGCGAAGTGGAAGCCGCGGTCGATGCCGGTCACCTTGTGCAGGGCGGCGGCGGCCATGAAGCGGACGCCCTCGTCCTCGGAGTCGAGCAGGCGGATGAGGTCGTCCGCCATGGAGGCCTTCTTTTCGCGCGCGATGCGGGCGATCATCGCCGCCTGCATCCGCGGATCGTCCTTGCGGAGCGTCCGGCGGGCCGCCTCCTCCGACAGGCACCCGCCGGCGAGGGCGCAGGTCCTTTTTTAAACAGATACGGTTCCAGCCGTCCGGG
>JAWODB010000333.1:0-7286 GCA_046483505.1 Phycisphaerae bacterium
GAAGGTCATCCTCCTGTCGACGCACCTCATTCACGAGGACCAGGCCCTGGCCATCGACTGCGCCCACCGCTGGACGAAGTATCCCCTGGAGGTGGAACGGGCCTCCGTCCCGACCATCACCTACATCGCCGAGCCGACCGAGTCCTGGGTCACCGGCATGAAAACCTGGGCCGAGATGGTCCGCGACGTTAAACTGTTCCAAGGCAGATACGCAGATGTCACGCCGCAGGCGTTCGTCGACGACGTGCTGGACCTGCGGCTGGTGCGCGAAGCCGCCCGCGAACTCCGCGAGAAGGACCAGTTGCCCGCACGATGAAACCGAAGCGCATCCTGACCCGCCTGGCCCTCGGTGCCGTACCGCCGATCATCATCCTCGCCGTCTGGTACGTCGCCTCGGTCGGCAGCGTGGTGGTGCCGTCCATCGGGTCGGTGCTGGAGGTGCTGGCGCATCCGTTCCGGGAGCCGCCGGCGCTGGACGCCACGAGCCTCGCCGCCTCCGCCGCCGTCAGCGTCCTGCGGGTGGTGTGCGGCTTCGGCCTGGCGGCGGTGACGGCGGTGCCCGTCGGCATCTGGGTCGGCCGGTCGCGGACGGCGATGGAGATGCTCTCGCCGACGATGTCGGCGGCGATGGTCATCAGCCCGATCGCGTGGATCCCCGTGGCGATCATCGCGTTCGGCCTCACGAGCCCCGCCACCGCACTGTTCGGCGAGGAGGCCTGGCGGTACGGCCTCTTGGACCGCGTCCGCTTCGCCATCGTCGCGGTCATCTGGCTGGGCGCGTTCTTCCCGATTGCCCTGAACGCGGCGGCGGGGGCGCGCGGCGTCCGCGAAACGCACATCGAGGCGGCCCGCGTCCTCGGCGCCGGCCGGCGACAGGTCCTCACGAAGATCATCCTGCCCGGCGCGGCCCCGGCCATCATGACGGGCCTCCGGGTGGGCGGCGGCATCGCCTGGCGCGTCATCATCGCCGCCGAAATCTTCCCCGGCACCCGCAGCGGCCTCGGGTACATGATCGCCACCGCCCACGAGCAGGCGTCCTATCAATATGCGTTCGCAAGCATCATCGTCATCGGGGCCATCGGCCTCGGCCTGGACGGCGTGCTGCGCCTGGCGGCCCGGCGCGTGAGCCGGTGGCAGCCCAAGGAGCGATAGCATGGCAGGCGAGGCGGGCGTCATCCGGTTCGACGGCGTGAGCAAACGCTACGCCACGCCCGCACGCGGCGAGGTGTGGGCCCTTCGCGATTTCGACCTCCTCTGCCCCGCCGGCCAGTTGACGTGCGTCCTGGGTCCGTCCGGGTGCGGCAAGACGACGCTGCTCCGGCTGGCGGCGGGCCTGGAGTTCCCGACGCACGGACGCATCGCCATCGATGGGCGCCCCGTGGACGGCCCGACGCCCGGCGTCGGCGTGGTGAGCCAGGAAGGCGGCCTGCTGCCGTGGCGGCGCGTGGTGGACGACGTGGCCTTCGGCCTGGAGATTCGCGGCGTGCGCCGGGCCGAGCGGCGGGCCGAGGCCCGCCGGGCCATCCGCCGCGTCCATCTGCCCCCGGAGGTCGAGGCCTCCTTGCCGCACGAACTCTCCGGCGGGATGCGGCAGCGGGTGGCCCTCGCCCGGGCCCTCTGCACCGGCCCGCGCATCCTCCTCATGGACGAACCGTTCGCCAGCGTCGACGAGCCGACCCGCCACCGCCTCCAGGACGAACTCGTCCGCCTGTGGGAGGCCGACGGCCAGACCGTCCTGTTCGTCACGCACAGCGTGGAGGAGGCGGTGTACCTGGCCGACCGGCTCGTCGTCATGACGTTCAGCCGACCGGTGGCGGACGTGCCGGTGGCCCTGCCCCGTCCGCGCGACCGCCTCGCGCCGGACTTCGTCGACACGCTCCTGCGCGTGCGGCAGACGTTCACAACCGAGGCGGCCGACGCGCCGGGGCCGTCCGCGCGCTCCGCTTCGCGTCGCGGCTAAACGCGCACTTCGTCATTTGGCATTGGTCATTTGTCACCGCTCATTTGCTCGCCGTTTCGGTTGCCGTTGTCGTTCTTCGAGTGCGGTGGCCTGCCGCCGCTTTGCCGTTTGCAGTTGTCGTTTCCCTGGTTCACCGCCGTTGCTGTTTGCCGTCTTTGCGGCCCGCCTCCGGCGGGTAAACTTTGCGTCTTTGCGTGAGGCTGCCGTTGCCGTTGTCGTTGCCGTCCGTTCCGCATTCCGCATTCCACGTTCCCCGTTCGCCCGCTATACTGGACCTCACCGCACCTTCCGGGAACGACCGCATGCCCTCGTGGACACTCGTGCTGACGGTGCTGGAGTGGCTCATCCGTATCGGGATGGTGCCGCTCGTGGTCTGGCGGAAGCAGAAACCGTCGGTATGCACGGCGTGGCTGCTGCTGATCTTCTTCCTGCCGTGGGTCGGCCTGGTGCTGTACGTCCTGATCGGCGAGAACCGGCTTGGCCGACGGCGGGCGGTCAAGCGGCTGCGGCGGCTGGGCGCGTTTGAGGAGGCCCGCGAACCCGCTCCGTCCGTCGCCACCGACCGCGACGAGACCGCGCCCGACGAGGGCGAGAGCGGCCCGTCCCCGACCACCGCCGTCCGCCTGCTCGCCCCGTTTGCCGAGGAGATCGGCGGCTTCAAGCCGAGCCGCGGCAACGACCTGGCGCTGCTGGCCGATACCCAGGACACCGTGGACCGCCTCGTCGCGGACATCGCCGACGCCCGGCACCACGTTCACCTTCTGTTCTACATCTTCCGAAACGATGACGTGGGCCGGCGGGTGGGCGAGGCCCTGAAGGAGGCCGCCGGCCGCGGCGTCGCGTGCCGGGTGCTCGCCGACTCGGTCGGCTCGTGGTGGTTCTTCGGGAGCCTCGGCCGCGACCTCCAGACGGGACGCGTCGAGGTGGCCGAGGCGCTGCCCGCGAACCCCGTCCGCCGGCGGTTCGAGCGGCTCGACCTGCGGAACCACCGCAAACTCGCCGTCGTCGACGGGCGGGTCGCCTACACGGGCTCGCAGAACCTAGTGGAACCCTCGTTCGGCCCCCGCCGGGCCGGCGCCTGGGACGACGTCATGGCCCGCGTCACCGGGCCGCTCGTGCGGCAGTTACAGGTGGTGTTCCTGGAGGACTGGTGCCACGAGACGGGCGACCTCGTGGCGGGCGACCTCGTGGCGGGCGAGGCGTACTTCCCGCACCCCGAACCGGCCGGGCAGGCCACCGTCCAGCCGGTGCCGACGGGCCCCGGCGGGTCGGCCGAGCGGTTCAAGGACCTGTTGATCGAGGCGGTGCACCTGGCCCGCCGCGAGGTCGTCCTCACCTCCCCCTACTTCGTGCCCGACGAAACGATGAGCCTGGCCCTCCGCCTGGCGGCGAACCGCGGCGTGGGCGTCACGCTGATCGTGCCCGACCGGAGCGACTCGCGCCTCGTCGACGCCGCCGGCAAGGCCTACTGCGAGCACCTCGCCCGCGAAGGGGCCGACGTCTACCTCTACCGCGACGGCATGCTGCACACCAAGGCCCTGACCGTCGACGACACGGTCGCCCTGTTCGGCAGCGCGAATTTCGACGTGCGGTCGTTCCAACTCAACTTCGAACTCACGCTGCTCCTGTACGGGTCGGAGGCCGTCTCGGCCCTCCGGAAGATCCAGCGACGGTACCAGGAGCGGGCCGACCGCACGGACCTGGCGTACTGGGAAGGTCGCGGCCGCCTGCGCCGGACGGCCAGTTACGTCGCGAAACTGGCCAGCCCGCTGCTGTAAAGAGGAAGCGCGGCGGGCAGGACTGCCCACGGCGCTTCGGCGCCTCGATCCCTTGCGCCTCGATCCCTTGATCCCTCGATCCCTCGATCCCTGGCCGTTATCAGTCCAGCGGCTCCAGGTACACGTTGCGGAACTCGATGGGGCTGCCCTCGCTCTGGAGGCAGATCGGGCCGCTGGAGGGCGTCGCGTCCGTCCCCTCGTTCTGGAGAACGCCGTTGACGGTGAGTTTCACCGTGCCCCCGTCGCAGACGATGTCGTAAGTGTTCCACTCGCCCGGCGCCTTCTCGCTCGACGCGTGCTTCTTCTTGGCGTTGGCGTACTGCTTGGGGCCGACCTGCTTGCCGTCCACCTCGATCGTCGAATGGCTGAGCAGCCAGAAGTCGCCGGCGTTCTGGTGCATGAGTTGGGCCTCGATGCACGTGGGCCAGGTCTTGTCGATGCCCTGCTTGTGCAGCAGGACGCCGCTGTTGGTCGGCTTATCGACCCATCGCCATTCCAGGTGTAGTTTGTAGTCCGCGTAATGCTCCTGCGTGCGGATGTAGCCGTTGGGTTTGCCGGTGCAGTGAATCACGCCATCCTTGACGCTCCAGACCTTGTCCACGGTCCACTGCTTGTCCTCACCCGGCTTGTCGTTCGGGATGAAGCGGATCCAGCCCTCCAGGCCCTTGCCGTTGAAGAGGACGATCTTCTTCTTGGGCGTGACGGGCCAGGGCTTGTTCTCCTCGGAGGCGGGGGCGAGGGTGATGTTGCGGAACTCGATGGGCCGGCCCTCGCTCTGGAGGCAGATGGGCCCGGCCGTGACGGCGCAACCCGTGGCCTCGTTCATCAGGTGGCCGTTGACGTACGGCCGGACGGTGTCGCCGACGGCCCAGACCTCGTACAGGTTCCACTCGCCGGGTTCCTTCTCGTGGTGCTCGCCGTACTTGATGACCCGCCGGCCGCGCACGCGGTGCCCGCCCGCCTTGTGCTCGTTGAACCCGAATCCGCCGATCTCGAAGAAGTCGCCCTGGTTCTTGTACATCCCTTGGCATTCGAGGCTCTTGGGCCAGACCCTGTCCTCGCCGGTCATGTGGACGAGCACGCCGTTGTTGCCCGGCTGCCCGGCCCAGCGGTACTCCATGCGGAAGTGGTAGTTCGTGTACGCCTTCTCGGTGCGGATGTAGCCGGCGGGCTTGCCCGTGCAGTGCAGGACGCCGCCGGGTTTGATCGTCCACGTCTCGTCCGGGTCGCCCTGGCCGCCGCGCAGGATACGGACCCAGCCGTCGAACGTCTTGCCGTCGAAGAGGGCGATCGTCTCGGTGGGCTCGACGGCCTTCTCCTCGGCCGCCGGGGCCGCGCTCGCTGCCAGCGCCGCCACAGCCGCCGCGACAACCATCAGACGTGCATGCTTCATCGTCGTCTCCTTTCCGTGCCGGCACGTTGTGCCGATGCTGACGGGGTGCGGCCGCATTATACGGTCGGCTCGGCGGGACCGCCAGCGTTCCTCGCGGTGTCGGCCCGCCGAAGGCCGGAATCCAGGCCCCCGGGCGGCCCCGGCCCGTCCCGCCGCACGCAAGGCCCTTACGCGAGATTACCGTCGAAAACACCCCGGTTCTAATAAACTCGCGGAGGCAGAATACCGATACGTAGCAGTAACGTGTCGGTGGTGTCCGGGATGGGACGCAAACCGCAAGGTGACCGCAACGGGGGGCGTCCCAATGTCCACACCCTGGCGCCAGACCGTCGTCGATCAGGTCAAGCAGGCCCGCGCCGGGCTGCTGTCGCTCCTGGCCTTCACGCTCCTCCTGGGCCTGGTCAACTGGCTGACCGTGAACCAGGCCGTGATGCTGTACCTCTTCTACGTCCCGGTGGTGTTCGCGGCAATGAAACTGCCGCGGCGGGAGGCCCTCGGGGTCGCCGGCCTGGCGGCGGTTCTGGTCGTTGCCTACGCCTTCTTTCTGCCGGGCCGCCTCCAGAGCCCCGCCACGCGCGTCCTGTTCTGGGCCCAACTCATCGTCTGGGGCGGCATTCTGGTCGTCACCGCCTACATGGTGGCCACCCTCAAGCGCCGCATTCAGGAGGCCCTGAAGAACCTCCAGCAGGCCTACGCGGGGGTGCTGGCCATCCTCTCGCGGTTCATCCAGACCGTCGACGCCGACACCGAGGCCCACTGCGTCCGGGTCTCGGCCTGGGCCGTCCGACTCGGCAAGGAACTCGGCCTTCACCCCTCGCAACTGGAAGAGTTGCGCGTGGCCGGACTGCTGCACGACGTGGGCAAAGTCGACATCAGCGTCAAACTGCTCCGCAAGGCCGCGTCGCTCTCCGAGACGGAGCGCGAACAGATCAAGGCCCATCCGACCAACGGGGCGGCCCTGGTCAAGCCGGTCGGCGGGATGCTCTCCCGCATCGCCGACGCCATCGAGTGCCACCACGAGAAGTTCGACGGCAGCGGATACCGCGGCCTGGCGGGGGAACAGATTCCGTACGTCGCCCGCATCATCGCCGTCGCGGACGTCTTCGACGCCCTCCTCTCGGATCGCCCGTATCGCAAAGGCATGGCCATCACCGAGGGGCTCCAGAGCATCCGGGCCGGGGCCGGCGCCGACTTCGACCCGCAGATCGTCCGGGCCCTGGAACGGGTCGTGGCCCGCGAAGGCGACAGCGCCGTCGAGCAGGCGACCGCGGACGTCACGTTGGAGGCCCAGGCGTCGGCCCTGCTCCAGTCCTCGCCGATGTAGGCCGCCGTCGGCTCCGCCCCGACGCCCGCGGGTCCGGTACATGCCGCCGGGGCGTCCGGTCCTTCCACCGCTTTTCCGCCGACGGGCGTGCGTCGCAGCCTTGCAGGCCTCCCCCGCAGCCGTATAATCGGTGCCCGGGAAATGCAACGGAGGCCGCCATGTCCACGCCCGTCACTCGCCGCGCGTTCCTGAAGGAGACGGCCTTCCTCGGCGCCGCGGCCGCCGCCGTCCACGCCGCCGCCGGGCCCGCCGGCGCCGCCCGCGGAGGACCGATGCCGAGCATCCGCCTCGGGGGCATGGAGGTCTCCCGCCTCATCCTCGGCAGCAACCCGTTCTTCGGCTTCGCCCACGGCAACCCGCAGGCGTCGGCCGACCAGATGAAGGCCTTCTACACCGACGAGCGGGTGATGGCCGTCCTCGACGCCGCCGCCGACCACGGCGTCACGGCCGTCTGGACGCCCTGCTACGACCGCTGGATCCGCCTCTGGAACGCGTACCGGCGCGGCGGCGGGAAACTCGCGACCTGGATCGGCCAGCCCGACCGCTTCGACCCGATGAAGCAACATATCACGGCCTGCGCCCAAAACGGCGGCCGGGCCGTCTGCATCCAGGGCGAGTGCATCCACCGCGCCATCAGCCAGGGGCAATTCGACCTCGTCCGCGGGTGGCTGGAGCATATCAAGCGCCACGGCCTGCCGGCGGGGATGGCGAGCCACTACCCCGAGGACATTCTGAAGGCGGAGGCGCGCGGTCTGCCCGCCGAGTTCTATCACCTGACCATCGGCATCCCGGATTCGTTCCGCCGGGCGGACCGCGAGAAGGCCGTCCGGA
>JAWODB010000045.1:0-16030 GCA_046483505.1 Phycisphaerae bacterium
GGTCAGGCTGGGCTCGACCTTGCCGTGTTTCAGGTCGTCCCAGACGACCACGCGGTTGCCTCCCACGTTCTTGGCGCAGTACATGGCCTCGTCGGCCCAATCGATCAGGACGGAGGGCGGTGGGTTGAGGTGGAGTTCGTAGACGGCCACGCCGCCGCTGAGGCTGAGACGGATGTCCTCGCCCTTGTGCCGGAGCGGGTGGTCCTGGATGCGTCGGCGAACCTGGTCGGCGAGCATGGCGGCCTCGTCGAGGTCGGTCCCTGGCAGGACGAGGAGGAACTCCTCGCCGCCGTAGCGGGCGACCACATCGCTGGCCCGGAGCCGCTCGCGGAACTGCTGGGCCACGTGTTTCAGGCACAGGTCGCCGACCCCGTGGCCGTGCGTGTCGTTGATCGCCTTGAAATGGTCGAGGTCCATCATGACGACGGCCATCGGCGTGCACTGCCGGCGGGCGCGGGCCACTTCGCGCCGGAGCAGTTCGTCGGCCTGTCGGCGGTTCACGAGGCCCGTCAGGTCGTCGGTGGTCGCCAACCGCGACAGGGCCCGGTTGGCCTCCTGGAGTTCGCGCTGGGTCCGCTGGAGCGAGACCTGCATCCGCCGCTGCTCCGTCACGTCCTGGCCGAAGCCGACCACGTAGGTCACCCCGCCGGCCTCGTCGGCCGAGGCGGAGTAGGTCCAGGCGATGGACCGGACCTCGCCGCTCTTGGTCCGCAGGGCGCTCTCGTGCCGGCCGACGGGCTCCCGGCCGGCCGTGCGGATGGTCTCGAGCAACCGCTCGATGCGCGGCTGGTCGTCGGGGGTGACAAAGACCTCGGCGTAGGCCCGGCCGATGACCTCCTCCCGCCGGTAGCCGCTGATCTCCTCGGCCCCATGGTTGAACAGGGTGATGCGCCCGTCGCGCAGCGAGACGCCCACGATGAACATGCTGTTGGTCTCGATGATGCCGCGCACGAAGTCCCGTTCGCGCCGCAGGGCGTCGCGCGCCGCCTTCATCTCGCTGATGTCCTTGGCCACCACGACGTACCCGTCCGGGCAGTCGTCGGCGCCGGTCATCGGCGTCACGGTGACCAGGGTGGGGATGCAGCGGCCGTCCTTGCGGCGGAAGGGCAACTCGCCGTCGAAGCGGCCCCGCTGGCGGACGGTCTTGAGTACGCCCTCGACGGTCATCGGGTGATCGGACGGGCGGAAGACCTCGAGGCTCTTCCTGGCCACAATCTCCTCGGGCTGCCAGCCCAGCATGCGGGCGCCGCCCCGGGAGCAGGAGGTGATGCGGCCGACGGCGTCGCACGTGATGATGCAGTGGTCGGTGGCGCTGTCGAGGATGGCGGCGAGTTTGGCCTTGTGCAGGCGGGCCTCTTCGGCACGGCTGAGGGCCTCGTCCGCCAGACGTTTCTGACAGGATTGAGCCGAGCCCAGGCCCCGCATCAGGCTGATGAAGCCGCCCAGAACGAGGGCGAAACCGGCGGCGTGAAGGGGGAGGCGCGCTTCCAACGTGGCCGTCCAGGGCAACCACGCGGGCGCGAGCGCCCCCACCACGCGGAGCGCCTCCCCGCCGATGAGGACCGCCACGCCGAGCAGCAAGATGGTGTAACTGAACGGCCGGCCGCCCACACGGCGCCGGACAAGCGTGGGAATGACCGCCATCGCCACGCACAGCACGATCAGGCGGAACAGACTATAGGCCAACCACCAGTCGCCCACGGGGCCCCCATCCCCATCCCGAAAGCGCACCCCATTGCACGGTAAGATAAGATGGAACACTTGAGTATCGGCACCGGGCCCGACGGGCCTTGAAGAAACCTGCCAACGGCTTCCCGAGCCCCACTCGCGGCCTCAGAATGGGGCTTCATCCGTTAGCACTACAACGCTGAGTCCGCATTTTGCGCAGTGGGTCTCCGCAACCACCGCGCTCGAAACGCCTTTTCCAGGTCTGGGCGGCGGGTACGGAGACCCGCCGCGCGGAATGCTCTTGTCGCGTTGCGGTGGCAGCGGGCGGGTTACAGCGTGTCGAGGGCCGCCTCGATCTTCCGCCAATGCGTGCCCCGCCAGAACACCTTCGCGCAGCGGCGGCAGCGGAAGTACTCGTCGCACCAGCGAAACGTGCGGGCGGGCACCTCCGGACGGGCCGACGCCTTCGGGACGCGCTCCAGCCGCCCGCCGCACGCCATGCATCGCGCGGACCGCCGCTCCAGGCCCAACCGCTCGAAGACGAACCGCAACTGCTCGACCTTGTCCAGGCCGTGCGGCAGGAGGAGGGCCGGCACGCGTCCGGACCGGATGGCCCCGTGGCGCGCCAGTTCCGTGTCGCAGGTCAGGAGGATACGGTCGTCGGCGAGGGCGCGGCGGAGGAGGTCGGCGTCGTCGATGCCCTCCTCCCACGCGGCGTCGTACCCGGCCGCCCGGAGCCAGCGGGCCAGGGCGCCCAGCATGGCGTCGCACCAGAAGGCGGGGGCGTCGTCGGCGTTAGCACCGTTGCCGGCCATGAGACTGACTCACGCCCCGAACTTGGCGAGGCGGCCGGCGTGGCCGAGGAGCAGCGGCATGAGGTGCGTGCTCGGCCGGAGGCCCAGCCCGCCCGCGGCGCACGCCACCTCGTTGAACTCGGTCACGCCGTCGCGCCGGGCGGTGGCGGCCGAGAGGAGCGCCGGCACCGGATGGAACGAGTGCGCCCTCGCAGCCGACGGCGTCGAGTGGTCCGCCGTCACGGTCAGGGCCGCCGGGCCCAGGGCCTCCAGGGCGGGCAGCGCGGCGTCGGCCTCCTCGATGTAATGGACCTTGGCGTCGAAGTCGCCGTCCTCGCCCGCCTTGTCGGTGTGCTTGTAGTGGAGGAAGAAGAAATCGTAGTCGTCCCAGGCGTCGGCCAGGCTCTGCACGTCCTTCTCCACGTCGTTGGTGGCCTCGAGCGGTTCCATGCCAACCAGTTTCGCGACGCCCCGGTACATGGGCGTGCCGGCGACGACGGCGGCGCGGAGGCCGAACCGCTCTTTCACGCCCGGCCAGGCGGGACGTTCGGCGAAGCCGCGGACGAGCACCATGTTCGCCTTCGGCTCGTCGGCGAGGAGGTCGCGGACCTGCGGCAACAGGGCGCGCATGACCTCGGCGGTGCGGGCGCTTTCGGGCGTGTCGTCCGTCGTGGTGACCTCGCGCGGCGGGACGCCGGTGGCCTGCGGGTCGGTGTCCTCCAGGCCGTCGCCCAACCCCTCGCCGCGCAGCACGAGCAGGGCCCGGTGTTCCTTGACGGGCGTCCAGTGGACCTCGACGCCGTCGACCTCCGAGATGCCCTCGCGGAGGCGGCCGACGAGCCGCTCGCACTCCTCGTTGGGGATGCGGCCGGCGCGGCGGTCGGTCACGTTGCCGGCGTCGTCGAGGGTGCAGAAGTTGAGGCGGGCGGCCACGTTGCCGTGCCGCAGGTCGAAGCCGACACCGGCGGCGGCCAGCGCGCCGCGGCCGCACTGGTACTCGACCGGGTCGTAGCCGAACAGGCCCAGGTGTCCCGGCCCGCTGCCGGGCGTGACGCCGGGGTAGACCGGTTCGAGCAGGCCGCCGCAGCCGGCCGCGACGAGGCGGTCGGCGTTGGGGGTGCGGGCGGCCTGGAGTTCGGTCACGTCGTCCGGCCCGGCCTGGATGCCGCCGACGCCGTCCCAGACGAACAGGATGATCTTGCCGCCGTCCTGGAGCAGGTGCGAGAGGTCCATCGTCCGTGGCATGTGTGTCTCCTCTTTGGCAGGCGCGGCGGACGGCCGCGCGGTCGGTTCGCGTCCAGCCCTCCCAGGATACCGCCCCGCGGCAGCGGGTGCAAGCGATGGGCGCCTCGCGACGAAGGTTCCAGGAGCCCTCCTCAGGTCCCCGGCGGTGGAGCCGCAATGACCGGCACCTTCTGCGGATTATCGGCCCGGAAGGAGCCGGCGATCAGCACGCCCGACGCCGCCAGCATGATCCAGCCGATGAGGCGGTACGAGCCGGTCGCGTCCAGCACCTGGCTGAACACGTACGGGCCGAGGGCGCTGGCGAAAACGGTCAGGGCGGTGGCGAAGCCGCTGATCGCCCCCAGGTGCAGCCGGCCGAAGAACCGCGGCCACGTGACCTGGAGCAGCAGCCCGAAGAAGCCCATGCACAGGCCGTTGCCCGCCACCAGGGTCCAGAACCGCCCGGACGCGTCCGGGACCCTGAGGCCGGCCGACGAGATCGCGATGCCTGCAAGCATGCAGCAGAGAAGATACTTCAGGGGGACGCGGTCGCTCGCCCACCCGCCGAGGAGGCGGATCGTCACCCCGATGGCCGCCGCCGGCAGGAAGATGGCGTACGCCCGGTCGGCCGCCACGCCCACCTGCCGGAAGATCGACGCCACGTTGAACGTCAGCCCGGTCACGTACATCCCGAACAGCGACAGGGCGAGCGCAAACACCCAGAACGGGTACCCGCGGACGGCCTCGCCCAGGGTGAAGTCCCGCGGGGCGGGGCGGGATGCCGTCCCGGACGGGTCCGCGGGCGGCGGCGCGCCGTCCGGCACCAGGCCGCACTCTTCCGGATTGTCGCGCCAGAACACGAGCGCCACCGCCGCGTACCCGACGCCGATGACGCCGGCCAGCGTCGCCCAGGTGCCCTGCCAGCCGAAGGCGTCGATCAGGTCTTTCAGGATGCGCGGGGCGGCGGAGAACCCAAGAGCCACAAACACGCCGCTCGCGCCGCTGGCGAGGCCCCGCCGCCGATCGAACCACTTCATGATCATGTTGCGCGAGACGAGCGTCAGGACACCCTGCCCGCTGAACCGCAGCGCGAAGAATCCCACCAGGATCGTCGCAAAGGCGGCGGCCGTCGCGTACTCCGGGCCCACCAGGCCGGCCAGGCGTTCCGCCAGGACGTCGCACCGGCTGAGGCCCAGCAGGACGGCCCCCAGGGCGATGCACGAGGCCGTCCCGACGACCCGCGCCCCGAACCGGTCGTACAATCCGCCCGCCGGCACGAGCAGCAGGCTCGAACCGATCGTCCCGATCATGTACGCCAGGCTCAGCGTCACGCGCGAAAGGCCGAGGGCGGCCATGAGTGGCTCGGTGAACGGCGAAACGCCCATCGTCTGGCCGGGCACGCTCATCAGGACACCGACCGTGCCGAGGCCGAGGATCGCCCACCCGTAGAAGACCGGCGCGCGGGCGGGGGCAAACGGGATATCGGGCGCGGTGCGGCTCATGGCCGTCTCGTCCGGCACGGCACGTCCTCCGGGGCGGGTAAGAAGAGCCCAGGGCCGTCGGAGCCCTGGGCTCGGGGGTGTTACTCCGGCGCGGGACCGCTACTTCTTCTTCAGCAGGATGAACATCTGCCGGTCGCCGGCGCGGACGAGCAGCGGCAGGCCGCGCTCCAGGTCCGTCTCCTCCACGATCTTCTCCAGGTCGCGGACTCTGGACACGTCCTTGCCGCCCGCCTGGAGAATGAGCATGCCCTCCTCCAGGCCGGCGCGCGAGGCCAGGCTCCCGGTCTCGACGCCGGTCACGAGGACGCCCTGGCCCTCTTCATAGCCGAAGCGCTCCTTGGCTTCGGGCGTGACGCCGGAGACCTGGAGGCCGATTTCGCCGAGGTCGGCCGATCCGGCGCCCCCGCGGCCGCCCGTCCGGGCGCGGGCCAGGTCGGGCCGGTCCGGCCGACGGGCGATCTCGACCGTGACGGTCTTGCGCTTCCCGCCGCGCACCAGGAGCACCTTGGCTTTGGTGCCGGGCTTGGTCCAGGCGACGGCGGACTGCAACTCGCTGGGGTCGCCGACCGTCTTGCCGTTGTACTCGAGCACGACGTCGCCGGCCTGGATGCCGCCCTCGGCGGCGGGGGTATCGTCGAAGACCTGGCTGATCAGGACCCCCTCCTCTTCGGAGATGTCCATGGACTCGGCCATCTCGGCCGTCAGGGGCTGAATGCTGACCCCCAGCCAGCCGCGCACGACCTCGCCCTCCTCCACCAGGCGGTTCATCACTTTACGAGCCATGTTGATGGGAACGGCGAAGCCGATACCCATGTACCCGCCGCTGCGGCTGGCGATGGCCGTGTTGATGCCCACGACCTCGCCGTTCATGTTCACCAGCGGCCCGCCGGAGTTGCCCGGGTTGATGGCGGCGTCGGTCTGGATGAAGTTCTCGTACTCGGTGATGCCGACGCCGTGCCGTCCGGTGGCGCTGATAATGCCGCTGGTCACGGTCTGCTCCAGGCCGAAGGGGGAACCGACGGCCAGGACCCAGTCGCCGACCTCCATCTTGGACTCGTCGCCGAGTTTGGCGACGGGCAGTTCCTCGTCGGCATCGATCCGGACGACGGCGATTTCGCTGGGCGGGTCGGTGCCGATGACCTCGGCGCTGAACTCCCGGCCGTCGGAGAGGCGGACGGTAATCTCGTCGGCCTCCGCCACCACGTGGTTGTTGGTCAGGATGTACCCGTCCGGGCTGACGATGACGCCGGACCCCAGGCCGCGCTGCTCGAACTTCCTGTCACCGCCCGGGCCGCGGAACTGCCGGCCGAAGAACCGGCGGAAGAAGTCCTCGCCGAACGGCCAGGGCGAGGCCTCCACGGTCTTGCTGACGCCGATGGCGACCACCGCCGGCCGGATGTGCTTGGCCACCGCCCGGAACCGCTGCGACAGACGGTCGAGGCCTTCCGGGACGGGCGGCAGAGGTTCCAGTTTCCTGGGGGCAGCCCACGCGTCCGGACGGGCCACCGGCACGTCGCCGGGCGACGTCAGGCTGAGCAGCATCGGTATCGCCACGCCGCCGATCACGATGATTCCCAGTGCCAGAACCAGCACGATGAGCAGTCGTACGTCACGCATCCCTGTTCTCCTCCTTACTGAGCCGTTCCAAGAACGTTACGGGGCCGCCGTGGGCCAATCCCCGTATCGCTCTTAGACGGACCATCCGTCCGCTCGTTCGCCGAAGCGAGCCACGGCACAAGCGCCGCGGTCCAGCCGAACCCTTATGATACGCGGCTGCGCGCGGCTGCGGCAAGCCGTTTCTGAAACCGCGCGGGCGCAGCAACGGCTTCCAGACGCCGCCCGCCAGGGGCAGCGGTCGCCGCGAGGCCGCTCGCCGGGAATCCGTCGTTTCTCCCCCAGAAGCGGCCTTTTCGCTTGCACGGGCCCGCCATGATGCCTATGGTGCTCCATGATTAACCCTTGAACCTGCAACCGGGGAGACGCCTATGCCGCGACCCGACCGACACCGAGACCGAGGACGACGCGGTGGACGAGGCCCTCGCCGCCGGGACCGACGCCCCTCCGGCGATGAACGCCTCAGCCGGTTCCTGGCGTTCGTCCTGCGGCACCATCCGGAGGAGATCGGCCTGGAACTGGACGAGCGCGGCGCCTGCGACCTGGAGGCCCTGCTCGAAGGCATCCGGAGCCGGCCCGGCTTCGAACGGGTCACCCGCGAGCAGGTCGAGCGGCTGGTGACGTCCGGCCCCGGGGCGGCGCGGTTCACCATCGAGGACGGCCGCATCCGGGCCCGTTACGGCCACAGCCTGGAGCAGCCCGTCCAGTACGAGGCGGCCGACCCGCCGGAAATCCTTTTTCACGGCACCACGCCGGAGGCCGCCGAGCAGGTGCTGGCCGAGGGGCTGACGGCCGGCCAGCGGCAACGAGTGCATCTCTCGGTCGACACCCCGGCCGCACGCGAAGTAGGACGCCGGCGGTGCCCCGACCCCGTCATCCTCCAGGTCGATACGGAGTGCGCCCGAAAGGCGGGCGTGCGGTTCTACCGCGGGGGACCCGCCGTCTGGCTTTCCGACGACATTCCGCCCGAGTGCATCACGCGCGCGGAGTAGGCGTGGACCGTCCGGCCACACCATCCATCTCACAGGGCCGCCCGTAGCAGGCATGCCGGTACACGTCCCAAACCGGTTTTGAATAGCCCCTGCCGCATGTGGCGTATATACTTGCGCCGGACGGAATCGGCGGACTCAGGCGACACAGACGGGACCGAGCATGGTTTGCAGGAGCAAAGCGCGCGGCCTTCGGCTGAGCGTAGCCGTCGGCCTCCTCGCGGTCGGCCTGCTGGCCGGGGGCGCCGCGCCCATCCGGAACGGGCACGTGCCACGGCCGGCCTCGTCCGGCCGTGCGCTCACCCACGCGGCAAACACGGCGGGGCAAGACCCGCCGTGGCACACGCGCGCTTCAGCGGCACCGGCCGAAGAGACCTCCGAGCCGCCGGACGACACCACGGCCCCTCCGGATAAGGCCGCGGACGACGCGGAACCGGACGCCCCCCTCCCCACGGCCCGTGTGCCCGTCAGCGGTATCATCGACACGGCCCTGCGTACGAGCGTGGCCCGCCGCGGCGGCGACGCCGTCGACGACGGCCGGGGCCTCGTCATCTTCCACATCACGTCCAGCGGCGGGTACCTGGAGGACGGGCTGGAACTCAGCCGCGAGATCCAGCGCCTCGGCCGCCGCGCCCGGACCCTCGCATTCGTCGACGCCAAGGCGTACAGCGCGGCCGCCATCCTCGCCTTCTCCTGCCAGGAGATCGTCATGACGCCGGAGGCCTCCATCGGCGCCTGCACGCCGTACATGGCGTCGCCGGTCGGCGGCGCGCAGCCGATGGAAGAGCAGGTCCGGGCCAAGATCGAAGGCACCATCGTCGAGCGGCTCGAAACCCTCGCCGAGAAGCACGGCTACCCGAAGGCGCTCCTGAAGGCCATGGTCACGATGCCGACGGTGGTCATCGAGGCCCGCAACGAGAAGACCGGCGAGGTCCAGTACGTGGAGGAGGAAGACCTGTTCGCCCTCGGCCCCGACTGGAAGAAGGGCAAAACGGTCGTCTCCGGCAGCGAGGTCCTGACCGTCGGCGCCGAAGATGCCCGCACGTACGGTCTGGCGAAACACGTCGTCCCGCGGCTCGGCCGCCTGTACGACCTGTACCCGATCAAGGACCGCATCGAAGTGTACCCGGTCACGTGGAACGAGACGCTCGTCTCGTGGTTGAACAACATGTACTTCAAGGCCCTGCTGGTGCTCATCGGCCTGCTGGGCATTTACGTGGAGATGCATACGCCAGGCGTCGGCGTGCCGGGGGCGATCGGGCTGGCGGCGTTCGGCCTGCTGTTCGCGACGTCGTTCCTGGCGGGGCGGCCGGAGTGGCTGCCCGTGCTGCTGTTCGTCGGCGGGATGGCCCTGCTGGCGGTGGAACTGCTCGTGACGCCCGGCTTCGGCGTGCTGGGCGGCGGGGGGGCGGTGCTCGTGCTGGCCAGCATCATCCTGGCCCTGCCCCCGTCGTACATGGAACCCGGCATGGAAGGCGGCGTGGACTGGGACGCGCTGGCCCGTTCGGTGGCCGTCACGACCGTGGTCGTGGTGGTGTTTGTGATCTCGGCCATGGTGCTGGCCCGCTACCTGCCGCAGATGCCCCTCTTGAAACGGCTGGTCCTGTCGGACACGTCCGTCTCGGACGGATCGAGCCGGGCGGCGGCGGCGAGCCAGGAACGGAGCACCCGCGTCGGCGAGACGGGGCGGACGACGACGATGCTCCGCCCCGCCGGCAAGGCCCGCATCGGCGAGCGCCTGGTGGACGTGGTGACCGACGGCGAGTTCCTGGACGCCGAGACGCCCGTCCGGGTGGTGCAGGTCCGCGGGAACCGGATCGTGGTGGCCCCCGCGCCGGAGGAGACGCACGAGTCGGAAACGACGTCCGCCTGACGGCCGCGGTGGGGGTTCCAGACCCGCCGCGCACCGACGACGGAAGACCGAAACGGAGTCCGCATCATGGAAACGGCCGGTGCCGCTGCCGTGCTGGCCCAGGTCTCCTGGGGCTGGGTCGTCTTTCTGCTGGCCCTGGGCGTCCTGCTGGCCTCGGCCGAGATCTTCATCCCGAGCGGCGGCCTGCTGACGGTGCTGTCGGTCCTGTGCTTCGTCGGCGGCATCGTGGCGGGGTTCTTCGTCGGTACGACCACGGGTATCGTGACGCTCCTCGTGACGGTGCTGCTGGCGCCGGTCCTGCTGTACGTGCTGATGCGCGTCTGGCCGCACACGCCCATGGCCAAACGGATCATCCTGGTCGGCCCGGACAAGCGCGGGACGGCCGGCGACCTGACCCACCGCCGGCCCGGCGAACTCATCGGCCGGGAGGGCGTGGCCAAGACCCTGCTCCGCCCCGCCGGCAAGATGACCCTGGACGACGGGCAAACCATCGATTGCGTAACGGAAGGCGAGTACGTCCAACCCGGCACGCACGTCAAGGTACTGGCCGAGCACGGCGCCCGCGTGGTCGTCCGGTCCGTGCCGGAGGAAGAGGACGCCACGACGCCGCGGAATCGCGCTCCGCAAGAATCCTGACCCCGTAACCGGAAGGAGAACCCCATGCACTCCACCCTGTTCGAGACCGCCGCCTCGCTGCCGCTGGCGGTGAGCGGCTGGTATGTACTCATTGGCATCCTGTTGGTGATCGGCCTGGTGCTGTTCCTGGTCATCCTGCGCTACCTGGGCCTGTGGGTCCGGTGCATCATGACCAAGGCGGGGATCGGGCTGATCGACCTGGTGGGCATGTCGCTGCGGAAGGTGAGCCCGAACGTGATCGTCGGCACGAAGATCATGGCCGTCCAGGCCGGCATCCCGGTCCAGACCCGCAACCTGGAGAGCCATTACCTGGCGGGCGGCAACGCGCCGAAGGTCGTCCGGGCGCTGATTGCCGCCGACCGGGCGAACATCGACCTGGACTTCAAGACCGCCGCCGCCATCGACCTGGCCGGCCGCGACATCCTCGACGCCGTCCACACCTCCGTCCTGCCGAAGGTCATCGACTGCCCGAACCCGGAGCGCGGGCGGCCCACCGTCGACGCGGTGGCCCAGGACGGCATCCAACTCAAGGCAAAGGCCCGTGTGACGGTCCGGGCGAACCTGGAACGGCTGGTGGGCGGGGCCACCGAGGAGACCATCATCGCCCGCGTCGGCGAGGGCATTGTCACCACGATCGGCTCCGCCCAGAGCCACAAGGCCGTCCTCCGCGACCCGGACTCCATCTCGAAGCGGGTTCTGGAGAAGGGCCTGGACGCCGGGACGGCGTTCGAGATCCTCTCGATCGACATCGCCGACGTGGACGTGGGCGACAACATCGGCGCCCGCCTCCAGGCGGACCAGGCCGAGGCCAACAAGCGGATGTTCCAGGCGGAGGCCGAGAAACGCCGCGCCGCCGCCGCCGCCCGCGAGCAGGAAATGCTCGCCCTCGTCCAGGAGAACCGGGCCAAGGTCGTCCTGGCCGAGGCCGAGGTCCCCAAGGCGATGGCCGAGGCGTTCCGCGCCGGCAACCTCGGCATCATGGACTACTACCGCATGAAGAACATCCAGGCCGATACGGGCATGCGGCAGAACATCGGCGAAAGCGCCGGCCCGCCCAAGCCGCCCGAGGAACAGTAACCGCCGCCCGCACGCCCCCTCTTCCTTGCCGGGAGAGGGGATGCAGGACAAGCGATTTGCCGTCACGCACGGAGCGTCCTATGGAACAGATCATCGCCCTGATCATCTTCGCCCTGATTGCGGTGGGCGGCAGCCTGCTCCGCAAGTACGTGCAAAAGCAGCAGCGCGAGCAGCAGGCCGGCAAACGCGATGCGAGGCGAGAGACCCAGCGGCAGCAATGGCAACGGGAGGACGGTAAGCAAGGGGCCAAGTCGCAGACCCGGCAAGCCGGTCGGCAACAGGCGACACAGCAGCGACGGCAACCCGCGGAGGCGCCGCGGCGCGGGCAGCCGCCCGCTGCGGCTCAGCCGGCCCCACGCACAGCGCCCGAGACCGCCACGCGGCAGCGGGGCCGCACGCCGCAGCGGGCGCAGCCGCGTCGCCGCCAACAACCCCGGCCCGCCGAGCCGGCCAAGGCCTCGCCGCCGACGGAAGCCCAGCGGACCGCTCCCCAGCAGGTCCGCGGGGCCGCAGCGCGGGGAGGTGCCTCCGGGGCGCGTGCGCGGCTCGGCACCCTGGGTGCGACGAAGTTTCCGACCCTGGCCACCATGGGACCGGCCGGCCTGGGCACGGGCACGTCCGTCACGACCGGCGCCGCCTCACGGCCGGGGACGGGCCGGGTCGATTACATCGGCGGCATGCTGCGTGGCCGGAACGTGGCGCGGGCGATCGTCCTGTCGGAGATCCTCGGCCCGCCGAAGGGGTTGCAATAGCATCGGCATACTCCCGCGCGCGGGCTACACGACCGATCAAGCGCGGCGGGTCTCCGCACCCGCCGCGCAAACGGCGCATTCCGCGCGGTGGGCCTCCCGGCCCACCGCGCATCGGCCCTGCCGATTCGTCCCGGCCGGACAAGACCGGCCGGGCCACACATGTGCAGCCCGCAAGCGGGCCGGCGAACACACACCGCACCGCGCAGGTCAACCTGCACGGCGACGGCCACCCCACAATTCCCTTGAGGCTCTGTCCGACCCGACCGTATCATTCGCGAGGGCAGGGGCAGGATGGTTTCGATGACCGAACCGGACCAGGGCGACGCCGCAACCCTTCGCCGACACCTCGACGCGCTGCTGGACATCACCCGGCGGCTGGCGTCCGAGCCGCGGCTCGATCCCCTTCTGGAATCCATCGCCGAGGAGACCTGCAACCTCCTCGACGCCGAGCGGGCCACCCTCTTCCTGTACGACCCGTCCACCAACGAACTCTACAGCCGCATCGCCACCAAGAGTGAGATCGAGGTCATCCGGATGCCGGCCGACCGCGGCATCGCCGGGTCGGTGGCCCGGACGCAGGCGTGCCTCGTGATCCCCGACGCCTATTCCGACCCCCGGTTCAACCGCGAAGTCGACCGCAAGACCGGTTGGCGGACCCGCAACATCCTGGCCGTCCCCATGACGAACCTGAACGGGCACCTGGTGGGCGTGGTCGAGGCGCTGAACAAGCGGTCCGGCCCGTTCACGGACGGCGACGCCGCTCTGATGCGGGCGCTGGCCGACCAGGCCGGCGTCGCCCTGGAACGGGCCCGGCTGCTGGAGCAGTTCCTGGCCAAGCGCCGGCTGGAAGACGAGATGCAACTGGCCCAGCAGATCCAGGCCGACCTGCTTCCCGAGCAGCCGCCCCCCTCCAAGGGGTTCGACCTGGGTGGCTGGAACCGGCCGTCGGAATATGCGGGCGGCGACTTCTACGACCTCTTCGCGTGGGGCGACGGCCGCATCGGCATGATGCTCGGCGACGCCGTCGGACACGGGGTGGGTCCGGCCCTGCTGGCCGCCACCACCCGCGCGCTGATCCGGGCCCTGGCCCTGCGCGACACGTGCCCGGCCTGCGTCCTGGCCGACACCAACCGCCTCCTGGCCGCCGACGTCGAGGCCGGCCGCTTCGTCACCCTCGCCCTGGTCGTGCTTGACGACGGCGAGGGCACGGCCACGTACGCGAGCGCCGGCCACGGGCCCCTGCTGCTGACGCGGGCCGACGGGACCGACGAGCGCTTCAGCGCCACAGGCCTTCCGCTCGGCATCCTGCCCGACGCCGAGTTCGACGCCTCGGACCCGATGCCACTCGCCTCCGGCGACGCGTTCTTCCTGATCTCAGACGGCATCTTCGAGTGCGAAACGGCCGACGGCAAGGAACTCGGCTTCGATGCCGTCGTCGAGCAGATTCGCGAGCACCTGTCCGGATCGGCCGGCGCCGTCATCGGCGCGATCGAAGGCCTGACCGATTCGGTGCGCCCCGGCGGCCACTTCCGCGACGACCGGACCGTCGTGGTGGCCAAGCGACTGTGACGAGCGGCCCAAGATGGACGACCCGCCGATCGAAGACGCCGACCTGGACCGGGCCACCGACCGCGAGTACGCCGCCGTCAGCGTCCTGGCGGTGCTGGGCGTCGCGCTGGCCGCCCTGGGCGTGCTGGCGTTCCTGGCCCCGCCGCTGGTAGCCGTTCCCGCCCTGGCGGCCGTGCTGGGCCTGGCGGCGCTTCGGCGGATTCGTCGATCGCGCGGCGTGCTGACGGGCACCCGCCTGGCGGCGACCGGCCTGGCGCTGGGCGCCGGCCTGACCCTGGCGGCGGGCGGCTATCACGCCTGGGACTGGTACGCCGAATACCGGACGCTGACGTCGCTCCAGGATCGGACGCGCGAGATTATGGACCGGATCGTCGCCCGCGAATGGGCCGAGGCGTTTGCGCAGGTGCCCCCCGGTTCACCCCAGCATAAGGGCGGTCTTGACCTGTTTCGCCGACGGCTGACGGGGCTGTTCGCCGGCGCGGGCGACCCCGTGGGGCGCGAGTTGCGGGCCCTCCAGTTCCTCCGCACCGAACGCGACGAACCCGTGGCGATGGCCGAGGTCCGCCTGCGACTGGAGCAGCGGACGCTCGACTTCCACGTGTGGTTTCAGCCCGATGCCGAGGGCCGATGGCGGTTCGTGGGCATCGGTGGCCGGGAAACGTTCGAGAGCGCGAGCCGTCGCGGCGGCCCGGCGGCGCCGCCGTTGCCCGGCCCGTTCGCGCGCAGATGAGCCGCCCCGGGTGCCCGGAGCCGCCAAGACCTGTCGCGCGGTGGGCCTCCGCAGCCACCGCGCTGAGACGCAAGCAACGCTTTCGCGTGTGGCCCGGCCGGCTTGTCCGGCCGGGAGGGCATATCGATCCGGTTGGACAAGCCAACCGGGCCACACAAGCGCGGCGGGTGCGGAGACCCGCCGCCCGAAACTCGTCAACCCTTGAGGTTGACGCGCCGGATGGTCGCGCCCAGGCGGCGAAGTTTCTTCTCCAGCCCTTCGTAGCCCCGGTCGAGGTGGTAGACCCGCGAGATGGTCGTCTTGCCCCGGGCCATGAGGCCGGCGATGACCAGGGCGGCGGAGGCCCGCAGGTCGCTCGCCATGACGGGGGCCCCGGAGAGGTGCTCCGTCCCGTGCACGACGGCGGCGCTGGCCTGCTTGCGAATGCGGGCGCCCATCCGCCCGAGTTCCGCCACGTGCATGAACCGGTCGGGGAAGATCTTCTCGGTGACCACGCTGATGCCATCGGCGGTCGTGAGGGCGGCCATCATCTGGGCCTGAAGGTCCGTCGGAAAGCCGGGAAACGGGAGGGTGGTGACGTCGATGCTCCGGAGCCGCCCGCGGGCGCAGACGCGGATCGTGCCGTCGCGCCGCTCCACGTCGGCCCCCGCCTCGTCCAGTGTGTTGACGAGGGCGAAGAGGTCGTTCCAGCGAGCCCCTTCGACGGTCACGTCGCCGCGGGTGGCGGCCCCGGCCACGAGCAGCGTGCCCGCCTCGATGCGGTCGGGGATGACCGTATGCTCGCAACCGCCCAGGCGGTCCACGCCGTGGACCACCAGTCGCGGCGAGCCAACGCCCTCGATGCGGGCGCCCATCTTCTCGAGCACGCACGCGAGGTCGCCGACCTCCGGCTCGCAGGCCGCGCAGTCGATGACGGTGGTGCCGTCGGCCAGCGCCGCCGCCATCAGGATGTTGGCCGTCCCCGTGACGCTGGAGCCGAACGGCCCGCCCAGGTACATCTCCGTGGCGCGGAGCCTCCGGCACGAGCCGACGATGTACCCGTGCTCGACCTCCAGGCGGGCCCCGAGGGCCCGGAGACCTTTCAGGTGCAGGTCCACGGGCCGGTCGCCGATGGCGCACCCGCCGGGCAGGCTGACCTCCGCCTTGCCGCGACGGGCGACCAGCGGGCCGAGGACGCAGATACCCGCCCGCATCGTCTTCATGATCTCGTACGGGGCTCGATTGCGCTTGGAACGCGACGGACTCTTCAGCACCATCGTCCCGCCGCGCTTCCGCTCGACCGAGACGCCGAGTTTGCCAAGCAGGCGGCCCATGGTGCGGATGTCGGCGAGATCGGGCACTCCCTTCAGCACGACGGGTTCGTCCGCGAGGATCGAGGCGGCCATGATGGGCAAGGCGGCGTTCTTCGCGCCGCTCGCCCGGACCTGGCCCGTGAGGCGGCGTCCGCCCGTGACGACGAGTGCATCCATACGGTTTCACTCCCTTCAAGACAAGGCGCGCGGCGGGCACCACGGATCAAGCGCGGCGGATCTCCGCACCCGCCGCGCCGACGGCACGCGGCGTTCACATACCCCGTGCCACGGCCGGCCTTGTCCGGCCGTG
>JAWODB010000077.1:0-7761 GCA_046483505.1 Phycisphaerae bacterium
CAGATGCCCTCGAACTCGAGTTTGTTATAGAGGACGGGGGCCCGGCCCTTGTAGAGGAAGAGGATGGAGAAGCAGGTCTCGTGCAGTTGGCCCCATGCGCCGTTGCCCTTCTGCGACTTGACGAGGTATTCAGCCCCCTCCTGGAACCAGTTGTGATCGCCGAAGTACTTGTAGCCTGCGGCGATGCCGACCCGCTCGACGCTGTAGAGCCAGTAGAAGTGGTAATGGCCGGCAGGGTCCTTGGGGTTCTTGCGGGGGTCGAAGTGCTTTTCGAGCCACAGCAGGGCGGCGTCGACGCGGCGGTCGAACTCCTCGCCGGCCCGTTTCGACCGGCCGCCGCGGCACGGGCACCCGCTGGCCAGGTTCAGGTTGTCCATGGTGATGAAGATGGAGGCGAGGCCGGCGGCCGTCATCGAGCCGTAGCCGGGCTTGTCCTTGCCGCGGTTGCCGCTGTGCTCGCCGTAGTTCCACGAGCCGTCCTTTTGCTGGAGGCGGAAGTAGAGTCCCTGGGCCCGCCGCCAGACGATCTCGGGGATCTCGCAGCCGGCCAGGGCCGCCTCCCTCAGGGCCAGGATGGCCATCTGCGTGTTCGAGAGGTCGTACCGGCCGCCCGACCCGCCGAGCGACTTGTAGTCCCAACCCCCGTGCGACCCCTGGGCCTGGCACAGCCACAGGGCGTCGAGTTTCATGGCCTTGCGGACCGTGTCGCGTTTGCGGTCGGAGAGTTTCCGCTGGATGTAGGCATACGCCATGCAACGCATGGAGATGGCATAGGTCCAATCGAGGTTCCGCGTCAGCAGCGTCTTGAGGCCGTCCTCCACCACCGGCCGGTTCGGGTGGATGCCCGTATAGACGAGGGTGAAGAGGGCAATCTCGGTGTGGCCGTAGTTGCCGGTGGCGTGGTACCACTTCTTCTCGGGCCAGGACCCGCCGGCGCCCTGCTGACCTTTCAGCCAGTTCTGGCCCTTCTCGATGGCCTTGACGACGTCGCGGTCCGTCACCGCGGAGACGTCCTGCACCGCGACCGCCAACAGCAGACCGGCCGCCAGGCACAGGCAGACGCTTCTCCGCATGGGAACTCCTTTCCGGCGCCCCCCGACCCTTATTCCATCCACCGCCCCTGTATTATACGCAATCGCTTCCGCAAACGCAGGTCCGCTTGACGGCGGCGGCCCCGAAACCTGCGTGGGCCGGAACGGCCCTCACGAGAGACTGGACGCCGGGGGCCGGCGTTTATTGGGCGGGGAATCGGCTCCGGCAGGGGCGAGGCGGCGCTCGGCGGCCGGGAAGGCCGCCGAAGACCGTCACCCGGGCCGACACGTCCGGCGGGCTACCGCTTGGCGCTGGGCAGGCGCCGGCCTTTCTTGCGCCGGCGTCGGATGATGGCCCGGCCGCCGCGCGTCTTCATCCGCGCGCGGAACCCGTGCCGTTTGCGGTGCTTGCGACTGGAAACCTTGCGTCCCGGTATACCCATCGTGCTGCCCCTTCCCGGCGCCCGGCGGCGCCGCTGGTTCGTTCCTGGCCCGTCCGGGCCGGCCGGTCAGATCGGCATGCCGATGATCCGGCCTTCGTATACGAGTTTGAACGCCTGCGGGTCCGACTCGTCGCGAACCACGCCCTGTGTATCGAAGACGGCCCGGCGGCTGCGGATCTCCACCGCCCGGCCGAGCAGCAGCAGCCGCTGGCCCGGCGCCACCTGGCCGCGAAACTTCACGCCGTCCACCCCGCCGAATCCCAGGAACCGCGGGTCCTCCCGGACGACTTTGTAATACACGCTGCACATCTGGGCCGCCGCCTCCACCATCAGGACGCCCGGCATCAGGGGGCGGCCGGGGATGTGCCCGCGGACCCAGAACTCGTCGTCCCGCACGTCCTTGGCGGCCACGATCTGCTCGGCCTCGGTGTCCAGGTGGATGATGGCGCTCAACTGCTCCATCTCGTAGCGGTGCGGGTTGTAGCGCCGGATCTCCTCCAGGCCGAGGGCCTGGCCGTCCAGGTCGATCGCCGACAGGTCCACCAGCAGGGGGCGCCCCATGGTCGTTCTCCCGCGTGCCCGCACCGGGGGATGGACACCGGTTGCCCCGTCAGCGGCTCGTAAAGGCGTTGCCCGCGGCCCGAGGGGCGGGCATCGCCCCGGTACGCCGCCCCGCGGGCGTCCGGGCCGCGAAGCCGATTCGGAAGGAGTCGGCCGGGCAAGAAGCCGCGGGGCTCACCCCGGCCCCAGTCGGCGCGAGCCCGCCCGTGGGGCACGCGTCCCCGGCCGCCGGCCCGAACGCCTGCGCGGGCCGGCACCCAGGGCCGCGCCCGCCGGGAGCGGGCCCGGTCGGAATCGTCTATCCTCGCCCCGCCGAAGACGGCCCGCCCGCGGCCGCACTCAGGCGGCCTCGGCGGCACCGTCCCCGGCCGTCCGACGGACGGTCAGAACGACGGACTGGGCGGCGTGGGAGGCGGCGGCGGCTGTTCCGGCTGCTCGCCCTGGTCGCGCAGTTCCAGCACCTTCTTGCGGACCTCCTGGGCGGCGTCCTTGACCTCCTGCATGGCCTTGCGGACACGCGTGCCGGCCGCCTTGTTGCCCTTGTCGGCCTTGAGGACGTCTTCCTCCGCCGACGCGATCACTTCTTTCAGCCGATCGTACTCCAGCATGTGGCTCCTCCTTCCACAGGGTCCACGGCTGCAGCCCGTTTAGGCGCCACCACTGTACCCCCCGCGTGTTGGGGGTGTCAAAGGGAAAAACGGCCCTGGCGCACGGCCCACGCCCCCGCCTTGACGGGCCACCCCCGATATCTTGAGCGCAGCTGACGCGCCGGCGGGTCGTTCGAGCCCGCCGCGGAAGCGGCGGGGCATCTTCGCCGGCCGTGGCCTATGCCATGGCGGATGGAGATGTCCGGCTGCTCCCGCAGCCGGCTCGAACGACAAAAGGCGCGAACAACACCCTTTATCGCCACCGCCGCGGCGAGGCCCACCAGGCCACCAGCCCCTCCGCCAACAGGGCCGCCGCCAGCAGCACCACGAGATACGGCGTCAAATCGCGGCCGGCGGGCCCTGACAGGCCCGGAATCGCCGCCGGGAGGTCCGCCTCCGGCCCGACCACGCGGCAGGCGCCGTCGGCAAATGCCGCGGCCAGGCGGGCGGCGTCGGGCTCCAGGTCCGCCGTCTCGGCCGGGTCCACGTTCACCGACCACCGGACGGGCCGGCCGCGGGCATCGGTGCCCGTGTAGTTGCCCGGACGCAGCGGGAGGTCGGCGTCCGCCCGCTCGGCCGTCCCCATGGCCCCGCGGGCGGACTCGGCCTTGAGGCCGCGGCGGGCGGCCTCGGCGACCGTCAGGTTCAGCGTCCGGACACCGCCCGCCGGCGCCAGGGCCTCCACGAGCGAATGGGCCAGGACCACCCACTCCGGCCGCGACGCCAGGTCGCCCCATCGCGGGGCGGGGCCGACGGCCAAAGCGACCGTCTCCACCTTCGCCTGATGCCGCGCCAGGATGGCCGGGGCCCCGTCGCGGAAGCGGGCGGCCACCGTGGCGCGGCCGGCCGCGGGCTTGCCGCGCGGCGCGGGCGGTTCGTCCCACCGAAGGCGGCGGCGAAAGACGGCGGCCGCGAGGTCGCCGCTGGTGCCGCCCTCGAACGCCGCCAGGAGGTCGCTCGTGTAACCGGCGGGGTCGACGGTGGCGCCGTCGGGGACGGCCTCGGCATCGCCGAACGCCAGGCCGAGGGCCTGGGCAAGCGCCGCGGCCGGCGGCTCGGCGTCGGCGGGCAGCCAGACGACGGGCGGCCGGGGGCCGGCGAGCAGGCCGTCCGCGGCGGGGGGCTTGGCGCCCACCCAGAACACCAGGTCCGCCGGGGCGAGGTCGGCCCGGTCCGCGTCGCCGACGGCCGAGCGCGTCACGTGCCGCGGGGCGTCCGTCTCGCCGGCGAACGCCGCCGCCACGAGGTCCGCCGACCGGACGCGGGCGTCCGGCTCCTCGGCGGCGTCGACGACGAGGACACCCGCGGCCTGCGGCGCCGCCGCCGTGACGTACCGCACGTTGTCGACGGATAATACGTCTACGTGGTCCGTAAGCGGACGGGGATTATTCGCGTCCGGGGCACTGCTCCACCCCATCGTGGGCCTCGCCCCGATACGGAGGGTGCCTTGCCACGGTCCCCCGTCGGGTCGGGGGGCCCGGAACCGGACCCGGCCGTCACCCCGGAACCCTCTCCCACGATGCCCCGTCCCGTCGAGCGATAGGGAGGGCCTGACGTCCGTCTTCGGGTCGCTCGTCCGGACCTCGGCCTCGACGCAGACGACGGGCCGGCCGTCCTCCGCCTCGACGGTCACGCGGGGGAGGGCGAGCCAGGCGTTCCCGCCCCCCGGGGGCAGCCCGAGGAGCGTCACGTCCAGGTCCGCCTCGGCGAAGGCGCCGGGGCGTATATCGGCGACGGCGGCGGGGGTGGCATCGGTCGCCACGACGAGGCGGGCGGCACCGCCGTCGGCACTTTCGTCTGCGGCGGCGAGGGCCTCGCGGAGCGTCCGGCCGAGGGGCTCGGCCCCCCAGCCGGGATCGGGCATCGCCGCCAGGGCCCGGCGGACCTCCTCGGGCGACCCGTCCGCCTCCCGGCCGTCCGTGAGGGCGAGCGTGACCGCCGCCTCGTCCGACAGGGCCGCGAGAACGGCGTCGAGCCGCCCGCGAGCGTGGGCGAACGCGGTTTGGCCATCGGCGGCCCGCGCCCGCATGCTGGCCGAGGCGTCGAGGACGAGGAGCCAGCGCCCGGCCGGTCCGGCGGGTCCGCCGCCGACGCGCGGTCCCGCCAGGGCCAGAACGATCAGCGCCACAGCCGCCAGGCGCAGGCCGAGGAGGCCGAGCCGCTTCAGCCACAGCCGGCCGCGGGCGGCGGCGTGGGCGCCCTCGGCGAAGCGGGCGGTGGGCAGTTCGACTTTCCGCGGCCGCCGGCGGCCCAGCAGATGGACCACCAGGGGGATCACCAGGGCCACCAGGCCCACCAGGATGGAGCGGTCGATGAAGGTCATGGCTGTAACCATGCGCGGCGGTCAGTCTTGACCGCCGCGTTCGTACAGGAACGCACGGTGGTTGCCCGCGATGGCTCGTCCGCCGGAGCGCCTCCGGCGTGTGGCCCGGCCGGTCTTGTCCGGCCGGGTCGAAGCGCTCGCCCGGCCGGACAAGACCGGCCGGGCCACACAAGCGCGCCCGCATTATCGCGCCGGGCGGGGAGGGCTGCAACGGAAACCGGCGGGCGCCGTCCCGCCCTGTCATCCCGAGCGAGCGCAGCGAGTCGAGGGAACTCGCCGCGGCTGGTGCCGTTACGCCGTTCGGAAACGACTTGCACGGCGAGATTCCTCCGCTTCGCCTCGCGGCGCGAGGCTCCGGTCGGAATGACAATGGAACTGGCCCGCGCGAGGTCACGATTTTTCTTTGCGCCCCGGCGAGCGGGCGTGTAGAGTGGGCGGCCGGAAGGGGTTCGCCCAGGCCGTCGGACCCAGTCGAAAGGAGGCCGTCAAGCCATGGCCAGAATGCCCATGAGCGTACGCATCCGGCTCAGCACGATGATGTTTCTCCAGTACATGCTGATCGCGGTATGGTTCGTGCAACTGACCGCGTACGTGAAGAAACTTGGGATGGGCGGCCTGGAGATGGCGCTGATCGGCAGTTCGATGGCCCTCGGGTGCCTGGCCTCGCCGCTTATCGGCATGATCGCCGACCGCAACTTCTCGTCCGAGAAGGTGCTGGCGTTTCTGAACCTGGCCACGGGCGTCCTGCTGCTCGGCGCCACGCAGGTGACCCAGCCGTTCTTCCTGTTCCTGCTCCTGCTGCTGGCGATGCTGTGCTACATGCCGACGTGGGGCCTGACGAGTTCCATCGCCATGACGCACAGCCCGTCGGAGAAGTTCCCGCAGATCCGGGTGTTCGGGTCCATCGGGTGGGTGGCGGCGGGTCTGTTCAGCCTGGCGGCCGGCTTCTTCTGGGACATGAAGATCGACGGCACGGCCATTCCGCTGTACTGCGGGGCGGGCGTGGCGGGGGTCTCCGGCCTGTTCGCCTTCGTCTTGCCGCATACGCCCCCGCCCGCCAAGGGGCAGAAGACCTCCGTCGTGGACGTCATGGGCCTGCGGTCGCTGGTTCTCATGAAGGACGGCTTCTTCGCCTTCCTGATCATCGGCTACCTGATTGCGACGGTTCCGTTCTCGGCCCACTGGACGTACGGGGCGGCGTTCCTGCAGGCGAAGGAGTTCGAGTACGTCACGGTCACGATGAACTGGGGGCAGTTCGTCGAGATGTTCCTGATGCTGCTCGTGCCCATCGCGATCGCCCGCTTCGGCCTGAAGAAGACGATGGCCATCGGCCTCTTCGCCCTGCTGGTCCGCTACGGCGCGTACTACGCAGGGAACGCTTACGACACGAGCCCGCTTTACTTTGCCGCCATCCTCGTGCATGGCGTGATCTTCGGCTGCTACTACGTCGGGGCGCAGATCTACGTGGACCGCAAGGCCCCGAAGGAGATGAAAGCGCAGGCCCAAGGCCTCCTGTTCCTCGTCTTCGGCGTGGGGCTGCTGCTCGGCAACTTCATCAACGGGTCGCTCCTCGAAGCCGGAACGGTGGTCCAGGAGGGCGAGGAGATCATCGACTTCCAGCCGATGTGGCTCGTGAGCACGATCGTCTCCGGCATCCTGTTTCTGCTGTTCGTCCTGGCGTTCCGCGACCCGGTCGCCGCCAAGGGCTACGAGGCGCCGGAGGAGGCGGAGGCGGAAGCGGAGAGCGATTCCGAGATGGCCCCCGCCCCGACCCCGCCCACCGAGGAGATCGAGGAAGAGGTCGGCGGCGAGGGCGAGGCCCCGCCCACCGGCGAGGACAAGCAGGCCTAGACACCGTGCCCGTGAGCGCGGGGGGGCTCCGGACCCCCGCGCGCTACGACCCACGACCGTCGACGTGCCGTCGACGGTCGTGGGTCGTGTGCATGGCGCGAAGGGTATGGCCCCTGGGCGTCGACCTTCGGTCGACGGCTCAACGGGCGACTCGACCGCCGCCGGCCGCGCCGGAACTTCCACAGCCGGCTCGGACGGCGGCGAGCCGGCCCGTCCGCCGCATGCGCCGTCGTGTTTTGTCTCTTACCCCTTGAACGGCCCTCGCCGCGGCCTTTACCCTGTCTGTGTCGTTCTCCCCGCGCCGGGTGGCACTGGCTGCTTGTCAGCCCGTGTGCTGCGAATCCCGGCACGCACTGGCGGGCAAGCCGCCAGCCGGCCACGGCACGGGCCGTACCCGTGCCAGGGTGGCACCCGCACGCTGGAACGTCCGCTGCGGTACCTGTCCCACTACGCGGCACGGCCGTGCCGCTCAGCCTGAAAGGAGCCGTCCATGTCCCGCCTGCCCGTCGTCCTCTTTGTGGCCGCAAGCCTGCTCTTCTTCGCCCCCGGGTGCGCCCCGACCGAGCCGGAGCCGGAGCCGGCGCCCCCGAAGGACGCCGGGGCGCCGCCGTCGCCCGGACCGCCCGAGGGCGAGGCGCCCGCTGCCGTCGACCCCGCGGCCACGGCCAAGGTCGCCGAGAGCGTCAACGCGTTCGGCCTGGCCGTCTACGGCCAGGTGCGGGGCGAGGAGGGGAACCTCTTCCTCTCGCCGTACAGCATCTCCTTGGCCGTCTCGCCCCGTGCCCCCGCCCACGTCATCGCCAGGGCCGAGGAGATGCTGTACGGCGAGAGGAAGAGATTCCCCTCCTCGCCCCGCACCTGGCCGTAGACGGCCAGGCCGAACGCGTTGACGCTCTCGGCGACCT
>JAWODB010000185.1:0-7648 GCA_046483505.1 Phycisphaerae bacterium
CGCCGCCGCGGTCGATCCACCCATGGAAGAAGAACAGGTTCGCCCATTTCCCGTGCAGGGTGTCGGACCAGTCCTGGCCGCGGATGAGGCTGCTTCCCGGCAGGCTGGGGTACTCGGCGGCAATGAGCGGCAGGTCGGGTCCCTCGGCCCACACACCGCCGGCGGTCATGACCAGCGGCATGTAGATCCACCACCCCGGCCGCACGAGCAGCACCGGCAGCCAGAGGAGGCCCGCGCAGATCATGCCCACCGCAAAGTGCATCGGCGGGGCGTCCATGTTCTGAAAGAGCGATGCCACGATCCCTGGTCTCATTCTCCCGCTCGGGGTACGGCCACGTCTCTCGCTCTCGGCGGGGCGGGGGCCTGGGTGGCCTCCTCGCCCCGCCCGGTAGCCTGCCCGTGTTCCGACGCGTCGGACAGATTGAGGCATAGGTCTACGAGCGGATTCATCTGTCGATCCCACGCAAAACGGGTCTCGACGCACGAGCGGGCGGCCTGTTCGATGCCCTGCCGCCGCGCCTCGTTCTCCAGGAGGTCGAGGATCTCCCGCTGCCACTCCTCCGGCGGCTGGGCCTCGATGACCTCCGTGCCCGTTTCCACGTCGAGCCCTTCGAGGGCGGCCGGAGAGGCCACGACGGCCCGGCCCATCGCCATCGCCTCCAGGACCTTGTTCTGGATGCCGCGGGCCATCAGCAGCGGGGCCACCGCCACCGTGGCACGGGCCAGGTACGGCCGCACGTCCGGCACCGAGCCCGTGACCTCGATGCCGGGCCTCTCGGCCAGTCGTCGGACGGCGGGGGCGGGGTCCCGGCCGACGATCGCCAGCCGCAGGTCCGGCCGCTCACGCCGAAGGGCCGGCCAGACGGTCTCGGCGAACCAGCAGACGCCCTCCACGTTCGGGCGGTAGTCCATCGTGCCCGTGAAGACGAGCGTCGGCGCCTGGTCGGCGGGCCGCTTCTGCGGCCGGAAATAGTCGGTATCCACGCCGTTGGCGACGGCGAGGACCTTGTCGCTCTCGGTTCCCAGGGTCTTCGCCTCGTCCTCGCTGACGAGGACGACGGCATCGCACTGGCGGAGGGCCCGGCGCTCGAGCCGGGCGACGCCCGCGGCCTCGCGGCCGTAGAGCCAGGACGTCGGCCATCGGGCCGCCTCGGCGTAGGCCGCCCACTTCGCGCTGTCGATATCCACGAGGTCGGCCACGCGCAGAGGGGCGGGGACCGCCAAGGCGTACGGGAGGGCCGCGGAGCAGTAGGCCAGGACCATGTCAAACGGGTCGCGTGCCGCCTCGTCTTTCAGTTTCCCGGCGAGACGGCGGCTGCGGAAATAGCCCTCCGTGACCGATTTCCCACGAAGCAGGGCGGCGGTGCCGCGCGCCAGGCCGAGGGTTCCGCCGGCGGGAGCCGTGACGACGCGCTCGCACCAGGATTCCAGTTCGCGGCCCGAGGCGCGGTCCTCCGGCGAATGGGCGAGGGCGGCGAGGGTCACGCGGAAGTGCTCGGCAAGGGCTCTAATCTCATGAAACGCCCGTACCCGCTCTCCCTTGTCCGGGGGATACGGCACGCGATGCGCGATGAAGAGCAGGCGTTTCATGGGGCGTGCTCAACGGCTCATCCTGCCTGGATGACAGATTCCACGCGGCGACAAGCCCAACCTTCCGAAACAGAGGCCCTGTCCCATAGGGAAGTGCCCCTCTCAGAACAGCCGATACAGCAACTCGGGAATGACGTGCCGCTGGTGTGTCAGCACCAACCCCACCGGCCGCACGTTCGCCGATTTCAGTTGCCGCAGGGCCGCCTCGACCGACTCCCGCTTGGTCTTGTTCATCCGGACGACCACCAGGGCGTCCTTGGCGGTGCGGCCGAGGATGCCGGCCGTCGAGTAACTGATGCTCTGGCGGTACCGCCGCCGAACGCCGGCCACGCGGATGGGCGGCGTGTCGAGCAGCACATAGTCGTACTCCTTGCGGAGGTGGCTGACGAGGTCCTCGAGTTCCGGCCGGCTGATCAGTTCGCCGACGTCTTCCTGTGCCACCTCCCCGGCCGGCATCACGAGCAGGTTGTCGCAGGTCGTTTCGTGGAGCGCCTCCTCCGGCGTCGCCTCGCCCCGCAGCACGTCCGCCACGCCCGGGTTCGGCGGGGTGCCGAGCAACGTGTTGAAGTGGCTCTTCTGGAGGTCGCAGTCGACGACGACGGTCCGCCGGTCGGGCAGTTCGGCCAGGACGAACCCGAGATTCAGGCACGTGACGGTCTTGCCCTCGGCGGCCTCGGCGCTGGTGACGAGGATGCAGAACCGGTTTTTCTCGTACTGGGCGAGGAGGTTGGTCCGGAGGGCGCGGTATTCCTCGGCCCGGCTCCCCCCGCGGTCGTTGTGGGCGACCAGTTCGGGCGCGTAGCCGTTCGTCCGGAGCCGCGGCCGTCGTGGGCGGCGGAGCCCCTCGGCGGTCGGGACGGTCTCGTGTCGGCCGTCGGTCGCCGCGGCCGATTCGCCGCCGGTCTCCGGGCCGGGGGCGGCCGATTCAGGCTCCGCCTGCTCCGACTCGTGTCTTCGCATGGCGTCGTAGACGTTGCCCACGGGTTGCCCTTATTCGGTTTCCGGGCGGCCGCTCGGAGTCGCCTGCGCGATGCCGGCGTTCCAGCAGGTCATGTCCCGGAGGATCTCGGTGATCAGGTCCGTGTAAATACGATAGACGCCCTTCGCGTACGCCGCGAGGAGGCTGTTGTCGCAGATGGTGTTGATGAGGCGGGGGATGCCGTCGCTCGCGTCGTGGATGGTGCGGACGGCCTCGGCGGTGAAGTCCGCCAGGCACCGGCCGTCGGAGGCCACGCGGAGCCGGTGGGCGATGTAGGCGGCCGTATCCTCGGCCGAGAGGGGCCCCAGGTGGTAACTCAGGACGATCCGCTGCCTGAGCGCCTCCCACCGCGGTTCGAGCAGCATGTCGCGCAATTCGGGCTGGGCGATGAGGATGATCTGGAGCAGGCGCTGTCCCCCGCGTTCCCAGTTCCACATGAGGCGCAGTTCTTCCAGGGCGCCCGGCGTCAGGTCCTGGGCCTCGTCGACGATCAGGGCGACGGTCCGGCCGCGGCGGTGGACGCGTTCCAGGTGTTCCTCGAGGGCGTCGGCCAGGGAGGAGACGTCGTCGCCCCCGTTGACGGTCAGGCCGCTCCGCAGGGCCACGGCCCGCAGGAGTTGCTTGCCGGAGCGCGGCGGGTGGGCGACCAGGACGGTCGTGGTGCCGACCCCCAGGCGGCCCGCCAGCATGTTGCCGAGGAACGTCTTGCCGGCCCCGATCTCGCCGGTCACGAGGACCATGCCCTTGCGCTGATCGATGGTGTACTGCATGTTGGCCAGCGCCTCGCGGTGGACGGCGCTCTCGTAGAAGAAGCGTGCGTCGCAACTGATCGCGAACGGGTATTCGTTCAGGTTGTAGAAATCCAGGTACATCGCCAATCCTTACAGGCCCCCGTTCACTTCGGCCTGTGCTCTGGTCCAGGCGAAGTCGATGGCGTCCGCCAGAAAGCCGACCTGGTCGGTGGTCCACTGCTCGAACCGTTCCGGGTACTGAAGCCACAGGGTCACGTGCATGCACCCGATGCCGACGGCGGCGAGGAGGAGCAGCGCCACGCCCGGCTCGATGGCGAAGCGCTGGATACCCCGCCAGAAGCGCGTCCGCGGCGGGATGATCTCGCCGATCGTGCCGCACACCGGCACGCCGAACACTTTCTCGGCGTCCTGGGGCGTCCAGACGGACCGGTCGGTCAGGTTTGCGAGGAACACGAGCGCCCCGCCGAACGCCAGTCCGCCGACGAGGGCGAAGCCGAGCAGGTAGTGGAGTTTCGGCGACGAGGGCTTGCGCTGTTCCTCGGCCAACTGGACCTGCTCGAGGCGATTGCGGCGCTTGGCGACCTCGGCGGCCAGCGACATTTCGACGTCGCGCAGCCGCTGCTCCCAACTCTCCTTCTCCTGGGTCAAGTCGCGGTGCCTCTGGGAGATGCGGACCCATTCCTCGCGGATGGGGGCGTACCGCGCCAGGTAGGTCTCGTAGTCCTTCAGTTGCCGCTGGAGGCGCTCGAGTTCCTTATCGGCCATCTCGTATTCGGACTCGGCGGCGGCGAGGGCGATAGCGAGGTCTTCCCGGGCGCGTTCGCTGCTGAACACTCTCTGGACAACGACTTCCTCGTCCGTCTCCTCGATCTGTTTCTTGATCTCAGCGACTTTCTCTTCAGCCGCCGCGATCTTCGCCGTGATGGCCTTGACCTGCGGGTGCTCGTCCTTCATCCGGCGCACGATGCGATAGTCCTGTAGGGCGTCCTCGTACTCCTGCAGGCTCTGCTCGCGCGCGTCCCGTTCCTCCTTGAGCCGCTGGATTTCCGGGTTAGGGCCTTTGACGACCTCCACCGGTTCATCGGGATTGGCCTCGACCTTCTCGGCCATGGCCTTGAGGCGCTCGAGTTTCTGTTTGGCTACCCGTTGCTGCAGCCGGAGGGTATCGATGTTGTTGCTGACCTGCCGGCTCCGTTCCTCCAGGCCGCCCGGGCTCTCGGGCAGGGCCCCGGCATTCTCCTTCTGGAACTGGATCTGTTCCCGCGTGGCCTGGTCCAGCCGGGTTTCCACCTCGCTGACGCGCTGACGCAGGAAGTCGCAACTGCGTTTAAGCCGTTCGACGATATCCTCGCTGACGCGGGTAATGTAGTTCTTGACCAGGCGGTTGGGCACCTCCTCGGCAAGTTTGGGATCCGCGTGCGTGAAACTGACCGAGACGAGGTCGACCTGGTCGCTCTTGACGTCCCACGCGATCTTGAGTTGTTCCCTGAACCGCTCGACCATGGCCTGGAGTTTCTGCTGGCCCTCGGGCGTACGGGTCCCGTCGCTGGCGCGGGGCAGGCCCTTGTCCAGGTGCAGGTCCTCGATGACCTGCTTGACGGCGTCGCGGCCGGCCAGTTGATGCAGGAGGATGGACTTGAACCCCTCGAACGCGCCGCCGCGATCCTCCAGCGTCGCTTCCTGGTGCCGCTGGAACTTCGCCGTGCCCGTGTACTCCTTCTCGCACTGAGGCAGCCAGGGAATGGCGAAGAGGGCGGCAATGGCGAACAGCGACGTGCCGAGCCCGAAGAGCACGTAGTGGCGGCACGCGGTCCGCAGAACGGTCCGCGCGGCAAACTCCCGTTTGCCGGTCTCTTGTGTTTCAGCCATGGCAATGCACCTTGCTTGGTTACGGAAGGCCGGTGGCGTAACGGGCCGCAGTGGCCGGCAACTGGATGGCCGATGCCGCGGGCCGAATCGGGAACAGCAACTGTTGAAGAGCCAGGCCGACCTCGGCCAGCGGGGTGGGCGGCACGTAGATCATGTCGTCGGGCTGGAGGTAGACGTTCTTCGAGAGGTCGCCCTTCTCGTACATCTTCGTCAGGTTCACCCGCAGGACCTTGGCTTCCACCTGTTTCGGCAGGGGGGTGATGGCGTCGGGGTCTGCGGCCTCCTTCTCGGCCTTGGCCACCACGGTGGGGGCGTCTTCCGCCTCCTCCGATCCGACTTCCGGTGCCTTCTCGGCCGCCTTCTTCAGGTCGTCGACGTCAATCAGGTAGCCGCCCCGCCGCGGCGTCTTGCCCCGCACCAGGATGATCTTCTCCGGCCAGGCCATGTCGTTCGGCTGGCTGTTGGCGAGGATGTCCAGGACCGTGTTCGTCCCGGTCCAGGGCTGCGGGCCGGGCCGCCCCACCTGGCCGAAGACGTACACCTTCTGCGAGTTGTAGCCGGCGACTTCGACGGTGGCGTCGGTCTGCTCGTAGAACGTCTCGGCCTCCTTGGCGATCCGCTTCTCGATCTCCACGGGCGTCAGGCCGGTCCGATTCTCGCCGACGACGTCGATCTCGCCGACCAGCGGCAGGTTGACGATGCCGTCCGGCCTCACCTGCTGCGTGCTGCCGTCGATCTCCGGCACGTAGGTGGACCGGACGGTGATGACGTCCGGCGGCAGGACGCGGTACGGTACGCCGGAGACCGGCTTCGGCCGGTCCTGGAGAAAGGCCTGCAGGGGACTCTTGGCGCTGGGAGCGCACCCTGCGGCGGCGAGGACGAGCCAGACAGTCAGGAGACTCAGCAAGCCGAGCGTTCGTCTACGCATTGAGGTTCCCCCCGAAGAGAGGTTACCGGAGTTCAGGAGAGATGCCGCATACCCAGCGGCGTTATACGGACGATTCCCCCATCCCGCCAACGCCCTTGGCGCAAAGGCTATATTCCCACGACAGCAGGAGGGGCCACGCATGCCCCTCTCTCCCGTGGCGGTGGCGCCGCGTTGGAGTACGACCTCTCCAGAACTATACACGAATTTGCCCCGGACGCAAACGCAATTCCCTGTTTCTGCGGGAGTTAGCACGGTCTCCATACCTCCCGGCCGCGGTTGCCGAACGGGCCTCGGCCCCCGCCGACGCGAAACGGCCGGCCTCCTTGCGGATCAGCGCCCGGCCTGCAGCGTATCGCCAGGTTCTGCTTGCCCGAATCGCCGTTTTTCTCCACGTTCACGCGACCCCTCTCGCGGGCTGCTTCGATGGCCTACCGCCGCACGGGCCCACCCCCACCTGGAAGCGGTGCACCTGGAGCCGGCCCGTATCGTCGTGAAACGAGCCGTACGTGTCATCGGCGTAGACGGCCGAGTTGCTTGCGTAATACCACGCGAGTCCCGGACGGAAGACGAACTGGTGGCGGGTATCCTGGAGCCGCCGGGTTTTGTCCCATTATATCGGCATTCGGGGGCCCATCCTGCAATTGAAGCATTCGCGGGGTGCGCCTCCGTCCGGTGCCCATGCGGGACAATGGCTGAACTCTGTGCCGACGACGGCCGATACACCCTATGCGAGACGGTCCGTTTCGCGGGGCCAAGGCCGGGTTTGCTCGTTGCAGCGGAGAGAAACGGGGCCCGCCCTCGCCGCGCCGGACCGCCGGCGGCCGTCTGAACCGAGCATGATGGGGGCGGAACCGGGACCATGGCATCCTGCCCGTGGCTGATTCCGGCGATGGCGCTCTTCCCGTTGGCCGTGACGCCGGCCGACTGGCTGAGCCTGGCCCTCGGCCTCGCGGCGGCGGGCGTGGCGGCGGGTGCGGCCCTCGTCTATCGACGTCGGCTGAGGCGGACGCGGGCTGAACTCCGCCACCTGCGCGGCCGGGTCAACGTCCTCGTCCAGGACCTGGACCGGGCCAAGCGGCGGACGCGGACCCTGGCCGTCATGGCCAAGAGCGCCAAGGCCGTCCGCAACGAGTTCCTCTCGAGCATCAGCCACGAGGTCCGGACCCCCATGAACACGATCATGGGGATGACGGACCTGGCCCTCTCGGCCGACCTGGACGCGAAGCCGCGGCGGTACCTGGAACGGGTCCGCGCCGCCGGCGACGCCCTTCTCGGCCTGCTGAACGACCTGCTGGACCTCTCGAAGATCCATGCCCGCCGGCTGCGGCTGGACGTCCAGGACTTCCGACTCCGCGACTGTATCGCCGACGTCGTGGGCCGGCACTCGAACGCCAGGCCCTTCTGCTCGGCCCGGACGCGGTACCGGCCCACGACGTCGGCGATACAGTCGCGGAGTCGGAAGTCCTGGACGTCCAGCCGCAGCCGGCGGGCATGGATCTTCGAGAGGTCCAGCAGGTCGGTCAGCAGGCC
>JAWODB010000210.1:0-5068 GCA_046483505.1 Phycisphaerae bacterium
CCGTCACGAGCGGCGGCGGGGAGACGGCGGGCGAGACGCCGGAGGCGGCCCCGGAAGGTCCGGCCACGACCGAGCCCCCCAAGGCCTCGACCGAGCCGCCCGCGTGGCTGAAGGCCTTCCGCGAGAAGTACCCCACGACACGACCGGAGGTGCCCCCGGAGGACGTGGCGCCGTCGGACGTCAAGTTCTTCGGCGTCAAGGGCGAGAAGCGGCCGGACGGCAGCCCGGTGCAGTTGGATCCCGAAGCGCCGGCGCCCTGAGACGGGGTGCGCCACGACCCGCCCTGACGATGTCATGCCGAGCGACGCGAAGCATCTCGCCGTGGTCGTTGCTTGGCTTGACAGCACGGCGTTGACGGCGAGATTCTTCGGTCGCCGTGCTCCCTCAGAATGACACCTTTCGCCGCCCCCGCCTGCCTCACCCCCTGGCGGCCCGCGCGCGGCGGCGGACGTCCGTCAGGCGGCGGGAGACGTTGTGGTAGATGATGTTTTCCCGCTCCGGGACGTAGTCGAGGATCTTCTCGTAGGCGGCAATGGCCTTGCCGAAGTCGCCCGCCTTGGCCACCCGGACGGCCTCGCGGTACAGGTCGTGGATGCGGTTGATGAGTTTCTTGGTCGCCTCCTGTCGGATCTTGTCCTCGTGGGGGTCCGGCAGGAACCGCATGCCGTAATGCGCCAGCGCCCGCTGGAAATAGCGGACGGCGTAGAAGAGTTTCTCCTCGTTGCCGGGCATGTCGCTGACCAGGTGGGCTTCCAGGGCTTCCCGTTTGAGGCGTTCGGCCATGGCGCGGCTGCGGTTGTGTTCCAGAACATAGGGGTAGTTGGGCGAGATGTCCCCCCGGCGTTTGCGGCGCTGGAACTCGTCCGGCGTCAGGTACTGGACGTCGATGGCCTGGCGGATGCCGGGCACGCGGCGGGCCTCGCCGGTCTTGAGGGCTTCGTGCGGCACGAGGATCTGCTCGCCGCGGTCGTTGACGCACCAGATCCCGGTGGGCGACGTGCGGTCGATGCGAAGCGGCCGGGACCCGCCCGGCGGAATGATCCGGGCGTCCAGCGACAGCCGCGGAAGGCCGTCGTCCCGGCCGGGGCCCCCGCCGCTTCCCTTCAGGTAGACGGCGGCCAGGATGCCCCCGATGATGAGGAGGCCCAGGTAGGCCCCGAGGCCGATGAAGAGTCCGCGGCGGCGCTTGAACAGGGAGGGGGTCTCTTCCTCATCCTCGGCCGCCTCCGCCTCTTCCTCCTCGGCGGCGCCGACGGCTTCGCCCTCGGCGGTGCGGGGCCGGAACTGCGGCCGGGCGCCTTCGGCCACGACCCGTTCCTCCAGGACGAAGACGAGGCGGGTCTTGGCGCCGATGCGGATCTCGTCGCCGTGGGAGAGGACGTGCTCCTCGATCTCCTTCCGCTTGACGCGGGTGCCGTTGCTGCTCAGGTTCCGCAGGACCCATTGGTCACCGGCGTGGTCGATGCGGCAGTGCTGGCGGGAGATGGCGGGCTCGGACAACTGGATGTCGCAGGCGGGGTCGCGGCCGATGACCGTGACGCCGGGGGCGAGGCGGAGCGTCTCGCCCTTCTCGGGGCCGGCCTTGGCTTCCAGGTGGGCGCGGACGCCGCCGCCCGGCCGGCGGGCCGGCAGTTGGCTGCCGCCTGTGGGGGTGTCGGTCATCGTCTCCTCCGCCCGGTTATACGGCCGGGCGCCGGCCGGGGCGCACGAAAACGGTGCGCCGCCCGCGCCGCGCCCCGTTCCGGCGCGGTCCTGACGCGCGTGCCCCCGCCCCGGCTGGAGGAATCCTAGCCGATGCCGCCGCCCCCGTCAACTGTTGCCCGCGGCTTGACAACCGGACGGGCGGGTTTAGAATGCGTATCATCTCATAGCCCCTTGGGGACCTTCCATGACGGACCCGCAACCGGCACGCGAGCACCGCACGGTCGGCATCGACCTCGGCACGACGCTGACGAAACTGGCCGTCGTCGACGCCTCCGGCCGGCCGGTCATCGTGCCGAACGCCGAGGGCGAGTTGCTGACCCCGTCGGTGGTGGTCTTCACGAAGTCGGGGGTCATCGTCGGGCGCGACGCCCGGCGGGAGGCCCTCGCCAACCCCGCCCGCGCCGTCCTGAACGTCAAACGCCAGATGGGCAACGCGAAGTGGCGGTTCAAGGTGGACGGCGAGACGTACACGCCGGAATCGATCTCGGCCCTGATCCTGAAGAAGGTCGTCAAGGACGCCGAGATGCACATCGGCCCGATCCGGCGGGCGGTCATCACCGTGCCGGCCTACTTCGACGACGCCCGCCGCAAGGCCACCGAGGACGCCGGCGCCATCGCCGGCATCGAGGTCCTCGACATCGTCAACGAACCCACCGCCAGCGCCCTTTCCTACGGCCTGGCCGAGCAGGGGGAGGACGGCGTCATCCTCGTCTACGACCTGGGCGGCGGCACGTTCGACGTGACGGTCATCGAGAAGCGCGGCCACGAGTTCATCACGCTGGCGACCGACGGTGACGTGGAACTGGGCGGCAAGGACTGGGACGAACGCATCGTCAACTACCTGGCCGACGCCTTCCGCGACGAGTTCAACGACGACCCGCGGGAGGACCCGCAGGCGCTCTCGTACCTGTGGCTGAGCGCCGAGGAGGCCAAGAAGACCCTCAGCCGCCGCGAGTGGGCCCGTGTGCCCGTCAGTTTCCGCGGCAACTGGGGCAACTACGACCTCTCGCGGGAGACGTTCGAATCCATCACCGAGGACCTCCTGGCCGTCACGCAACTGACGACCGAGATGGTCCTGGAGGAGGCCGGCATCACGTGGGTGGGCGTCAGCCGCATCATTCCCACGGGCGGCTCGACCCGCATGCCGATGGTCAAGCGCCTGCTGGCGCGGATGAGCAACAAGGAGGTCAAGGCCGAGGTGCCGGTCGACGAGGCGGTGGCGTCCGGGGCGGCCATCCACGCCGCCATCTGCGTGCTGGAAGGCGGCGAACCCGTCCACGAACTCAGCGCCGAGGCCGCCGAACGTCTCGGCAAGATCAAGACGGCGGACGTGGCGGCCCACGCCCTGGGGCTCATCATCAAGGACGCCCGCACCCTCCAGTACCGCAACGACGTCATCATCCCGAAGAACCGGCGGCTGCCCACGAGCGTCAGCAAGACGTACCAGACGGCGGTGGACGGCCAGCAGAAGATCATCCTCCAGGTGGTCCAGGGCGACGCCCCGACGCCGGAAGCGAACATCGTCATCGGGACGGCCGAGGTCACGGGCCTGCCGCCCGGCCGGCCGGCCGGCAGCCTCGTCCGGGTCACCTATTCCTACGACCGCAAGGGCCGCATCCACCTCACGGCCGAGGACCAGGAGACCGGCAAACGCATCACGACCGAGATTACCCGCGAGTCGGGCCTGAAGGCCGAGGAAGTGGCCGAGGAGGCGAAGCGGTTGGGATTGAAGAGCGTCGAGTAAGCGGTCGCGCGGCGAGCGTCGGGGGCGCTGCAACGCGTCACGACGTGTGGGTTCGCCGGCCCGATTTTTACCGGGAGATGGAGCGGCGAGGAGGGTTTGACTCGGCGGAGCGACGGTCGCAAGATATTCTGATCGCGGATACGCCAGCTGGCGGCGCTTGGGCCGCGAGCGCTGGTGCCCTTTAACCTTTGTCGCCCCGTCCACGGATACGCCTGATTGTTGTGCCTCGCATGCGGACTAGGCCCTAGGCGGCATCGCGATGGGAGCACGTTTTGAAATCGCTCTGCACGAGGGCCGAATCCCCGCTCGAACCCGCGGATGACCGCTTGGACTTGCATTTTTTCGAAAAACCCCTTGGCTCAAGCGGGGGGCGGGGGCAGTATAATGCTTCTCAATCGCCCGACGGCATAGCCGAGCAAAGCCACCTGAAAAACCTCGGCTTTAGGAGAATGGGCATGAGCGTGAAGTGGACACACAGGGCGGCAACCGTAGAGATAACCGAGGTCGCGGGCGACAAGAGGCGCATCGAGGTTACGCCGGCCGACCCGAAAACCTTCATCTCGCGCCGGCGTTGGGAGACGCACTACCCCTTGGACCTTATCCGCGCCGTCTTTGACGTGAAAGGCCCGATCTGGCTCTGCGATGAAATCATGAGGGATGAATCCCTAACCTACATATGCTTCGACCGGAGCATTCTCGGATACGTTGAGGAAAAGGCTTTCGCGGGCAAGACGATTTTGGACTTTGGGTGCGGATCGGGCGGATCAACGATGAACCTGGCCCGGATGTTTCCCGAATCCTCCATCATTGGCGTTGAATTGCAGCCGAAGTTCGTTGATCTGGCCAGACGCCGGGCGGCGTTTTACGGTTATGAGAATGTAGCGTTCATGCTGTCACCCAGTGGTTGCGAGCTGCCCGAAGGCATTGGTGAAGTTGACTTCGTCGTGATGGAGGCGGTTTACGAGCACTTGCTGCCCAACGAACGCCCCGTTATCATGGCAAGGCTATGGTCTCTCCTGAAGCCTGGGGGTTTGCTCTTCCTCATGGCCACGCCGAACCGCTACTTCCTGCTGGAGTCGCATACCACGGGACTTCCTCTGCTGAACTACATGCCGGCTTGGCTTGCCCTCTTTTGCGCCCGCACCTTCTCATGCCGGGTGAAGCCAGACGAGTCCTGGGACAGCCTGCTGCGCAAGGGCGTACGGGGCGGCAGCGTCAGGGAGATCAAGCGGTTCTTGCGCTGCGACACAGACCATCCGCCCATCCACCTTGAGCCGTGCCGCGGGGGGCTGCAGGACGTGATTGATATCTGGTATGCAGCGAGTATCGAATCCCGACCGTTGATGTCGAAGCGGCTCTTAAGATGGATCCTGAAGGCCGTGAAGTGCTGCTTTGGAGTGAACCTGGTGCCGGGCCTGAATCTTGCTTTCAAGAAAATGGAGGAACATGATGACTATGCGGGTTCAGGAAAGTCCTGACCAGAGGTGGCGCGCCGGGTCTCCGCCCCCGGCGAGGTCCATTGGAAGTCTGCGCGGGGGTTGCGGAGAACCACCGCACAAGACTTACCTGAAACCGCTTAGCACTACAACGCTAACTCGTGCGCGGCGGGTCTCCGTACCC
>JAWODB010000215.1:0-2671 GCA_046483505.1 Phycisphaerae bacterium
TGCCTCTGCCCCACCTGGGACGAGGTGCCGTACTACAGCCTCCTCGTCGAGACGGACGACGTGCCGGCCGAGACCGCCCCGGCGATGGCCGCCGCGGTTGACTCCGCGCTGGCACGCCTTAACATGGAGTATGAGACGAAGCGGCACTCGGGGCGGCTGAGGCCGATCCGGGTCAAGACGCTGCCCGCCGGCACGTGGGAGGCGTACGACCGCGAGATGGTCGCCCGCCGAAACGGACGCGTGGAGCAGTACAAACACAAGTTCCTGGAACCCGAGGTCGACTTCGAGCAGCGGTTCGAGGTCCTGGCCGAGTACGCGTAGCGCTGCGCCCCGCAGCACCGAGCCCGCTGCGGGAGCAGCGGGCCATCTCCATCCGCCACGGCACACTCCACGGCCGATGGGGATGACCGGCCGCTTCCGCGGCCGGCTCGAAAGGCCTCGCGTTTCGCACGGTGCGTTGAAGTCGAGAATCCGTCATGCGCCTGAAAGTCATCGCCTGCGACGTCCTCCGGCGGGAACTGTATCACACGGCGGCCCGCGCCCGGCACGCGGCCGAGGTCACCCTCCTGCCCCAGGGCCTCCACGACAACTCTGACACCTGCCGCCGGCGCCTCCAGGACGAGGTCGACGCCGCCGGCCCCGACACCTGCGACGCCGTCCTGCTCGGCTACGGCCTGTGCAACAACAGCCTGGTCGGCGTGCGGGCGGGCGAGGTGCCGCTCGTCGTCCCGCGGGCCCACGACTGCATCACCCTGCTGCTCGGCTCGCGCGAGCGGTACCAGCGCCTGTTCGAGGAGGCGCCCGGCACGTACTGGTTCTCGAGCGGGTGGATCGAGCACCGGGACCGCACCGGCGAGCCGATCGCCCCGCGGCCGAACAGCGGCCTCGGCCCCGACCACCGGGCCGACTGGGACGACCTCGTCGCCAAGTACGGCGAGGACAATGCCCGGTACCTCGCCGACTTCATGGCCGGCTGGGAGGCCGAGTACACCCGCGGGTGCCTCATCCGGTTCCCGTTCGACCGCGGCCTGGGCCTCGAGGACCGCGTCCGCGCCATCTGCGACGAGAAGGGCTGGACGTACGTGGAAGTCGACGGCGACCTGGCCCTGCTGGAGGCCGGCCTCAGCGCCCCGGACGGCGCCTGGGACGCGGAGCGGTTCCTGACGGTGCCGGCCGGCCACGCCGTGCGGGCCAGTTACGACGAGACGATCCTGGCGGCCGAAGCCGCGGCTCCGGCATCGCGCTGCACCGCAGACGGTCCGCGACCTTCCGGTCGCGGCCCGGGCCCGGACGCCGCCCAGTCGGAGGCCGACCGGTGAGCCAGGTTCTCGACGTCATCCGCGTCATCGGCCTCTCGAAGGCCCTCCGCGTCAAGCGCCGGTACGACCGGGCCCTCGGGTACGTGCGCGGGTACGCCACGTGCTGCTGCCTGTGGTCGCTGCTGGAGACGGGGGTCCTGGACCGTCTCCTGGAGGCCGACGAGACGGACGTCGACGCCCTGGCCGAGGAAGGCGGCCTGGACGGCCACGTCCTGGAGAGCATCTTCACGTACCTCGACGGCACGAGCCTCGTGCGGATGGAGGGCGGACGGGTCCGGGCCCTGCCGGAACTGAGGCGCCTGACGGCCGAGCCGCGAGGCTTCTTCGAACTCACCTATGCCTACGAGCCGATCTTTCATCGCCTGACCGACATGCTCCGCGGGGAGGCGCGGTACCCGGACGACGTGGGCCGCCTCGGCAAGTACGTCGGCCGGGGCAGCGGCCAACTCTGCCGCACCCTGCCCTACCCCGTCCTGGCGGACATGCTCCGCCGGCACGGGGCCACCAAGGTCCTGGACCTCGGGTGCGGCGACCTGGCGTTCCTCTTCTTCGCGTGCGAGGCGCTGCCGGACCTGGAGGGCGTCGGCATCGACATCGACCCGCCCACCGTGGCGTACGCCCGCGAGGTGCTGGCCTCCTCGCCTTACGCCGACCGCATCGCCCTGGCGGAGGCCGACATGTTCGACCTCACGGCCGTGGCCGAGGCGCATCCCGACGTCGACGCCGTCACGGCGGTCGACACGTACCACGAGTACCTCGCCGACGGCGAGGCGAAGGTCGTCGGCCTGCTCCGCGGCCTGCGGGCGTCGTTCCCGAACGCCCTGCTCTATGTGGGCGAGTTCTGCAAGCAACCCCACGAGAAACTTCGCCGCCGACCCACCGCCTTCCTCGAACACCACCTGTACCACGACCTGACGAACCAGGTCATCACGGACGCGGCCGGCTGGCGCCGCATCTTCGCCGAGGCGAACCTGGAGATTCTCGACGAGAAGGTCTTCGACATCGTCGGGCACGGCTACTTCGTCGTGCGATAGAACGCGCCGGGCAAGCCCGGCGGCTAAATGTGCTTGTCGCGCGGCTACAGTTAGCCGCCGGGCTTGCCCGGCGCGACATGGATTCCACCGAGGTCATGTTGCCCACCCCCCGTGTCAGCATTTACGAAACGGATTACGACGGGGCCGCCGAGGCCGTCGAGCGCGCCGTCGCGGCGCACGCCCCGCCGCTCGAGGGCAAGACCGTCCTCCTGAAGCCGAACATCCTGGGCGCCATGCCGCCCGAGACGCACGTCACCACGCACCCGGCGATCGTGCGGGCGGCCATCGAGGCGGTCGAACGCCGCCGCCCGGCCCGCG
>JAWODB010000232.1:0-8843 GCA_046483505.1 Phycisphaerae bacterium
CAACAACCCAACAGGGTATCTATATTCCGAAGAGGAGATGCAGAAACTGAAAACCCTGGTACAACAACATGATCTCTTTCTTTTTTCCGATGAGGTTTACCGCGAATTCTGCTACGATGGCAACACCCATACATCAGCCATGCACCTGAAGGGGATCGAAAACAATGTGGTATTGATGGATTCCATTTCCAAGCGGTACAGCATGTGTGGAGCCCGAATCGGCGCCCTGATATCGAAAAATAAGGATGTCATTTCCAACGCCTTGAAATTTGCACAAGCCAGGCTATGTCCTCCCGCTTTTGGACAGATAGCAGGCGAAGCAGCACTCGATACACCGAAAGAATACTTTGATCAGGTTTACAACGAATACATCGAACGGAGAAATTTCATGGTGGATGCATTGAACAATATGGATGGCGTTTATTCACCGCTGCCCAAAGGAGCCTTCTATACGGTAGTAAAACTTCCTGTAGACGATACCGATAAATTTGCCCAATGGATGCTCAGCGATTTTCAATATAAAAACCAAACGGTAATGATCGCTCCTGCATCGGGATTTTATTCAACGCCTGGCCTGGGAAAACAGGAGGCCAGAATCGCCTATGTGCTCAATATCAACGACCTGAAAAATGCCATGAAAACGCTTGAGGAAGCGTTAAAAATCTATCCGGGAAGAACGATGGAGCAAAAGACCTCTGCTGAAGGTAGGATAGAATAAATTATTGAAGCCGAAAGCAAGAAACAGACAAGAAACGGGGGGAAAGCATTTTAACAACACCATATGCTATAAAATAAAAATCAAAACCTACTCCATCTCTTTGGTCTTTGTAAAATCCTCATAAATCAAATATTGCTTACGAATATTCCTGAATTCATCCAACCTCTCCTGCCAGCTATCATAGATTTGTTTTTCAGATTCTCCATTTTTCAATTGTAGGATCAGTTCACCATTTCCAGTCAACTTATTGAAATAAGGCGTAAAAAACCCGTTTTCCGGTACGTTTCTGTAGGCAAACTTCAGCCAGTGCAACCTGATTCCGGGATCATGCACCAATGAATCTATCGGAAAATCTCTCAAATCGATGCCATGGCAAAGCTGATCCTTGAATTTCGGACTGTTGCTTGCTCCCGGTATAGATCTGGGGGTATACGTCATCTCCGCATGCTTCAGTTCAGGATGACCGAAAACCTGGAAAGGAAAAGGGGTACCCCTTCCGACATTCATCACGGTTCCTTCAAACAGGCAAAGTGAAGGATAAAGGTATACGCTTCTCATGTTGGGAAGATTGGGCGAGGGTTTCACGGGTAATTCATACAATGAATCGTGGGTGTAATTCTTACAGGCAATCCATCGGTAATTGCATTGGATCCCGTTTTTCAGCCAGCCCTGCTCATTGATCATTCTACCGAGTTCGGCCATCGTCATACCATAAACTATCGGAATGGGGTGCATCCCGACAAATGATCTGTACTGGGTATCGAGCACCGGTCCGTCAATATAAAATCCATTGGGATTGGGCCTGTCTAGCACCATAAAATCCGTACCCGTTTCGGCGCAGGCTTCCATCACATAATGCATGGTAGAAATATAAGTATAAAAGCGCACGCCGACATCCTGGACATCAAATACATGGCCCGCGACAACGACGGCATCTTCCCGGACCTCGCGCCCAAGGGCGGCCTCACGCTGAGCGGCAACCCCGGCGACGCCGACCGCGACCTCATGGCCAAGGTCGATGGGCAGAAGGCCCTGTACATCGACCAGTCGGCGGGTAATGCCGGCATCCAGGTCATCCTCGCGTCCGACACGTACAGTCACGGACCCGACTGGCTCGTGGGGCCGGGCCTCAAGTACGCGACCTCGGACCTGGCGGGCGTGCTCGGTCTCGCCCTCGACGTTGCCCAGTACGGCGGCCTGAAGATGAGTCCGCTGGAGGTGTACGCGGACGGCAACTGGGGTGTCACCAAGGACGGCGAGACGGGCGAACTGAAGGTCGCCGGCGATGCCGACGGGTCCGAGAACGGCAGCGGCGTGGGACTGAACGGCAGCGGCGAGGTCGCCCTGAAGGACCCGTACAGCGGCGTGCACCGGGCCGTGGTCTCGTGCGCCGGCATGTACCTCGACCGCACCGGCCGCGTGATGGGCTGGTACTACTGGAACGGGCTCCAGGACGTGTGGACCAGCCCGTGGGGGTATCCGGAACCGTCATGAAGCCCATTCGCCCCGAGGATGTACTGATCGTCGTGCCGGCGTTCCGCGAGGTGCCGTGTCGGCCACTACTGGAATGGCTGCGGGCCGTGGAGCGCCGCGGCTACGCTTGGCGGCTCGGGCCGCCCGAGTCCCGGCCGGTGACCGTGGCCCGCAACCAGATCGTCACGCGTTTCCTCGAGGAGGACGCCGACAAGCAGCACCTCGTGATGATCAACGCACGGATGGTGCCGCTGCCGGAGGTGCCGGGAGAGGCTTCGGGAGGCGGGACGGCCCGCATCCTGACCGAGCCGGGCGACGTGGTGTACTGCGCCTGCTTCGGCCGCTACGGCCTGGCCGGCCACTACCCCCACTTCGACACGGCCTGCTTCCGGGCGAGCAGGGCGGTCTACGAGTCCACGCCGCAGCCGTGGTTCGACTTCGCCTGCGACCCCACCCACACCCGCCTCACACTGTGCGAGTGTCAGTGGTTCCAGCGCCGCCTGCCGGAGGGCATCGAGCCGAAACGCGCCGGCGCTGTCGGCCGGCTGACGGAGATGGTGGTGGCACCGAACACGGACGGCCAGCGAAGAGCCTGCAACCCATACGGGGTTCTACCAGAGCCAGTCTGACCAAGGCAGCGGGAGAGTGTGGCCCTTTACATGCTTCGCACCGCTTTGCCGACAAGAACCACGTCAAGGGCCCGCCGCCGATTACGGCCCGTAGAGTTTCGTGCGGAGTTCCGCGGCCATGCCAGGGTCCAGTTGGAGGAGTGTCCTGTAGGCCTGGGTTGCCTGCCGGCGGTCGCGCAGGGCGACGTAACTGAGGCCGAGTTGGTAGTATGCAAGCGCGGCATCGGGCCGCAGCCGGATGGCTTCCTTGCAGGCGTCCACCGATTCGCGGTATCGTCCTGAGGCGTAAAGGCTCATGCCGAGCCATGTATGGGCGGGCCAGAAGTTGGGCGCAGCCCGAACGGCCTTTCGAAGGGAGGAAATGGCCTCTCGATAGCGCTGTAGGCCATAGTAGGCCATACCCAGGCCGACATGGCCGGTGGCCTGATTCGGGGCCAGTCGCACCTGATTCTCGAACGCCTCCAGTGCGAGGTCGTTATTGCCCAGCCGCACGTGCAGGAAGCCGAGGACGAAGTAGACCTGGGGATTCTCGGGCTCCCGCCGCCGGAGGCGCTGGATCACGTCCACCGCCTCGCTCCAGCGTTCGTCCGCGATGGCCTGCCAGGCCTCTTGAAGCTCTGCACTCGCCTGGCCGTCCAGCGGTTGCCCGCCAGCGCTTGCCAGCGGTTGCGGTTGGCTGCCGTCCGCACGCGCCAGGATACGGCGGACTTTACGCGCGGGCACGGCGAAGTTCAAGTTCTGCACGTCCGGACCAACCCCCACAATGGTGGTCACGCCCACGACGCGCCCGTCGGCGTCCAATAGCGGGCCACCGCTCGATCCCTTACTGAATGGGGTGGTCGTCTGGATGAACTTCAGGTCGCCGCCCTGATCCCTCAAGCCACTGACGAGGCCTTCGGAGAGGGAGTTCGCGAGCCCCCGGGGGCTCCCAATGGCGTACACGCGGGAGCCAACCTCGGGAAACGCGTTCCCGGCCGCAAGTTTCAGGTAGGGCAGGCCGCTGCCGTTGACCTTCAGGACGGCCAGGTCCGCGTCTTCATCGAGTGCCAGGACGCCCTCGGCGAAGAGGGTCGCCTTGGACGGAAGCACAACGGTCGCGAAGGCGGCATTGTTTACCACGTGGTGGTTTGTGACGACCACGCCGTCGGAACTGACCAGGAAGCCCGAGCCTTGGCCGATGGCTTTCAGGTTCTGGTCCCGCACGACGATCTGGACGACGGCGGGCGCGGACCGTTTGAAGATGTCGCCAGCCGAGAGGCCGGTTTTCGCCTGCTTGTCTTCGGTGGGTGGCGCGACCTGTGACTCAGCGTCGGTCTCGGGCTCGGGCCCGGGCTCAGCCTGCGGTGTCCTCGGTTCCGTCGAGGTTGGTGCTTCGTCGGCCGGCGGCTCGTCCTCGGTCGGCTGGGCTGCTGGGGATTCTCCCGTGGCCTCTGCCTGGGCAGCGGGAGCCGATTCGTCGGGCTGCTCGGACGGCGCCCCGGAGGGTTGCGGCCCCGGTTCCCCTGCCGTCTCCGAAGGACTTGCGGCACTTGAGTCGGGTGGCTCAGCAGGCTCGTCCGCGGTCGGACGCTTCTCGGACGCCACGTCGGCCGGGATGGTGGTTTCCTCAGGCGTTTCCCGTTCAGGGGAAGAGGCCTCAAACGGTTCGGGCTCATGTCCGAGAACGCTTATGAAGACGATGACCAGGGCGGCCATCGTGGCCAGCCCGATCCAGAGCGCCGGATTGCGCCAAAGGGACGGTTCATCCTGCCTCTTTGGCTTGGGTGCCTTCGGTTGGGGTTTGGGCGGTTCGCCGGCCGAGACGCGCGCGAATGTGGCTTCCCCCGAGAGAGTAAGGCCGGGCTCGACCTTCAGCCACTGGCCGCACGCGGGGCATGGGATGGACCGGCCGAGGACGGCCTCGGTCTCGCGGAACCTGTGATCGCAATGGATGCAGCGAATCCGGACGACCATGTCACTTCCTTCGCGTCAATCCTGCCCCGACGAGCCTCCGGAAGACGGAGCCTTTTTCTCGGGTTGGCCTTTGTCGGACGCGGACTTCCCGCCTGCTTCCTTCACCGGCACATACACCTTCTTGCCAAGCCGAATCGTCCCATCGTCACCGCGCACGCATGGCAACGCGACGGGAAACGGTCGCACGGCGGACTTGATGACAACCTCGCCCGCGTTGAACCCTTTCAGCGACGGGGGCGGTGGACGGAATTCAGCCTCTTCGCCCAGCGTCAGGACGGACTTCTTTTTGTTCCACTTGTAGCCGACCTCCCACGTCAGGAGTATCGCCCCGTCCTTACCGAAGGTCCGCTGAACCTCCAGGATACCCTCGGGACGGAAGAGGAGGATGCTGGACTCGTAGCCGCCGGGCAGGAAGTCTGGACGGTTGTTCGTCCCCGTCTGGCGCCAACGGCCGCGCACCTCGGCGGGTTTGTTCGGCTCGCCCTTCGGTGCCTGGACGATGCCTTTCGGCCGGTCGCGCGTGTCGGTGGGGGGCGGCGCCGGCAGGCCGGGGATTTCGGCCAGGGCCACCGCACTCTCCCGTCGCGGGGGTGTCTCCGGTTCCCTCTCGGACGGCCGCGGGGCCCCGGCGTCGGGGGCATCCGGGGGTTCGTTCGCCGGCGCTGCTTCGGCTTCAGGGCGTTTTTCGCCTGCCTGTGCCATGTCGTGCGACGGAGCATCGGGCGGCGGAGGTGCCTCACCACCGGTTTCCCTGTCGGGCGTCGCGGGTGGCGCATCCGCCGACGGTTTCGGTTCTTCGGGCGAAGAAGCAGTCTCGCCGGCGTCGGCCGGCTGCTTCGCCGGGGGCTCGGGTTCCGCGTGCACCTCGGCCGGTTCGTGCTCCGTAGGGCCGGGTGTGGCCGAGCCCTGATCCTTGCGTGGGACGGGCTCATCGCGCTCACGCGTTGCCACAGGGGTCCCGGGGCGTTCGGTATGCCCGGCGTCCGTCGCCGGCGCAGGGGCGGGGGATGATCCTTCGGCGGTTCCCGAAGGAGCGGTATGGTCACGGGGTTCCGTCGAGGCTCCTTCTTCGGCTTCGGCGGTGCGGCTGACCTCGTCCCACTCGACGAGGTCTTTGGGCAACTTGGGAGTGTCCGGATCGGAGGACCGTGAACGGGTTGTCTTTCCGTCCGCCATGGAGAACGGGGCTTCTTCTGCAGGTATGCGCTGCGGGCCTTGCTGGCACCCTGCGCACATGAAAAGAATGATTGACAGCACCGAGCACATGATCGCGACGAATGGTTTCAGACAGTGCATCGCGCTCACTCCGTTTCGTGGTGTGAGGTCGGGACGATGGGGAACGCCCCGTCTTCGGTCACCACGGGTTCCGCCATGTATGCGAAGCCAGCGTCCACGGCCACGTCTTTGAGCGCTTGAAACGCCGCGTAAGAGGCACTGTCATCGTAGACGAAGAAGACGAGGTAATGCGACGCCGGCGGGTGCCGCATAAGCGCGGCGCGAAATGCGCCGACGCTCGCGCCGTCCACGGGCGCCGGGTAGCCTTCACCCGGAACCGGCCGCACGAAGGCGACACGGCGCTCGCGGTCCGCCGTCACCGAACACTGCCCCGCCTCGTGTGTGCCGGCAAACCAACGAACGTTCTTCAATTCGTAAGCCCTGTGGCCCTGGACCACGTAGTAACGCGGGCTGCCTGAGGCCGCCCCTCGGCGATGCGGCAGCCGGACCTTCCGCGACACCGCGCTCTCGGCGTGCCGCAGGTCGGCCTGCAACCGGTCCAGGTCTTCCTGCTTTTCATCGAGGTGGCGCTCGGCTTCGGCGAGTTGTTCCTCGGCGCGCGTGTGCTCCCGGCGGGTGTCTTTCACCGTCGTATTCATTTGCTGCACCCGTTCAGAAGCCTCCTGGACGGCCTCCTGGAACCGGCTGCGGGCATCCGCGAGGCGCTCCCCGGCTTCCGACGTGGTATCCTGGAACGTCTCGCCGATCTGGCGGCGGTGCGCTTGGAGGTCCGCGAGTCTCCTCTGAAGTTTCTGTCGCTCGAAACGGAGCCGCTGGACCCGAAAGGCGCGCTCGACATCCTCCGACTCGGGCTCGGGCAGGCGGCCCGCCGTGGTCTGCGTCAGCAGGACCACGAGAATAGCCATCAGAATGATGCCGCCGAACACGTTGCAGATGGTGTCCAGCAGCAGTTCGAGGCTGTCCGAACTGAATGTTGAGCGGCGTCGCGCCATGGTCGCCTCGTTCAACGGCGGAACGGATTCCAGTCGGCTGGCAGCAGGTCCTTGCCGATGTCAAACCCCCGGTCTCGCAGGGTTCGCTGCAATTCGTCAGATAGAACGACCCCAGTAGGTTTCACCAGGAGCACGAAGTAGTGTGTGGATGGGCTCTGTGTTGAGAGCCAGGCCAGAAACCTCGCCTTGCGCTGCTCGGCGGAGGCGCCGCGGAACTCCATCACGACGCTGCTGCCGTCCTTCGAGGCCACGCGAAGGGAAGAGCCGGAGACCTCCAGGAGCCACGGCTGGAGCCGGTCCGGATGCGGGTCGATGATGAACGCCAGCCGCGGTGCCGCACGGGCCGACTTTAACTGCTCGCGCAGGTCGTCGATGCGGTCGTCGAGACGGTCCGCCTGCTGCTTCGCTTCGTGGGCCTCCCGCACGAGGCGTGCCGTTACGGTGTCGGATTGCTCCAGGGTCTCCTGACCTTCGCGGATCCGCTCGTAGAGGCTCTTGAGGGTCGCCTCCAGGCGTTTCACCTTGTCCAGAGCCGCCACTTCATCGCCGGAGGCGAGGTCGAGGCGGTCGGACAGACGCTGGATGTCCGCCTTCGCCTCGCGGACCTGCTCATTGAGTTCCTCCACCCGCGCTTGCAGGCGCTGCACGTCGGCATCCGTCACGTCCTGCCAGTCGATGGCGGCGCCGGTCGTCTTGGCGTGCACGATGTCGAGCGCCATGACGAGGACCACGATGAACACCATGCCGATGACCGAGGCCATGATGTCCTGGAAGGCAAAGAGGCTGATCGGGCTGGACCGTCTTCCGCGGCGTTTCATGACGGGCCCTCGGCGCGGTCCATCGAGAGACGGAGCCTGCCCACGACGTACTTCTGGCAGTAGTCCTTGCAGGCATCCAGGAACTGCTCCTCGCGGCGGCGGACGAAGATCATGATGAGGTGAATGGCCAGTGCCGCCACGAGTCCGATGAGAGTGGTCTCGAACGCCGTGGAGAGACCGCCCGTCACGCCTTGGAGGGCGTCGCGCATCTCGGCGATCTCGCCCGCCTTGGAGACGACCCCCCAGAACGAACCGAGCGCCCCGGACAGCCCTTGCACCGTGCCGATGAATCCCAGCACGGGAATGGCCCAGATCAGGCCGCGCACCACCGTGTAACTTGAATCGACGACGGCCTCGTCGTTCTCGGCCTGGGTGCGGAGGATTTCATCCACGTCGCCGGCCCGGCCGATGTTCTTCAGGTTGGCCAGGGCGTTGTGGATGCGCTTCGTCAGAAGGAACCGCTGCGGATCGTCCACCGCCCGGTACAGCCGTTCCAGCACGTTCTGGGCGGAGGCGACCGTCAGGACGAACCCCGGGTCATCCTCCGGCAAGAGGTCGATGGCCAGCGCCTTTCGCTGGGCCCGGAGTTTCCCAAGTTTCACGAGGAGAATCATGACCGACCACGCGGAGAAGAACACGATGATGTAAGGCACCACGCCGCGCTGCGTGAACATGCTCGTGAAGGCCGACTCGGGAATGCGCGTGAGCAAGGCATAGAACGCAACCGTCAGGACGGCGGCCCCGAGCAGCGTCATCACCGCCCCTGGCGAGGTGAACTGACCCGCGGGCAGGCCGAGGCGGCGCTCGATGTCCGAGTGGTCCAGCGAGAGCCGCCCATCGGGGCCGGAGTGTTCTTTCGCCATGTCGCTCAGTGTCTTCATGGGCTGGCGGTCGCCTCGCGCTGCGGTGCCGGTCGGACGAACACGGGCGTGCCGTCCGGATACGGTGCGTCCATGCCGTCGCGGACCATCGCCTGGGCGTTCTCCACTTCGCCGAGTTTCTCGAACCCGGGCGGCTGTCCCCG
>JAWODB010000342.1:0-12182 GCA_046483505.1 Phycisphaerae bacterium
AGTTGTCGTCGATCCCGAGTCGGTGTTTCCCGTCAGGATCGACCCGTAAATAGACGCACCGGTCAGACAGTTAGGTCGTCCTGTAACGGTTGTCCCAGACCGCGAAGGCGACCGTCATGGCCCCGCACCTCCCGTGTACCAGGTGCAAGACCGATGCCAACCGGGTCCGACCATGCCCATTGGACGCGCAAGTCGATTCTTAACAAGGACTTGTGCTCAAACGACGGTGGGAAGATCTGGAGGGAATGGCCGCGAGTTCGTCGCATGACTGCGACGGTCTAAGGCCAGAAAGTTGCGATAACGCAACGCTAGGCGTCCCGGGATGATCGCCCGTCCTGCTCCGGCAGGCGGATGCCAAGGGCCCGGACCTTCCGGAAGAGGGTGCTCTTGTGCAAACCGAGGTCGCGGGCGGCGGCCTCGCGGCTGCCGGCGTTCCGCTCGATGGCGTCGAGGATGGCCCGCCGCTCGGCAGCCCGGACGGCGGAGGCCAGGTCGCCCCCGTCCGGCGCGGCGTCGGCGGTGCTGGCGTCGCCCTCGCCTTCGGCAGGGGCCGCGCGGGGCAGGAGTTCCTCGGGCAGATGGCGGCGTTCGATCTCGCCCTCCTCGCACAGGATGAACGCCCGTTCGATGACGTTCTCCAGTTCCCGCACGTTGCCGGGATAGTCGTGGGCCAGGAGGACGGCCATCACCTCGCGGCTGACGCCCGTGACGGCCTTGCCCTGGAGGCGGTTGAAGCGCTCCACAAAATGGTCCGCCAGGAGCGGGATGTCCTCCTTCCGCTCGCGCAGCGGCGGCACCCGCAGCCGGACCACGTTCACGCGGTAGTACAGGTCCTGGCGGAAACCGCCGTCCGCGACGAGGGCGTCGAGGTCGCGGTTCGTGGCGGCGATGACGCGGACATCCGCCCGGACCGACTCCGTGCCGCCCAGCGGCTCGAAGGTCCGTTCCTCCAGGACCCGCAACAGCCGGCTCTGGAGGGCCGGGCTGACGTCGCCGATCTCGTCCAGGAAGATCGTGCCGCCCTCGGCCACGGCGAAGCGGCCGGGCTTGTCGCGCGTGGCGCCGGTAAACGCCCCGGCCTTGTAGCCGAAGAGTTCCGATTCCAGGAGCGTGTCGGGCAGGGCCCCGCAGTTGACGGGGACGAACGGCCCCTCGCGGCGCGGGCTCAGGTCGTGGATCGCCCGGGCCAGCAGTTCCTTGCCGGTGCCGGTCTCACCCTGGAGGAGGACGGTCGATTCGCTGGCGGCGGCCTGCGGCAGGATATCAAAGATGCCGCGCATTGCCGGGCTGCGGCTCACCAGGTCGCCTACCTGGATCCGTCCCGCCAGTTCGCTGCGGAGTTCCTCGACGAGGCTGAGGTCGCGGAACGTCTCCACGCCGCCCACCACCTCGCCGCGCTCGTCGCGCAGCAGGGCCGTGGACACGCTGATCGGGATCCGCCGGCCGTCGGCGTCGACGATGAACGCGGAGCGGTCGATGACCGGTTCGCCGGTCTGCATCGTCTCGCGCAGGGCGCAGGCCGTCTCGCACATGGAGGAGCGGAAGACGTCGGCGCACCGCCGGCCGACGGCCTCGTCGCGCGGCACGCCGGTAATCTCCTCGGCGGCGCGGTTGAACGAGGTGATCCGCCACTGGTGGTCCACCGTGAAGACGCCGTCCGAGATGCTTTCGAGGATGGCCTCGGTGGCGCGGCGGGGGAGCGTGTTGTCGGTCGGTTCGCTCATGGGGCGGTCGCCCGCAGACGGGCACGACGGTTCGGCCATTGTAGCGCGCCGGGACACCGGAGTCCACCGCCACCCTATCGGCCATCGGTCGCGAGGCGGATGCGCCTCACCCGGCGGTGCCGAGCGCGCCGATGAATACCATGCGCCCGCGATACGCGAAGGAGAAGCCACGATGCATCGACGCCTCAACCCAGTCACGATCATCGGGATGATCATGGTCTTCACGGGGGCCGGTTACCTGCTGACGGCGTTTCTGACCCCCGCCGAGGACTGGTGGACACCCCGCTCCCTGGCCCTCACGCCGGCGGAGAGCCGCGACCGCGTCCGCGTGCTCGTTTCCGGCACACCGCTGGCCGAGCACCTGAAGGCCGGCACGCTGAAGGTGGCGGCGGAGGGCGAGTCGCCGCGGGCGCTTTCGGCCGACGAGGTCCGGTTCCGGTTCAACAACTGGGACCGGGTGCGGGCGGACCTGTACTTCCGGGCCGTCTTCTCGGCCTCGTACACGACGGCGGGTGTGCTGCTGCTCGTCGGCGGCCTCGTGGTGGTCCCGCGGCTTCGCGGTGGACAAACGCCGGTGTGTTCGGCAGAATAGCCCTGCCGCCCCGAGCGGACCGCCGGGTCGGGGCCGCGCCGCCTCCGATCCGCCGGCGGGACCGAACGGGGGACACGATGCACCGCGCCACGCCTGCCGTCGCATGGGTCGCCGCCCTTCTCATTTCACTCACCCTGACCGCCGCCGGGTCCCGCGCCGCCGCCGCACCGGCCGCGGAGGACCTGGAACTCGAACTCCGCCTCCGGGGGGCCCTGTTCCACGGCGAGGCGCCGGGCGAGGGAGACCCGTCGCTCCTCCTCCTGCTGCGGCGCGTTGGCGGGCGGTGGGAGCGCGTCTGGGCCGCCGCCCGCGACTACAACTGCTCCTGCCACTGGGGACGCGTCACCGCCGCCGACGCCACCGACGACCGCCTCACGCTGGACCTGAACCTCACGATCCAGCGCGACTCCTGGACCCGCGGCGGGCGCGCGCTGTACCGCGTCACCCTGGAGCGGGCCGGCGACGACACCTACGAAGGGACGTTCCGCGGCACGTTCCACGCGTGCGAGGTTCGCGGCGCGGCCACGGCCACGGTCCTGCCGAAGCGGGAGCGCGGCCTGGGCGGTCGCACGCCCGTCGAGCCGGGCGAACATCCCCGCCTCCTCTTCCGCAAGGCGGACGTGCCGCACCTTAAGAAGAAGATGGAGACGCCGTTCGGCCGGGCGTGCCTGGCGCGGATGCGGACGGCGGCGGGCCTGGCCCTGAAGTACCGCCTCACGAGCGAGGAGCGCTTCGCCCGCGAGGCCCGCCAAGCCGTCGAGGCCCACATGGCCGACCACAGCAACGGCAGCAAGATGGTCCGCAGCCGCGTGTGGGGCTGGCGGCTGGAGCAGGTGGCCCTGGCGTACGACCTGTGCTACGACGCGTGGCCGGCCGACTTCCGCCGCGAGGTCCAGGACTACCTCGTCTGGGCCGCCCGCCGGCTCTACCTCGTCAAGAGCCTCTTCCACAGCGAGATCAACTGGCACATGGCGGCCCGGTACCCCGGGACGATCCTGTACGGGGCGGCGCTGGCGGGCCTGGCCGTCTGGGGCCAGCCGGGCCCGGCGCCCGAGCCGCCGCCCGACCCGTTCCGCGACCACGACCCGGACCGGCCCATCCCGCCGGCCGAGGACTACTCGCCCGGCCAGGGCGTGCCGGTGTCGGACTTTGCGAGCGGCCGGATGCCCGCCGACTGGCTCTACGCGGGCGGGTTCAAGCCGGAGGACGACCTCGCGCCCCTGGCGGCGCTCGGCGGTCCGGCCAAGGCCCGGCCGTCCGTCGGCACGAAGGTCACCTGCGGCGACCGGACGCAGCCGTTCCGTCCCCTGCCGCACGAACCGGAGAATAAATACTTTTACAAAGGCCAGGTCTCGATCACCGACGCGGCCGACCGCATCTTCTACACGACCTCGTACTTCTACACGGTCGTCCGGAACGGCGAGCCGCGATGGGTCCGCCTGCGCACGGGCTACCGCGCCGCCACGGTCTACCTGGCCGGCCGCCTGCTCCGCGACGGCGACGTGGCCCGAATCGGCAAGGGCCTCTACCCGATGCTGGTCGTCGCGTCCATCGGCGAGACGAACCCGTGGGGCAAACACCTCATGCAGCCGCGGCTGGTGGAGGTGAGCGAGACGGAGGCCCGCGAGGTCGTGGCCCGGCAGCGGGCCGAGTACCACCATCAGCGGGCGGACTGGCAGTTCGACCTGGCCCAGCGCGACCGCCTCGGCGGGGCGGGCACCGAGTACCTCAAGACGTTCGAGCACGGCCGGCACCTGATGTACCTCGTCTACCGCGAGGGCATCGGCACGGGCGGCGCCCAGGGCACCACCGAGTTCCCCATGGGCCTCGAAGGGCCGCACAAGTACGCCGCCTGTTACCGGACGGCGTTCGGCACGGACGTGTCGCCGCACCCGGACGTCACGCACTACCTGCCGCGCAAGGTCTTCGCCCAGGTCTGGCGGTCGGACGGGTCGCACCTGGCCCAGCACCTGAACGGCGAGCCGTGGCTCGATATCACGAACGTGTATCACGAGACGCGGGACCTGACGTCGACGATGTTCGCGGGGCTGATGCCGGCCATTCCGGAGCGGTTCCGCCCCGCCGCCCTCTGGGCCTGGCACCGGCACCTGGGCACGACGAAGGCGAACCGGACGGAGCGCCTTCTCGCCACGCCCGCCCGGCCGTACGACGTCGAGGACACCAACGCCCACGCCGTTTACGCCTTCGTCAACTACCCGCTGGACCTCGCGCCGCGCCCCCCCGCCGAGGGTATGCCCCTGGCGTGGGAGGCCCCCGGCTACGGCTACTACGGCTTCCGCAGCGGATGGACCGGCGAGGACGACTTCCTCGTCCAGGTGTACGCGAAGGCCCGGCACCCCGGCGCCGGCGGGCGCGAGAACGCCGGTACGTTCCGCGTCCTCGGCCTCGGCCACACCTGGAGCCACGGCCTGGAGCCGCCCGGCCGCGACCGCTTCGGCGAGAACGTCGTCCTTCTGCCGGAGGACGACATCAACCGCAGCGCCTGCGGCCGGGTGGTCCACGCCCGCACCGAACGCGACGGCTCCGGCGTGGTGACCGTCGACCTGGCCGACGTCTACGCCGGCGCCCGCCGCGACGACCGCGGACGGGCCCAGGCCCTCTACGAGCGGTACGGCGGCGTGCGGCGGCCGTCGGCCTTCAAGGATTTGGGCATCCGCGGCCTGCGGTCCATCGGCGTCGATTACAGCGGGAAGAGCGGCGCCCCGTGTCTTATCGCTATCGCCGACCGCATCACCGGCGGCGGGCCCAAGACCTGGGCGTGGCAACTCGAAAGCCGCATCGAGTCCGGCGGCAAGGGCGAGGACTACGACCGCAAGACCGGCACGATGGTCTACGACGGTAAACGCATTCCGTACCGGCCGGGAGCGGTCGTCAAGGAAGAACGCAAACGGCTGGAGGCGAGCGACCTCGCACGCACCGACGGGCGGGCCTTCACGATGAAGCGCGGCGAGGCGGTGCTTCGCGGCACGTTCGTCGCGCCGCGGGATGTGGACCTGGAGTTCGGCGAGCGGTCCCGCTACCGGCAGACGTACAAACGGGGCATCCAGAAGGTGACCAGCCGGGCCATCTTCGCCGAGGGCGGCGATGCGTTCCTGTGCGTCATCACCATCGGCCGCGGCGACCCGCCGGCCGTCCGCATCGACGGCCGGGGACTGGACGCCACCGCCACGGTCGGCGAGCAGACGGTACGGTTCGACGGGGAGAAGATCGTCTTCGGGGGCGGGAAGTAGAGGGCGACGCGTCCTGCGCGGTGGGTCTCCGCACCCCCTGCGCATACGGCCGGGTGGCACGCTTTCGCGCCGTTGCGAAAGCGTGGGTTCCGCGCGTCTCAGCACTACAACGCTAACTCGTGTGGGGCGGCGCTCCGCACCCCCCGCGCTCACGGCCAAACGGCAATGATGAACACGGAATGTTCAACGCGGAATGATGAACCGCACGCCGCGGCCGGCAGCACCGCCGCACCGACGTTGACGAAGATCGGCACCACCGCCGGGGCGGTCAGCACCAGGTCCGGTGTGTGCACGGCCTCATGCACACGCAACCTCGTCAATCACCCGGCTCCTCCCTCGCTGCGCGCCGCCTGGAGAACCACGCGCGGCTTCTTCGTGAGGTCCACGTTCCACTGCCGCGTGTGGCCGTCCGCGTAGCGCACGGTCAGGCGGCAGGGACCGGGCTCGCGGACGGCGACGTTGACGGTGTCCGGTCCGCGGCAGCCGGTCAGCACCTGCCCGCCGACCTGCCGCAGGCCGAGGACCCGGCCTTCGGCATCGGTGACCGTGACGAGCGCCCCGACGACGCCCACGCGGCCCGTGACGCGGACGGTCAGGATGCGGGTACGGCTCAGCACCCGCTCGTGCCACGTGGGATGCGGCTTGGGCTTGCGGTGGGCGAGGGTGTCGCTCACGGCCAGGCGCAGGCGGCCGTCGGCGCCGCCGAGGAGCAGGTCGTTGGCGCCGTCGCCGTCGGCGTCGCCGGCCGCGGCGCCGCCGGCCCCGGTGCCGTACCACGTGCCGGGAAACGGCTCGTGGTCGGCGTACAGTTCCGGAAGCATGAAGGAGCCGTACCCGCGGTTGGTGTGAAAGGAGTTCCGGCCGCCGGCCATCCGGGCGACGGTGAGCAGGTCCGGCCGGCCGTCCATGTTGAGGTCCGCGGCCAGGGTGGCGAGTTGGGCCACCTGGCAGACCCGCGTCTCGTTGCCGTAGCCGGTCACGTTGCGGACGGTGCCGCCCGCGTTCGTGACGAGGGTCAGATGGGTGTCGCCGGCGGCGACGAGGTCCCAGCGGTCGGGCTTCCAGAGGGCGGCGAACCCGCCGCCGCCCGTCCGGCCCGGCCCGCCGCCCGAGACGCGGTATCCGAAGTCGATCCGGTGCGGGACCGGCGCGAAGCGGCCGGCGGCGTCCTGGACGAGGATCAGGCCCTTGCCGACGCCGTAGTACAGGTCGGTCCGGCCGTCGCGGTTCCAGTCGCCCGGGGCGAAGAAGCCGGTCCCGCCGGCGCCGCATGCCGGACGGTCCAGGCCGCAGGCTTCCGTGGCGTCGGTGAAGGGCGCGCCGGCGGCCGCGCCGGGGCCGGGATTCAGGTAGACGGCGAGGCCGCCCGCCTCGCGCGAGACGACGACGTCCGGGTACCCGTCGCCGTTGACCTCGACGAAGGCGGCGCCCTTCAGGTCGCGGCCGGCGTCGGGCGGGAGGGCGGCCGTCCGCTCGAAGCCGTCGCCGGTGCCGCGGAAGACCGTCGCGCCGGCCAAGAGGTCGGGCCGTCCGTCGGCGTCGACGTCGGCGACGCTGCAACTCGGGCTCGCGACGCCGTCCAGCCCCAGCCGCGTCGTGGCGTCCTGGAACACGAGGGGCGCCGTCTGAAGGTACAGGCGGTCGCCCTTCCCGCAGCACGCATACAGGTCGGGCCGGCCGTCGCGGTTCACGTCGTAGAGCGCCACGCCGCGGACGCCGCCCTCGAACGTCCCCACGATGCGTTCCTTCCTGAACCGGACGAACGGGCGGGGCGGGAAGAACGCCCGGCCGGCGGCGATGTCGCCCATCAGGGCCACCAACTGCCCGGCCGCCCCGTTGAACGTGCCGACCATGTCGTCGCCGACGGCCTCGGTCCACCGCCAGGCGGCCGGGCGGGCGGCATCGGCGATTTCGGCCCGGTGCCAGCCCTTGCCGGCGTAGACGAGCACGTCCCGCTCGTGGCGCCGGCGTTTGCGGCCGATGCACGCCACGACCGCGGCGCCGTCTTCCACGTCGTCGAAAAGGGACGGCTCGGTCACGTCCACCTCCGGCACGGCGATCGTGATTTCCTTCGGCTCGAACGTGCCGGCACAGAGCGTCGTGACGCGAAGGGCGACGGTGCCCTTCTCGTAATCGGCGGACGTGACCACCGCGCCGACGGTGGCGCGGTACCGCTCGACGAGATGCATCGGCTGGAGTTGCGGGTTCACGAGCGCGAGCACCGGCGCCGCGAGGAGCAGGCAGACGCCCGTCGCGAGAAGGCGGCCCGTGGCGGGGGTTATCGGGTGTCGCATCGCCATCTCTCGTAACCGGTGCACGGACTAATACCTGCCGTTCCTGTCGACGCCGTCGACTTGCGTGAACAGGCCGTCCCCGGGCGCGGCGCAGTTCGGGCCGAAGGTCACGTCCGTCCACGCCGCCCGCAGCGCCGCCGGGTCGGGGCACAGGACGCCGCCCTTTCGCAGGTGGTCGAAGCGCACGCGGTCCACGACGACGCCCTTGCCGAGGAACACGTCGAGGCCGCGCGGCAGCGTGTCGAACCACGCGAAGCGTTCGGCGGCGTCGGGGTGCCGCTTCAGGACCTTCGCTTCGCGCTCCGACCCCGGCACCGGCCGCAGGTCGAACGCCGACCGGTCGCCCACGCCGTCCGGCGCGACCGTGAAGACGAGCCGCGCCTCGCTCCCCCCGGCCGGGATGCTGCGCAGCGTGCCGCCGTCCTTGACGAGCAGCGAGGGCACCCGCCGCGACTCGCGGTGCTCCTCCTCGTTCAGGCCCTCCCAGGTGGCGCTGGTGAAGTTCTTGAACGCGAGGCCGAACCGGCAGTCGCGCGCCAGCGGCCGGTCGGCGAGGCCGCCCTGGATCGTCCCGCCCTCGACCGTCATGTCGGGGATGCCGAAGTCGTTGCACCATTTGCCGAAGTAAGCGCCGTCGAGGAGGGCCAGGGTGCCGCCCTCGTAGATGGTCGGCGAGGCGTGCCGGCCGGGTTGGAGGATGCTGTCCGGCCCGACGATCACGCGGCACCGGTGCAGCCGGAACTCGTCGGAGACCGTGACGTGGCCCAGGAACTCGACGGACCCCACGCCGCCCTTGTCGAACGTGAAGTACTGCGAGCAGCGGTGCCGCCCGTTCCGTTCGCCGTCCTCGGCATCGGGCGCGACGTTGTCGTTGCGGAAGAACGTGTGGCGCGTGCCGACGAACTTCGTGGCGCCCTGGGCGTACATGGTGCCGCCCGCCTTCACCCACACGTTGCCGTAGATCTGCCGGCCGCGGCCGTCGCCGCCGCCCACGAAGCCGGCGCCGGACTCGATGGTGACGTGACGGCAGATCTCCAGGACGTCCGTGCCGCGGAAGCCCACGCGGTACGGCGTCTCGGAGGCGGGAAAGAGGAGGTCGGTGTGCTCGTCCAGGACGAGTTCGTCGGCGGGTTTGCCGTCAAGAAGCCAGTTCGCCGGGGCCACCGCCTTCAGGGCCCCGCGGAACCGCTTGCCGCCGCTCTTGCCGGGGTGGGCCCAGACGTAGAGGCGTCCTTTCGGCCACGTCTCGCGGACGTACGCCGCCCGTTTGACGTCGCAGTCGCCCCACAGGGCGGCATCGTCGAAATGCGGATCGTGGGCCGTGGCGCCGCCGTAGGCGATGGCGGAGGCCTGTGAATCCTCGGCGGGCGCCTCCGCTGCCGCGGACGGGGCGACCGCCACGAACAGCGCGACGCAGGGGCCGACAAGGATACCGATAAGGTGACATCGTCCGTCGCTCATATGCATCCCTTCACGCATAGCCGGCGGCGGCACGCCGCCCAAATGCCTTGCTCAAGGCCCGATCTCGAACCGGGAGCCGACGCCGACGGTCACCTCCTGAGTCGTCACGCGGCCGGAGGCGTCGGTCCACTCCAGGCGCACGGGGCCCGGCCTCTCTCGCCCGACACAGACCGGCCGCCCCGGCCGGACCACGTACATCCCCGTGTGCCGACCGTCCGCCGCGACGCTCACCGTGACCGGCCCGCGCGCCGCCGGCGCCAGCGACACGGTCAGGCCGGGCCGGGCGTCCTCCTCGCCCTTGCCGACGAGGACCCACACGTCGCCCGCGGGCGTGACGGCCACCAGGTCCGGCGCCGTGTCGCCGCTGAAGTCGAGCATCGTACCGGCCGACTGCCCGCCGGCCAGGGCGCGGGCGCCGGCGAGTTCCAGGCTGCCCGAGTCCTTCGACAGGTTCAGTTCCCGGGCCAGGCCGAAACACGCGAACCCGCGGTTGAAGAAGACCATCGGGTTGACCTCGGGATAGAAGAAGGCGAGGCCCTGGCGGCCGTCGTTGTTGATGTCGCAGGGGCAGGCATCGAGGATTCGCGGCCGGCCGGCGTTGCCGTGGAAATCGAGTTCGCCCGTGGCGCGCGTGACGTTCCGCCAGCCGCCGCCGGCCCCGCGCACGAGGAGGACGAAGCCCGTTCGCCCTGCGACGACGAGGTCGAGCCGGCCGTCGGTGTCGTAGTCGCCGCAGACGGCCGCAGAGGGGTCCGCCACGAGCGGCACCTCGACGGCCGCGGGTGGTTTGAAGCGCCCGCCCCCCTGCCCCGCATACCGCCTCATGCCGCGTGCGAAGAGTTGAAGGACGTCGCACCGCCCGTCGCCATCGACATCGGCGACGACGCACCGGCCGCCGGGCCCGAGGTCCGGCGCGCCACCGTCGGCGGCCCGGCCCGTCAGGGGCCGAAGCACGAAGGCTTCGCCCTCGCGAACCAGCAAGAGAGGTTCCTTCGCCGTGCCGACGACCAGGCCGGCGCCGCGATCGCCGGCGTCCACGGCGGCAAGGGAGCGACAGTCCGGCACGGCCGCCGCGCGGGCCGGCGCCGCGAGGCCGCCGTCGTCCTTGCGCAACGCGAGGTCCAGCGCGGCGCCGTCCCAGGAGGCGAGGTCCACCCGCCCGTCGCCGTCCATGTCGGCGAGGACGGCTCGGCGGGAGGCGGTCGCCAGGCCCGCCTGCTCCGTCACGTCGGCGGGTGGCGCGCCGTCCGACCCGGCCCGGTACACGCGGTCGCCCCGGTCCGACAGGACGAGGACGCACCGCCCGACGGGTTCGCCCAGGTCGGCGGCCAGGCATCCGCTCGCGGGCCCGCCCAGGCGGCCCAGCCGCAGATCGCCGCCCCATCGGATGGACGACGTGACGGGGAACGAGGCGGCCGGGTCCGACCGGACGTACCGCACGGCCTCGGCCAGCATCTCGGCACTGCCCGCCCAGACGGAGACGAAGTCGCGCTCGTCGCGGTCCAGGTACAGGTCCTCGCCGTCGCGGTAGACGGCGAACCACGTGAGGCCGACCTGGACCAGTCCGGCGGGCGTATCGGGCGAGCGGCGCCGGCGCCGTTTGCCGAACAGGAGGACACCCGCGGCCGTCCGGCGTCCGGCGAAGGCGGCGGCCACGTCGGCTTCGCGCAACTGCTCGGCCTCGCTCGCGTCGAGGACGAGCGTCTTGCCGGCCGGGGCGTCGCCCTTGAGCGTCTCGACGACCCGGGCCCGGAGCCGCCCGTCCACCGGCGCCGACACCTGGAGCAGGAAGATCTGCCCCGACAGGCGCACCAGGTCCGCGGGCGTGAACCGCAGGTTGATGATGCCCGGCGCGGGCCGGGCCAGGCAGACGGCCAGTGCCGCGGCCAGCAGGCGCAGCACCCAACGGCCGGGCCGTCCTCCGCGGTCGGCCGGAGCCTGCGTGCCCGGAGGTGGATGCGGTGCCGTCACTGGCTCGTCTCCGGCGGTGCGTCCCAGTCGGACGCCTGCGGCCCGCCGGCCAGTTCGGCGGCGGCGGCGAACTCCCGGGCCGCCAGGCCCAGCCAGTCGAGGCTGATTTGCGCCTGGGTCAGCGCGGCCGCCACCTTTCGGGCCACCTCGCGCTCATCGAGCAGTCGGCGGAACCGCTCCCGCTCGGCCTTGCCGAGGCCGGGAAGGGCCCCGGCGATGGCGATCCGCGCCTCGGTCTCCTGGAGTCCCTCGCGCAGCATGTGGAAGCGGACCGTCGGCACCGCCCCGTCCGGGCCGGGAACGGTCATCCGGACCGGGTTCGACTTGTACAGCCAGGAGCCGCACACGCCACTGTTGAAGAGGTCGCTGGGCCGGCCGCGCCGGCGGCCCACCGGCCAGAAGTCGAGACCGATGCGGCACAGCGTGCCGGTCATCGTCGGCAGGTTCCGCCACGCCGTCGGCGACGACCAGGTCAGGACCTCGATCCGATGGCCCCCCGCCACGTAGTACTCGCGCTCCGGCACATCGGGGTAACTCGATGTGAGTTCCAGCAGGACGCCGCCGGCTACCTCCTCGCGGAACCCGACCTCCAGCAGGCCGTCGTTGACGACGAGGCGGCCGTCCTTCGGGCCGGGGTCCTTCACCCAGTGGGAGTACACGTTCCAGCGCATGCCGGGGGCGATGCGGTTGAAGAATCTCAGCGCCTCGGGCAGCGGCCGGCTGTCGAACCCCTGGCCGAGCAGGAGATACTCCTCGTCCCAGCCGCGCTCCTTCACGAGGCGGCGGGCGCCGTCGAGGGCGGGTTTCCAGAACGCCTCGCTGCCCTTCTCGCCGAACATGGGGGCCTCCAGGTCGCGCATCGCGCCGGTGGCGGGGTCGAGTTCGGTGA
>JAWODB010000268.1:0-5334 GCA_046483505.1 Phycisphaerae bacterium
CGCCAGGCCCGCAGCCATCGCTGAAACGTGCGGACGCTGATGCCGAAGACGGCGGCAATCTCCGACTGGGTCTTCCCGCCTCGCTCATACGCCGCCAAGGCCCGTCGTCTGGTATCGGCCGATGGGATGTTCATGCCCTCTCTATCGACACACTCACCCCATCGGCGACAGCATTTCCGCAAAACGTTCTAGCCGTCGTCGTGGCCTGCTGCCGGTTGCCTGCCTTTGCCGCCTTGGCGGCTTTGCGTGAGGCAGCCTTTGCGGTTTGTCTTTGCCGTTTCCTGGCGTGAGGCGTCAGGTCACGGCTGAATCGTCGCGCCTTTCTCGACCGCCCACAGGTAGTTCTGCGAGGCGACGAACAGCGTGCCGTTCGCGGCGACGGGCGTAGCGTAGGAGGGCGCGCCGAGGCGGATCTTCACCGGATCGCCCGGCTCGCGCCCGGCCTTCAGAATGCACACGTGGCTCTTCGTGCCGACGAAGACCTTGCCGTCGGCCACGAGCGGCGTGGCCCACGTCTCGGCCTTCAGTTCCCTCAGCCAGATGCGCTTGCCCGTGTCGGGCTCCAGGCACTGGAGGCGGCCGGCGAAGTCGACGACGTACAAGAGGCCGCCGGCGACGGCGACGGAGGCCATCGTCCGCTCGACGTCGTCGTTGGCCCAGATGCGGCCGGACGTGGTGATGTCGCCGGTGCCCGTCGGGTCGATGCAATGGAGCATGCCCCGCCCGCGCCCGTGGGCGGGGTCCTGGCCGATGGTCACGTACACGCGCCCGTCGTGGAAGACGGGCGTGGAGATGATCTGGCTGGGGCCGACATATTTGCCGTCGTTCTTGTTCGTGGAGTACTTCTTGCGCTTGTCGCCGCGGTAGTAAGGGATGGGTTTGCCGTCCTCGAAGAACTTGTACTCCGGCGGGTTGCAGTCGTAGGACCAGACCTTCTTGAGGTGCAGTGGCTCGTCGCGTGCCTCGGTGACGGCCTCGAAGGCGTAGCAGACGCCGTCGCCGCCGCCGAAGAAGATGAGTTTCTTGCCGTTCACGACCCCCATTGACGGCGGGGACCATGTACAGTGGTACATCCGGTGGCCGATCTTCTCATTGTCCGAGGCGACGAGACGGCCGGTTTCGGCGTCCAGGCAGATGAGGCTGGGCGCGTCCGGCCGGATGCACTTCTTGTGCGGCCCGTCCAGGCCGTTCGACGTGGTCGTGTAGACGAACCCGTCCACGACGAGGGCGGAGCAACTGGCCACGTCGTGCGGGCAGGCGTTCAGTTCGCGGACCATGTCGAAGACCCAGATGATGTCGGCGTCGGTGTCGATGAGTTCGACGGGCTTCTTGCCGCGGGGGACCATGTATTGGCCCTCGTCCTTGAAGGGCCCGTCGTTGCCGTCGGCGAGGCCGTCGGCGTCGAAGCAGACCATCTCGCAGGCGCTGGTGACGACGTAGACGCGGCCGTCGGCGACGGCGGGCGAGGAGCACGTGCCGCAGTTCTGCTGCCCGTAATGGGCGCCGGGCGGCAGTTGGGATTTGGTCCGCTTGGGCGTGAGAAGTTGCCAGAGGAGGCGGCCGGTCTTTTCGTCGAGGCACTTGACCATGCCGGACTTGGTTCGCTCGAGGCGGTCGTCGCCGGCCAGCAGCGCGTCGTCGGTGCCGACGAACACCTTGCCGTCCGCGACCGTCGCGTTGCCGTAGACGTGCGAGCCGAGTCGGACGGCCCATCGGACGTGCTCAGCGGAGCCGGGCTCGACGCCCTGCGGTGTCTTCTTGCCGGGGTCGAAGGAGTCGGGCAGACCGGTCTCGGCGGCGACCATGTTGCGGCCGGGTTCGCTGCCGCCCCACTGGGGCCAGTCCGCCGCGAGGGCCGGGGCGCCGAGCAAGACGGCCACGGCGAGGGCGAAAGCGAGGCAGGTGCGCGAGATGATCACGGCATGTTCCTTTCGTCGCAACGGTCGGTGGCTCGGAGAGTTTAACACTACAACGCTAAGTCGGCCATGTGCGCGCGCTGGAAACGGGCTTTCCAGGGCTGCGCGGCGGGTACCCCTCGGCTGCGCTCGGGACAGGCTCCGACCCGCCGCGCACGAGTTAGCGTTGTAGTGTTAACACGTGGGTGGGGGAAGGTCATCGCCCTTTTCGCGCGGCCTGTGGAGCGGCGAAGGCTTGGCAACGGGCGCCCCGCGGGTACAATGTCGACGTGTCTCGTCTTTGAGCGGAGAAGGCGGGGTGCAAATGGATGCGCCGCCGGGAGCCCGCTGCGGAAGCAGCGGGTCGTCGTCATCCTGCATGGCGTATGGCCCGGCGTGCCACCCGGCCAAGGCGGGAGGCAGTGTCCGTCCGCTCCCGCGGCCGGCTCGGATGGCGGACGGCCATGCCACCCGCCCCGGGGAGCCATTCTGGAATCGACGAACGAAGGAGACTCGCATGGCCGCGCCGAAGCCCGTCAGCCGCCGCAATTTCCTGGGGAAATCGCTCGGAGCCGCCGGCGCGCTCGGCATGGCCGCCGGGACGCTCGCATGCAGCGAGGTCCGCGGGGCGCCGTCGCGGCGGGCCACGCCGGCGTCGGCCGTCGCGTCGGCCTCGACGGCGGCGGGCGAGGCGAAGATGCCGCGCGCCCGCATCGGCAACGCGCGCATCAGCCGCCTCATGGTGGGCGGGAACCTCATCGGCGGATTCATGCACTCGCGCGACCTGCGGTACGTCAACCAACTCTTCGACGCGTACGTGGACGAGGACAAGATCCTGGAGACGCTGAAGATCGCCGAGGCGCAGGGCGTCAACACGGTCTTCGAGACGGGGGCCCAGTACGTCCGCAAGTACAACGAGCGGTTCGGCGGGCACATGCAGTTCATCCCGCACATCAAGGTCGATGAGAAGCAGAAAGAGGGCGACCTGGAACGCCACATCCAGCAGCAGGTCGACAGCGGCGCCTGTGCCCTGTACGTGTGGGGCGTGGCCGGCGACACGCTGACGATGCACGGCCGCGTGGACCTCATCAAACGGGCGGTGGACCTGGCGAAGGCCCACGACCTGCCGGTCGGCGTGGGCGGGCACTCCCTCCAGATGGTCGTCCAGTGCGAGAAGCACCGGGTGCCGTGCGACTTCTACGTCAAGACCTTTCACCGCGACGATTACCCCTCGGCCACGTCGAAGGCGATGCGGAAGGATTTCGCGTGGCTGACCGGCGCCCCCGGTTGGTATGACAACATGTGGTGCATCAACCCTGAAGAGACGATCGAGGTGATGCGGCAGGTGGAGAAGCCGTGGATCGCGTTCAAGGTGCTGGCGGCAGGGGCGATCCATCCGCGGCAGGGGCTGCGGTACGCGTTCGATAACGGGGCCGACGTGGTGGCGCTGGGGATGTTCGATTTCCAGGTCGAGGAAGATTGCCACATCGCCCGCGACGCGATCCAGCGGGCGCAGAAGCGGCCCCGGCCCTGGCGGGCGTGAGGGCTCACGCAAGGCACGGCAACGACAACGGCGGCCTCACGCAAAGTTTACCCGCCGGAGGCGGGGCGCAAAGACGCAAAGAACGGCAAAGGCGTTAAATCAGGATAACAACAAAACAAACGACTAGGGCTCGGAGGGCGGGTGCTCTGCATCTGCCTTTCGTTTCTTGTTCTTAACTCAGTTCCGCTGATGCCTTTCTTTGCGGCTTTGCGCCCCGCCTCCGGCGGGTAAACTTTGCGTGAGGCATGTCGTTTCTGTGTCGTTCAGGCTGTGCCGAAGACCTCTTCCCGCCACGCCCGTCCGCGGTCGGCGAAATGGGCGTTCTTTTCTTCCACCGTATCGAACCGGGCGTTCGTCTGCGCGTCGGCGTAGCCGGGTTCGCCGGCGAGGACCGCCGCGCTGTGTCCGAGAAGCACGTCGGCACTGTGCAGGAACGCCTCCCGCACGGGTTCCAGTTCCGGCGCGTCGAACGCATCCACGAACCGCTGGCCCGGGGCGTTCATCTCCGTGCCGACGACCAGCGGCAGGTGCCGCCGCTCGGCGCGCTCGACGATGTCGTACAGGTTGGCGAGTTTCGTCTCCTTCGTGTCCGGATCGGGCACGTTCCAGTTGCGGTCCGGGATGACGTTGAGGGCGGCCGAGCCGGCGGCCTGGTGCAGGTCGAGAAGTTCCTCGATGTCCTGTTCGCCCTGCCGGGTGCCGTCGAGCCACGTGGCGGTCGGAATGGCCCCCACGGCCAGGGCGAACCGGTTTACCTCCGTCATCATCGGGAACGTGTCGGGCCCGGGTTCCTGGTACCCCACGCCGCCGCGTTTCATCGTTTTGCGGCGGATGAGGGCCTGGAGGCGGCGGCTGTCGGCGAGCAGGTCGGCCACCTCGTCGGCGGGCGTATCGAGCCGGTCCGCCCAGAACCGTGCGCGGTCGCGGGGGTCCGGGTAGACGGCTTCGGCCTTTCGCTCGTAGGCGACGCACAGGTGCCGCTCCGTCGGCGTGCCGGACGGGGAGAGCGGCAGCACGTCCGTTTCGTAGTCCAGGACGACCGGGTCGAGGTGGGCGTTGACGCGCTCGACGACGGACTCGTTCCGCCGGCGGGCGCTGGTGCGGAGCATGTCGGCGAACTCGCGGGCCCACGGGTCCTCGATGCTCGAACCCGCCACGCCCGTCACCATGTGGTAGACGATGCCGGGCTCGCCGGGGGAGTTGATCTCGCGGTCGGCGAACTCGGGGATATACGCCCGCGTCTCGAGGCCCGCCACGGTCGGGATGCCGAGCAGGCGGCCGGCCCGGTGGAACTCGTCGGCGCCGTCGAAGAGGTCGAAGTCCACGAGGCCGACGGCCCGGAGCCCCTCCCGCCGGGCCCGCCAGACGATGTGCGTCGGCGAGTACCCCATCGCGTTGAACGAGTAGAACGAGTGGGCATGGAGGTTGACCTTCGGCTCCGGGGCGGGCAGGGGGATGCGGCCGTTGCGGACGCGAGCCAGGAGGTCGTCGAGGGCGCGGTCGCGCTCCGCCCGGTCGAAGGCGTCGAGACGGGCTTCGAGGTCGGCGATGGATTCGGCCATGGGGTGGTCCTCTGCACGTATCACGTATGCGCGGCGGGTCTCCGCACCCGCCGCGCTGCCGGCGCCGGGTGCCACGGATTGCTTGCAATCCGTGTTCTCCGCTCGCGACGCACGGTTTGACGAGCAAACCGTGGCACCTCCGCGATCGAGGCGCGTGCGGTTCGGTCCCGGCCACTGGCTTCGCTCATGGCCGGGCGTTTGCCCCGTCTATAGCAGGTCCCGCGGCGGGACGCAACCGTCGGCCGTCGCAAACGGTGGACGCCGCCGGCGGCCCGTGCTACGATGCGGGCACGCGGGATGACCGATACTCCCATCCGGCCGGGCCGTTAAAACC
>JAWODB010000018.1:0-12883 GCA_046483505.1 Phycisphaerae bacterium
TCGTGCGTGTGCCCGTCCCAGCCGCACGAGCAGTCGTATCCACCCGTGTAGATGATGGCGGCCCGGCATCCGACGTGGACGGCCTCCAGGGGCGGGGCGTCCTGGTACCGGCCCTTGCCCTCGGCCTGGTACTGGACCGCCGAGATCGGGTAGAACGAGGAGTACAGCGGATGGTCCGGCGCGATGGGTTCGAGCGGCCGGTTCGGGAACAGCCGTTTCGCCAGGTCCCGGAACGCCTCGTCGAAGCCGTCCATGCCGCAGCAGGCGTCGCCCAGGATCGTCCCGCCGTCGTTGCAGAACCGGCGGAGCCGGGGCAGGGCGGCGTCCGGCACGGTGAAGGCGTCGTGCCCGGTGAAGTACAGGATCGGCAGTTCCGTCGGGTTGTACGAGAACTGGCCGAGGTCGGCGTCCACGGGGCGATAACGGATGTGCAACTGCTGATTCGTCCACCGCAGGAGATTCTTGATGTCGTTCGGGTCGGTCATCCAGTCGCGGTAGGCGAACCGCTGGCCGTCCTGGACCTCCCACTTGACCTCGCCGAGGATGGTCTTGCCGACGAGCGACGGCGGGCTCGGCTGCCGCTTCTTCTCGGAGCGCCTGAGCGGCGTGGCGGGCAGGGGGAGCGGCGGCAGCGACTCGCCCCCCGTCCGGCGCTGCGGCTTCGCCTTGGGAGGCGGTCCGCAGGTGCGCGGCTCGGCGAAGGCCTCGGCCAGCATCATCTCGAGGCCCGCACCGCCGCCGGCCACGGTCGCGATCGGGCGAAACAGGCCGCGGGTCAGGAAGTCACGCCGTTTCATCGGCTCGCCTCCTCCGGGTCCGGCCGCTCGTGTGTGGCGCGCAGCGGTCCGCGGCCGGACGGGCCGGCAGCGGCACGCCGGGCGCCCCATCGGCACAGAGGCGGTCCTCGGGGCAGAAAAAGCCCCTCGGCACCTTATCCGTGCCATCCTATTATACTGCTATTCGGGATTTGCGTTGCCAAAAAAGTGGTCCGGGCCGGTGCCAGGCACCTCTTGTGCCATCTTTCGCTTGGATCGCCCGCCCAGCCGGCGACCGCAGGTCGCCGCGAGTGGGCGGTTTGGACACCGTGGAGGGCGAGGCCCATCCCGGCTACGTGTGTGGACGCACCCAACGGCCGGCGACGTACCGTCGCCGGCTCAACGCGCGGGGGCGAATGGTGGCGGAGGGAGACTTACGGCTTCCGCGGTGCGGCTTCGGCGTCCACCCGTTCGAGAACGCTACGGATGGCCCGGCGGAGGGCCGGGTCCGTCGTCTTCTCGGCTTCCTCCTTCAGCACGTGGCGCACGACGGGGCGGTCGCGGTGTGTCCGCAGGCGGGCGGCGGCTTCGTGGCGGACCGGTTCCGCCTCGTCGCTAAGCATCCGGACGAGCCGGCGGATCACCTCCTCGCCCCGGTAGGCGCCAAGGGTTTCGGTCGCGCCGCGCCGCAGGGGTGAATCGTCGGCGGTCAGGAACGGCTCCAGGGCGTTCAGCAGTCCCGGATACGGTTCGGGGCCCCAGTTTTCCGGGATGCCCAGGCGACGCAGGGCCAGCCGGGCCCGCTTTCGGTCCGGGCTGCGAAGTTCGGCCATGTAGTAGGCGGCGGCCCGGGGGTCGTGCCAGTTGTGCAGCAGCGGCTGGGCCGCCTCGAATCTCAGATCCTCGTTCGGGCCGCGGAAGATGGCGAGAACGGCCTGACGCACCTCCTCCCGCCGGGCCTTGTCCCAGCAGTTGGGCGTCCAGCGGAGCGCCGCCTCGACCACGGCCGGCCGCTCGTGCCGCAGCGCTCGGAGCAGCAGCGGCGGAAAATGGCGGTTCGGTCGCCGCCGGCCCACCTGGTCCACCAGGTACCGGGCGTCGTCTTCCGGGAGGTCCGCCAGGAGCGGGACGAACGGTTCGCTCCACGCCGCGTCCGCCTCCGTCGCGAGGTGTTCCAGGACGGTGATCAGCAGAAGGCTGTGGTCCCGGCCGTCCCACGCGAGGGCCGCTGCCACGTGACGGGCCAGGGACGTCAGCAGGGCCGGGTCGTCCAGGTCCTCCAGTTGGTCGGCCATCAGGACGCGATAGGTCTCGACCGGCCGCGGCGGCCGGTCCCACCGCCACAGAAGGCCCCACAGGAGCATCCGTGTGGACGGGCGAACCTTCGGCAGGAGGGTCTCCAGCCGACCTTTCAGTTTCGGCCCGGCCTCGTAGAGGCGGACCGCCGCCGCACGCCATCGCGACGGGTCGTCGGAGCGGACGTCGCCGAGCAGCCGCTCCACCGTCTTCGGCTCCAGCGGCGGGACGCTCTCCGGGAAGAAGACCGAGAGCAGGAGACTCAGCCCCTCCGGCCCCCGGCCGAGTTCGCGCCGAATGAGACGCCGGACCGCAAACGCGTCCTGTCCGCTGAACGCCGCCTGCTCGTGAGAGATAGGGGCAAGGCGGTTTCGCAGGGCTTGCGGCGTGGCGGAGAGGGCGGCCTCTCCTTCCAGGTTGCCGGGGTCGCCGGCCGTGTCCACCGCAGGCCCAACCGCGAGCAAGACTGCCGCGAGGTTGCAGAGAACGGCGTGCCGTTGCATGTCGGCCTCTGGAGCCAGTTCCGGCTCTCCCGAAGGTACTCGCCTGAGAGGTTGAAATCCCGCCGCGCGGCGGGGGCGCAAAAATCGGAGCCGGGTCGGCCCCGCGCCGTCCCGGCTCCCTGCCCGACTGCCAACGTCTGCGATTCGACCTCCTGCTGCTGGGGGCGTGCAGCCGACGCGGCTACAGCCCGAGTTCCTCCATCAGACGACGGACCGTGCCGTCGATCCGCTCGGGTGTTTCCAGTGCGTCCCGCGCGATCAGGGTCCGCATCTCCTGCACCTTCTCGAAGCGGATGTCGGGCATGCGGCTGATCCTGTCGAGAAGCCGGAGGGTTTCGGCCATGTCCGGCGGCTCGGTCAGCGGCGGCGGCTGGACCTGGCCGTACGCCAAGTCCCCCTGCACGTTCTGTTTCATCAGTTCGCGTTCGTGGCTTGCCATCGGATGCTCCTGCCTGTTGCTGCGGCGGCCAGGTCCGTCGAGGCGTGGGTCGATTCGTCGTTGCCCGGTCGCACCCCCTTGGTTTGGTGCTCCCTGCGGCTTCGGTTTTCCGTTCGGCTTCACTCATCCTATCGGCGTCTGGGGGACCGGCCTTGAGGCGGGGAGGAATCGAGGGTAGTTTGCGTAAGCCCTTGTTTTGAAAGGCGTTACGAGCACTACGGCTTGCGGCGGGCGAAGTTCTGAGAAGTTTTTTCGGGCGCCGTTTTCCGCAAAACGCTTCGCCTGTTTTGCCAAGCCTCCTAGTTTAACATTTCGCCATTTTCGACGCCTTCCGGGCCGCCCGTATTCACCCGGACTTGAACGCCGCCACCGGCGCCGGCGCGGGCGTACGCCGGGGGCGAGGGACCCTCGCGCTCGTCCGTCTCGCCGGCGAGCGCGTTCTTGAGGGCGGCCCAGAGCCCCGCCGCGTCGAACGGTCCGGACGCCGCCCGCAGCACCGGCACCTCGCAGCCGAGCAGCCGGACCGTGGCCAGCGGGATACCGCCCCAGCGGTCCGCCGCGCCGACGAACTGCCCGCGGCCGTCCGCCACGGTCAGGCCGACGCCGACGTGCTCCAGCGGCACGCGTCCCTCCGGGGCCGCGCCCGGCACGCCCACCGGCCAGCCGAGGCCGTCCAGCCACCGGAGCGTCTCGCCCGTGACGGTGGCGTCGGCGGCCTGGAGCCGGACGGCCACGGCCTTGTCGCCCGCGCCGTCGCGACGGTACCGGACGGCGAGGTCGGCGGTGCCCTCGACCGGGCCGCCGGGCGCCGCCGCCGTCCATGACGCCAGGTCCAGGTCCCGGACGGTCGCCGAGACGGTCGCCGCGTCTGCGTCGGCGTCCGGCCAGTGCCAGTTCACGGTGACGTCGGCGGTGCCCCGGGTCTTGCCGGAGGCCGTGCCGAGGCCGAGGGCCCGACGAAGGGCGTCGGCGGGCAGGTCCTTCAGGTCCGCGTGCAGGCCGGCGAAGACGCCGCCTGCATCCGTGGGCGCGAGGTGCATCACGGCCAGCGGCCGGAGGGCGTCGAAATCGGGCTCTGTCATTTTGCGATGCAGGAGGTCAGGGTCGAGCAGGTGAACCTCCAAGCGGTCGCCATCTGGAAAGAGCGCCAGCCGCGTCTCGGCCTCCACCCGCAGCGGCTCCAGGACCAGCGCCAGCCCCAGCCGCTGCACGTACAGGTAGGTGACGGGCAGGGCCGCATCGACCTGGACGAGCCGCTGGTTGATCGCCTCCAGCGTGGCCGCCGGGTCGTCGCCCGCCAGGGCGAGCCGGCCGCCCGTCGCCTGGACGGTCCACGAGGTGCCGTCCGGGTTGCGGATCGCCTCCACGTCCTCCAGGTCGAGGGTCAGGCGGCCGCCGGCGGCCGTCCATTCCAGGTGGACCGCATCGGCGGCGGCGGTGGCGAGGCCCGTCGGACGGGCGCCGCGGACGGCGGCCTCGCACCGCAGGCGGGAGGCCAGGGCCGCCTCCACGGCCCGCCCGTACGCCCCGCCGCGCACGTGTACGCCGTAGACGATGAGGCCGGCGGGGACGCCCAGGCCGGCGGCCATCGCCACGGCGAACAGGACCCGGCGGACGTGTTTCTTTCGAAGGGGCATGCGATCTCGATGGCGACGGTGCTGTGGATGCGAGTGAGCGCGGTGGGTCTCCGTACCCACCGCGCACCCGCTGGCGGTTTCGCGCCAGCGCGGCGGGTGCGGAGACCCGCCGCGCACGAGGTGGCGGTGCGTTGCTACAGGTCCCGCGCCTTCTTGTGCCACGCCTCGTATGCGGCCTGCATCTGGGCGAGGGAGTCGCCGCCGAACCGGTCGACCATGGCGGCGGCGAGTTCCGTGGCCACCACCGCCTCCACGACCACGCTGGCCGCGGGCACGGCGCAGACGTCGCTCCGTTCGTACGCCGCCTCCTCGGGCTGCCGCGTGGCCAGGTCCACGGACGCGAGCGGCGCCTTGAGCGTCGAAATCGGTTTCATGGCGGCCGAGAGGACAAGCGGGGCCCCGCTGGTCATACCGCCCTCCAGCCCGCCCGCCCGGTTCGTCGGACGGACGAAGCCCGCCGACGGGCCGTCGCGCAGGCTCTCGTCCAGGGCGATGGCATCGTGCACCTGGCTGCCCGGCCGTTCGGCCACGCCGAAGCCGAGGCCGATCTCCACACCCTTGATGGCCTGGATGCTCATGACGGCCCGGGCGAGGCGGCCGTCCAGTTTCCGCGTCCATTGCGTGTGGCTGCCGAGGCCGGGCGGGACGCCGGTCGCCACGCAGCGGATGCGGCCGCCGAGGGTGTCGCCGGCCTGGCGGGCCTCGTCGATGGCGGCCTTCATGGCCGCCGACGCGTCGGCGTCCGGGCAGTACACCTCGCTGGCGTCGCGCCGCGCGACGCACGCCTCCAGGTCGGCGGGCACGTCGTCCGGTGCGGCCGCGGGGCCGATGCGGGTGACCCAGGCGGCGACGCGGACGCCGAATTCGGCCAGGAGGGCCTTGGCGAGGCCGCCGGCGGCGACGCGGCCGGCCGTCTCGCGGGCGCTGGCACGCTCCAGGACGTTCCGCACGTCCGGGTCGAGGTACTTCAGGGCCCCCGCCAGGTCGGCGTGGCCGGGACGGGGCCGGGTGACGGCCGGGGCCTCCTCCAACCGCGCGTCGCGGTTCCGGACGAGGAGAACGACGGGACCGGGCATGGTCCGGCCGCCGCGGACCCCCGCGAGGACCTCGACGCGGTCGGACTCGATTCTCTGCCGGCCGCCGCGCCCGTACCCGCCCTGGCGGCGCGCGAGGTCGGCGTCGATGCGGCCGGTGTCGACGGGCACGCCGGCCGGGAAGTCCTCGATGAGGGCCAGGACGGCCGGGCCGTGCGATTCGCCGGCGGTTCGGACAAGGAGTTCGGCCATGGGAGCCTCGTGCAAGGTCGGGCGCGTTGCCGTTTGAGCCGGACGAACGCCTGGGCGCGCCCGTCGTTCGAGCCGGCTGCGGAAGCAGCCGGGTATCTTCATCGGCGGTGGCACGTGCCACGGCAGACGTCGATAACCCGCCGCTCCCGCGGCGGGCTCGAACGGCAGCCTGCTCGAACGGCTCAGCTCGAACGGCCCCTACGCGAACGTCTGCCCGGTCAGCCGCTCGTACGCCTCCACGTACTTCTTGCGGGTCCGGGCGACGATGTCGTCGGGCAGGTCCGGGCCGGGCGGCGTCTTGTCCCAGTCGAGCGTATCGAGATAGTTGCGGACGAACTGCTTGTCGAAACTCGCCTGGTCGCGGCCGGGCTCGTAGTCGTCGGCCGGCCAGAAGCGGGAGGAGTCCGGCGTCAGGACCTCGTCGATGAGGATGATCTCGTCGCCGGCCCGGCCCCACTCGAACTTCGTGTCGGCGATCAGGATGCCGCGCTCCCGGGCGTAGTCGGCCGCCTTTTGGTACAGGGCGATGCTGCGGTCGCGGAGGGTGGCGGCGACGTCGTCGCCGACGATCGCGCCCGCCCGCTCCGGCGAGATGTTCTCGTCGTGGCCCGACTCGGCCTTCGTGGCCGGCGTGAAGAGCGGCTCCGGCAGCGCGTCGCACTGCCGCAGGCCCTCCGGCAAATCGATGCCGCACACCGTGCCCCGTTCGCGGTACTCCCGCCAGCCGGAGCCGGCCAGGTAGCCGCGGACGACGCACTCGACGGGGTAGACTGCGGCCTTGCGGCAGAGCATGCTGCGGCCTTCGAGGGCGTCGGCGTGGCCGTGCAGTTCCGCCGGCATCTCCTCCACCTCGGCCGTCACCAGGTGGTTGGCCGTCACGTCCGAGAGGAAGTCGAACCACCACAGGCTGAGGCCGGTGAGGATGCGGCCCTTGTCGGGAATGCCCGTCGGCATGACGACGTCGTAGGCGCTGATGCGGTCGGTCGCGACGATGAGCAGGTGCTCGCCCAGGTCGTAGATGTCGCGGACCTTGCCGCGCCGGACGTCGAGGCCCGGGAGTTTGGTTTCGCGGACGACGGTGGTCATGGCACGTCCCGCATGCGGTGCTCCCCGGGCACGTTTTAGCCGGGGCATTGCGGCGGCGTCAAGCGTTATTCGGTTTTGTCGGCGGGGCGGGGCCGTTCCGGATTTCCGTTGAGGCCCGGCGGCCGGCCCCTATAATCGCCGCTGCGAGGGGTATCGAGAATCCGCCGCGGCCCGCCGCGGCCGCACCTGCAACGGAAAGCCCGCCCGTGTTAGCATTCGACGTACTCGTCGACGGCCAACCGCCCGCCGACCTCGACCTGGACCGCATGTACCTGACGAGCCAGGAAGGGCAGCCCGTCCGCGCCCGCTTCCGGTACAACGCCGAGATCGGCCGCCTCTTCTGCGACCGGTCCGGCCAGGGGCTGGCGGCGCTGAACCTGTTCTGGACCGTCCGCGTCGGGTCGCGCCTCATGCTGCGGACCGCGCTGCTCCAGGACGCCGAGGAGCCGTACCTCCTGACGCTGGAACTGGCGCGCGGCCGGATCGCCGACGTCTGGCGGAAGCGCGACGATTGGGGATACGTCTTCGGGGGCCCGACGCCCCGGGTGGAGGAGGAGTTCCAGGAGATCCGCCTGCTGCTGGCCAAGGCCCAGACGGTCCGCGGGACGGTCCGGGCGGCGAGCGACCTCTCGGAGGAGGCCCTCGCCCGGGCCGTCACCCTGGGCGAGACGATGGCCGGCGAGGACGCCCGCCAGGGCGTCGCCATCCGCCGGCGGGAGGGCGGCCTGCCCACCGTCGACTTCGGCTGCCACTGGGACCTCGCCGACGCCTCCGACGAGCCCCGCCGGCACTTCGGCAAGACCTTCAACTACGCCAGCCTCCCGTTCACGTGGAAGACCATCGAGCCCCGCGAGCAGGAGTACCAGTGGGACTGGCACGACGCGTGCGTCGAGTGGCTCGAGGGGACCGGCATCGTCATCAAGGGCGCCTCGCCCGTCCGGTTCACCGACACGGCGCTGCCCGACTGGGTCTGGATCTGGGAGAACGATTTCGAGACCGTCCGCGACCTCGTCTTCGACCACGTCGAACGGTGCGTGCAGCGGTACCGCGGCCGCATCGACCACTGGGACGCCGTGACCGGCCTGCACGTCGAGAACTGTATGAACTTCTCGCTGGACCGGATCATCGAGATGAGCCGCATCTGCGTCCACGCCGTCAAGCGGACGGACCCGTCGGCCACGGTGATGCTGAACCTGGTCTTCCCGTGGGGCGAGTACTACGCCACGAACCAGCGCTCCATCTGGCCGTACCACTATGCCGAAATGTGCATGAACGCCGGCGTGGCGTTCGACGCCGTCGGCCTGGAGTTCTTCTTCGGCGCCGACGACCTCGGCTACGCCGTCCGCGACATGCTGGCCGTCTCGAACCAGTTGGACCGTTTCGGCGGCCTCGGCAAGCCCGTCCACGTGACGGCGTGCGGCGTGCCGAGCGCCACCGACCCCGACCCCCAGGCCGCCGTCGGCGACGCCGACACCGGGGCCGAGGTGGCCGGCGTCTGGCGGAAACCCTGGGACGAGGTCGTCCAGTCGGACTGGATCGACGCGTTCTACCGGGTCGCCATCTCGAAACCGTTCGTGCGGGCCATCTCGTGGCGCGACTTCAGCGACGCCGACTCGCACTACTTCCCGCACGGCGGGCTGATGCGGGCCGACGGCAAGCCGAAGATCGCCTACCAGCGTCTGGCGGCCGTGCGGCAGGAGATCTGGCCCGGCGGCGGGCCCGTCGGCAACAGCGACGCCAACGTCGTCTGGCCGGAGTGAGGCAGGCCCGAGCGCGGCGGGTCGGAGCCTGTCCCGAGCGCGGCGGGTCTCCGTACCCGCCGCGCGCGCCAGGTGCCACGGCCGGCCTTGTCCGGCCGTGCGCCGTTCGACCCGGCCGCGTGCTTGTCCGGCGTAGCCCGAAGGGCGAAGCCGGGAGCGGCCGGTCATCTCCATCTACCTGGCACGTGCCATGCCGGATAACGATGACCCGCTGCTTCCGCAGCGGGCTCGAACAGCGGCGCGATCGAAGACCTCGGCCCCGGCAGCAGACGCCCGCTTGCTCCAGCCCCTCGCATGCCGCATAATCCCATTATGACCGAGCCCGCTTCCACGCCTCCCGGCCGCCGCACGCCGCTCATCGAGCGGGCCGAGCAGGTGGCCCTGCTCGTGCTCGCGCTGGCGGTCGTGGCGGGGGCCGCCTGGCGGGCCGGCTCGTACTGGCGACTCGGCCGGGAGCCGCTGGAGGCCGTCCCGGAGGCGCCGCCGACGTACCGCGTTGACGTGAATGCGGCGGACTGGGTCACGCTGGCCCTCGTGCCGGGCCTCGGCGAGACGCTCGCCAGGCGGATCGTGGCGGAACGGGACGCCCGCGGCGGCCGGTTCGATGCCCTGGAGGACCTGACGGCCGTCCGGGGCATCGGCGAGAAGACGCTCGCCCGTCTCCGGCGGCACCTCTTCGTCGGCGACCCCGACGCCCCCGGCGAGCCGGTCGAGATGCTGGAGCCCCCGTAGGACGCCGGCCCGCGCCGTTCTTTGGCGTGCGGCGGCCTGCCGCCGCTTTGCCGTTGGGTGAGCCGCGAGCCGCGAGGCGCGGGCTACATGCCGCTTGTGCCACGGCCGGTCTTGCCCGGCCGTGCGCTGTGCCGGGCAGGAAGCCGCAAGCGACGAAGCGCGAGCCGCGAGGCGCGCGGCCCGCGAGCGGGCCGGCGAACCCGGGCGTTTCCGGATGTCTCGACGCCGCCCCGAGGCTCGCGCCGTTGCCGTGGTCGTTGCCGTTTGCCGTTCATTCCGCACTCCGCACTCCGCATTCCGCACTCCGCATTCCGCATTGGGCAGCCTGTTTCCTGCCGTTCCGCCGTTGCTGATGCCGAATCCCTGATGCCGAGTGCCGGGCCTCATCGCGCTTTTAATTCATATGGAGTCTCCTTGATGGTGGATCAAAAAGCCGAAAAAACCGGGTCATTTCCGGCGCGTTTTCGCGCGTTTCCGAAAAAAGTGGGGCAAAAGTCGCGCGTTTCGCCTTACCCATTTTAACATTCGACCCCCGAATCGCCCCTCACGCGTCAGAATCCACGATCGGGGAGCCGAAAACCGCCATTTTCGGGGTTCGGGCCAAATCGCGTTTTCTCAGAATATCGATACAGGCTCAGCCCAGGCAACCGTTGAGCCGGCGACCGCCCGCGCGGGCGCAGACGCAAGGCGTAGCCCCGCAGGTCGCGGCGAAGCGAGAACACGTTCCCACGTGCCAGGAGCGACCGGCGACGTACCGTCGCCGGCTCAACACGCGCGGTGGAAGCACATTTAGCGGCCGCGCTTACGCGGCGCGTGAAAACCGGCGACCTTGGGGCTCCGCCTCCTGGCTCCGCCCTCACAAGCCGTCGCCGCCTCAACCTGGCGCGACGGTGCGCCCGACAGGCGAAACGCCTCACTCTGCGCCCATAGGGGTGGCGCGCCGCCGAGGCGTTGTCGGTCGGCCTCCCGGATGGTAAGATAACCCGATTCAGAGGGTCCGCGAAACACCTGCATCGCCACGGGACCGCCCATGGCCACGTTCGACCTGGTATCGGAATTCGAACCCAGGGGCGACCAGCCCCAGGCCATCGATGCGCTCGTCCGCGGCCTGGAGGAGGGCCGCCCGTACCAGACCCTCCTCGGCGTGACCGGCTCCGGCAAGACGTTCGCCATGGCCGAGGTCATCCAGCGGGTCCAGCGGCCGACGCTGGTCATCAGCCACAACAAGACGCTGGCCGCCCAGTTGTACGGGGAGTTCCGGGAGTTCTTCCCCGGGGCGGCGGTCGCGTACTTCGTCTCGTACTACGATTACTACCAGCCGGAGGCGTACATCCCCGCCCGCGACATCTACATCGAGAAGGACGCCTCCATCAACGACGACATCGACCGGCTCCGTCTCCAGGCCACCAGCGCCCTCATGCACCGGCGGGACGTCATCATCGTGGCGAGCGTCTCGTGCATCTACGGCCTGGGCGACCCGGAGGAGTACGAGCGGATGGTCGTGCCGCTGGAGGTCGGCCGCCGGATGGAACGCGACGACCTCCTTCGCCGCCTCGTGGACCTCCAGTACGAGCGGAACGACATCGATTTCGGGCGCGGCACGTTCCGCGTGCGGGGCGACTGCGTCGACGTCCAGCCCGCCTACGAGGAGTTCGCGTACCGCGTCGAGTTCTTCGGCGACGAGGTCGACCGCCTCGCCCTCATCAATCCGACCACCGGCGAGATCCTCGGCTCCGAGGACCAGACGTTCATCTATCCCGCCAAGCACTTCGTCCTGCCGGAGGACCGCATCGAACGGGCCTGCATCGGCATCGAGGAGGAACTCACCGCGCGCCTGACGGAACTGCGGAACCAGGGCAAACTCCTGGAGGCCCAGCGCCTGGAGGCCCGCACCAAGTACGACCTCGAGATGCTCCGCGAGGTCGGCTACTGCTCGGGCATCGAGAACTACAGCCGGCACCTCTCCGGCCGGGCGCCGGGCGAGCGGCCGTACTGCCTCATCGATTACTTCCCGGACGATTTCCTGATGTTCGCCGACGAGAGCCACGTTACGATCCCGCAGATCCGGGCCATGTACGCCGGCGACCGCAGCCGCAAGGAAACCCTCGTCGAACACGGGTTCCGCCTGCCCTCGGCCCTGGACAACCGTCCGCTGACGTTCGAGGAGTGGGACGGCCTGGCGACGCAGGTCATCTGCGTCTCCGCCACGCCCGCCGAGTGGGAGGTGGAGCGTTCCGGCGGCGAGGTCGTGGAGATGGTCATCCGGCCCACGGGCCTGGTGGACCCGGCCATCCGCGTGGAGCCGGCCACCGACCAGGTCCGCCACTGTCTGGGCGAGGTGAAGACGCGGGCGGCGCGCGGCGAGCGGACCCTCGTGACGACCCTCACGAAACGCCTGGCGGAGGACCTCTCGGAGTATTTCCGCCGCGAGGGCGTCAAGTGCGAGTACCTGCACAGCGAGGTCGAAATCTTCGACCGCAGCGACATCCTCCGCGACCTCCGGGCCGGCACCTTCGACGTCGTCGTCGGCATCAACCTGCTTCGCGAGGGGCTCGATTTGCCGGAGGTCAGCCTCGTCTGCATCCTCGACGCCGACCGCGAGGGGTTCCTGCGGTCCGAGACGAGCCTGCTCCAGACGATCGGCCGCTGCGCCCGCCACGCTTCCGCCGAGGTCATCCTGTACGCCGACACCGTGACCGGCAGCATGGAGCGAGCGATCGACGAGACCCGCCGCCGCCGCGAGAAGCAACTGGCGTTCAACCGCGAGCACGGCATCACGCCGCAGACCATCCGCAAGGCCATCCGCGAGGGCATCGAGGCCCAGATCCAGGGCCGACGCACCGCCCGCGAGGCCGTCCGACTCAGCAAGCACGACTTCGCCCGGACCGAACTCGTCCGCGAACTCGAATCCGAGATGCACCGGGCGGCCGAGCGGCTCGATTTCGAACGGGCCGCCGAACTCCGCGACCGCGTCCGGGAGCTCCTCCATGAAACCGAAAAGGCCTCTTAGCATGATCCCCCTCGACCGACTGCGCACCCGCGCCCTGGAAAGCCTCCAGCCGCTTCTGACGCTCGCCCTGGACGAGGACATCGGCCCCGGCGACCTCACGAGCGACGTCCTCATCGACATCGAGACCGGCGCCGAGGCCGAGATGGTCGCCAGGGACGCCGGCACCGTGGCGGGCCTGGCGTTCGTCCAGGCCGTCTGCCACCGCGTGGACGGCCGCCTCGCCGTCGGCCGCGCCGTGGACGACGGCGCGCGCGTGGCCCGCGGCGACGTCCTGTGCCGCATCTCGGGCCCCGTCCGGCCGCTGCTGACCGTGGAGCGGACGCTGCTGAACTTCGTCCAGGCCCTCTCAGGCATAGCCACGCACACGGCCGGGTTCGTC
>JAWODB010000039.1:0-18357 GCA_046483505.1 Phycisphaerae bacterium
ATGGCAGGTAGCGGGGCCTATCGGGAGATGGCGGCCGAGGCGCTGGGGGAATGGTACGATGAGTACGTGCGGGGTCTTGCACCGGGGGATGGCATCGCCGTGGTGGAGGAAGCGGTGGCCCGCCTGGTTCGGTGGCGGGGTGAGTTGATCGAGGCGGACCTGGCCGGCGAGGAGGACGGGCTACCGTGAAAGGGCGGAAGCCGACACCGACGGTGCTGAAGCGGTTGCAGGGGAATCCCGGGAAGCGGCCGCTGGCGAAGCGGGAGCCGCAGCCGCGATCGGAGCCGGAGCTGCCGCCGCCGCCGGAATGGCTGGCGGCGCGGGCGGCGGTGCGGGTGGAGCGCGACATCTCGCGGTGGATCGGGGTGTGGGAGGCGCAGGGCGAGGAGGTTGAGGAGGTCCTGACGGTGCCGGGCAAGAAGGGTCCCCGGCAGGCCCGGACGCGGGCGGAGGCGGAGCGGGCAGCCGCGGCCCTCGCCCAGGAGGTGGGGGCGACGGGGGAGGCGGCCGAGGTGTGGTATCGCGTGGGGGCGGAGCTGCACCGGTTGGGGCTCCTGACGGTCGTGGACTACGATGCCTTCTCCGCCTTCTGCCAGGCGGTGGCGGACTACCGCTGGGCCCAGCGGACGCTGGCGGCGGGGAAGATGTTCATCAAGACGCCGAAGGGGTTTGTCCAAGAACACCCGGCGGTGCACGTGCGAAACCGGGCGGCGGAGCAGATCCGACAGTTCGGTTCGGAGTTCGGCCTGTCGCCGTCGGCCCGGGCCCGGATCGTGCCGGCCCGGCAGGAGGCGGACGATCCGTTCGAGGCGTTCCTGCGGGAAGGGCGAAGCGCGTAGGCCGGGAGAAAAGATTGGCGGCAAAGAGGAAAACGCGCAAGAAACGGAACGGACGCCGCAAGCGAAAGACAAAACCGGCGCGGCCGCTGCGGCTGGAGTGGCGGCTGGCGGGCGACTTGGCCGACAACCCGCGAAACTGGCGCCGGCACCCGGAGGGACAGCAGGAAGATCTGGCGATGCTGCTACAGGAGGTCGGCTGGGCGGGTGCTCTGGTCTATAACGAGGAGTTGGGGCGGCTCGTCGATGGCCACGCCCGCAAGGCCGTGGCCAAGCGGCTAAACCCCGCCACGGAGGTGCCGGTGCTGGTGGGATCGTGGGACGAGGCGACGGAAAGAAAGATATTGGCAACACTCGACCCGCTGGGGGAGTTGACGGCGACCGACTCCGAGGCGCTGGCGGATCTCTTGGAGCAGGTCGACGTTTCCGGTTTCGGCGATCTGGGCGATCTGCTGGCCGAACGCGCTGCCGGCGGCGGGCCGGATAAGGACGGATTTGACGAACAGGAGCCGCCCGACGCCTGCACGTCCCCATCCGGGGATCTGTGGCGTCTTGGCCGTCATAGGCTTCTGTGCGGCGATTCGACGAAGTCGGAGACGATCGATCGATTGCCAAACAAACCCCCGTTGAACTCCATGCTATTTGATCCGCCGTTTGAGGCGGATTATTCGGCGTGGGCGATACCTCCGTCCGTAAATCACGTCGCGGTGATGGGCCGAGGAACGCAGTTGTACACGTGGTTGGGAGCCGGGCCGCTTGCCGGCTGGAAAGGTTTCGAAATAGTCGCTACGGGATCGGCCCAAGGCAACGCCCTGGACAATATGCCATGCTGCGTGTACGTGACGGCGCACGTCTTGGTCCGGCCAAAGCAAAAACGCGTCTACGATCCAGACGCTTTACGCCTGTCGGGCGTGGAGCGAACTGAGGACGGGAGGGGGTTTTCGGTCATTTCTCATACTCTGCGCCATTCTCCTGAAAATCCCCATCGCAAACCATTGAAGTTTGTCTGCGCCATCATGGCATCTTTTCCGGGCAAGAGCGACGGTGCGGTCCTCGACCCTTGTGCCGGAGGCGGAACCTCGATCGTGGCCGCCGAACAGACGGGCAGGACCTGCCGGGCTATCGAGGTAGACCCTCTCCTCTGTGACGTTGCGGTGCGCCGGTGGCAGTATTTTGCGGGCACGAAGGCCAAGCTGGACGGGACCAAGAAAACCTTTGCCCAGATCGCGGCGGCAAGAAACCGATGACCCCCGCCACGAAAACGCGGAAGCGGCAAAAGGCGAAGGGCAAGCGGCGACGGCGGAAGAGCCGGCGGCCGTCGTGGCGGCGGGAGTGGGTCCGCAGCGAGCGGGACGAGCGGGCCGTGGCGGCCGGCTACACGTTCGACCTCAAGGCCGCCGAGCACGTGCGCCAGTTTTTCGTCCAGTTTCTCCGCCACTCCAAGGGCCAGTGGGCGGGGCAGCCGTTCGAACTGCTGGACTGGCAGTGGCGGGAGGTCGTCGGCCCGCTGTTCGGCTGGCGGCGGCCGGACGGCCTCCGGCGCTACCGGCAGGCCTACGTGGAAGTGCCCAAGAAGAACGGCAAGTCCACCCTGTGTGCCGGCATCGCCCTGTATCTGCTCGCGGCGGACGGGGAACCGGGGGCGGAGGTCTATTCGGCGGCGGCCGACCGGGACCAGGCGGGTCTGATCTACGACGAGGCGGCGAACATGACCGAGGCGAGCCCGCACCTCGGGGGTCGGGCCATCGTCCGGCGGTCGACCAAGACCATCGCCTGGCCGCTCACCCAGTCGTTCTACAAGGCCCTCTCGGCCGACACGCCGACCAAGGAGGGCCTGAACATCCATGGGCTGCTCTTCGACGAGCTCCACGCCCAGCGGACGCGGCGCCTTTGGGATACCCTCCGCTACGGCATCGCCGCCCGCCGGCAGCCGATGATCGTGGCGATCACGACGGCGGGGTGGGACCGGGAGACGATCTGCTGGGAACAGCACGAGTACGCCGAGCAGGTGGCCGAGGGCGTGATCGAGGACCCGTCCTTTCTGCCGGTCCTCTACGGGGCGGATCCGGAGGAGGACGACTGGACCCGGGCCGAGACCTGGCGGCGGGTGAATCCGAGTCTGGGGGTCACCATCACGGAGGCGTCGATGGCGGCCGACTGCGCCGAGGCCCGGGCCTCGCCGCGGAAGGAGAACGCCTTCAAACGGCGGCGCTTGAACATCTGGACCGAACAGGCGGAACGGTGGCTGCGGCTGGAGGACTGGGACGCGGGGGCGGTCGAGCGCCTGCCGGACCTTGCGGGGCGGCCGTGTTTTGCCGGTCTCGACCTCTCTTCGACGACGGACCTGACGGCCTTCGTCCTGCTCTTCCCGCCGAAGGCGGAGGGCGAGCCGTGGTGGCTCGTGCCGGAGTTCTGGGTGCCGGGCGAGCGGGCACCGGAGCGGGAGGATCGGGACAAGGTGCCGTATCGGACGTGGGGACAGCAGGGATACATCCACCTCACGCCGGGCCCCGTGGTGGACTACGGCCGCGTGCGGGCGCGGATCGGCGAGCTCGGCGAGACCTACCGGATCGTCGAGATCGCCATCGACCGCTGGAACGCGACGCAGTTGATGGGGGATTTGGAGGCGGACGGCTTCACGATGGTCCCGTTCGGCCAGGGGTACGCCTCAATGAGCGCGCCGTCGAAAGAGCTGGAGACGCTGGTGGTGGCCCGGCGGATCGGCCACGACGGCCATCCCGTGATGCGGTGGTGTGTGCGGAACGCCGCGACCGAGGAGGACGCGGCGGAGAATCTGAAACCGTCCAAGAAGCGCTCGAGCGAGCGAATCGACGGGATAGTGGCGGCGGTGATGGCCCTGGGGCGGGCGATGGTGACCGACGAGGGGCGGCTGGAGAGCGTGTACGAGAGGCGGGGTGTGCTGCGGGTTTAGGCGGAGGCTACTATGCCGCGATGCACGAAGAAGGACGGGCCGGACGGGACGGGTTGCGTGAAGGAGGCCCGGCACAAGGGGCGATGCACGGTCCGGCCGGAGGCGGCCAAAGCCTGGCGGCGGGGCGAGGTGCCCGCGCGGAAAGGACGCCGGCGGACGGGATCGCCGCGCGGCCGATCGATGGTGGGTCTGGTTCGAAAGATCGACGCCGAGATCCGCAAGCTCCAGGCGGACGTGGCGGCGCTGTTGGCGGCGAAGGACCGGTTCGAGCGGGGCGCGAAGGCTCGGCAGTCGGCCATCCTCAAGAGTCTGGTGGACAGCCGCAAACAGGTGGCGGCGATGAAGGACGCCCTGGAGGGTCAGGCCGTCCGCTGGGACGCCGATTTTCCCGACGCCGGCGGGGAGGAGGGCGAGGCATGATCCGGCTGATTGTGCCGCTGGCGGGCCTCGCGCTGGTGGGGGCGGGCCTCGCGTGGCTGTGGCATCCGGGGGCGGGCCTGGCGGCGGCGGGTCTGGGTCTCTGGCTGGATGCGGCCATGACCGAAATCCTGGATCTCTGGAGGCGGGAGGGGAGATGATGATCGTCCGGGCGCTGGAGGGGCGGGCGCATCCGCGCTCGCCGGAGTATTGGGTGGAGAAACTCTTCGGCCGGGGCCTGAAGACGGCCACGGGCCGGGAGGTGACCCACAAGGACGCTCTCTCGTACACGCCTTACTGGGCGGCGGTGAACATTATCGCCGGCGGCGTGGGCATGCTGCCGCTGCACGTCTACGTCCGCGAGCGGGACGGAGGCCGGCGGCGGGCGAGCGAGTCGCCGCTGCAGCGGCTGGTCCACGACCGGCCCAACCCCTACATGACCGCCCAGGTCTTCCGGGAGACGATCCAGGCCCACGTCCTGACCTGGGGGAACGGGTACGCCGAGATCGAGCGGGGCGGGGCGGGACAGCCCCGGGCCCTGTGGCCGTTGCTGCCGGACCGGACCGGGCCGCACGTCTCCCGCGACGGGCGGCGGCTGTGGTACACGACACGGGGGCCGGACGGGACGGACGTGACGCTGGCGGCCGAGAACGTCCTGCACGTGCCGGGGTTCGGGTGGGACGGCGTGAAGGGCTACCCGGCCCTCACCTACCACGCGGAGGCTTTGGCGATGGGGTTGGAGGCCCGGCGGTACGGCGCCCACTTCTTTCGCCAGGGGGCGGCGCCCGGCGGGGCGTATAAGCACCCCGGCCAGATCTCGGACACGGCCTACGGGCGGCTGCGGGAGAGTCTCTCGGAAGGCGAGCACAGCATCGAGGGTGTGGAGGCGGCCCACCGGGCGCTCATCCTGGAGGAGGGGATGGAGTGGGATCAGATCGGCGTCCCGGCGAAGGAGGCCCAGCTGATCGAGGCCCGGAAGTTCAGTCCGTCGGACGTGGCGCGGATCTTCCAGATTCCGCCGCACATGCTGGCGGACCTGGAGAAGGCGACGTTCTCGAACATCGAGCACCAGGGGATCGAGTTCGTCCGCCAGACGCTGCTGCGGTGGCTGCGGCGGTGGGAGAATGAGGGGACCGAGAAACTCTTCGGCCGCCAGGGGCGGCGGACGCATTACCTGGAGTTCCTGGTCGAGGGGTTTCTGCGGGGCGATACCGAGTCGCGGTACAAGGCGTACCGGATCGGCCGGCAGTGGGGTTGGCTGTCGATCAACGACGTGCGGGCGCTGGAGAACCTCAACCCCGTCGAAGGTGGCGATGACTACATGCAGCCGCTGAACATGGTGCCTGTGGGGGCCGGCGGTGGCGGTCAGGGCGGAGACGGCGGCGGCGCGGGGGAGGGCGGCGTGCCGCGGGCGGCGACGGTGGCCCGGGTGGCCGGGGCGGCAGCCGAACCGCTGGCCGCCACGCTCGACCGGCTGCTGCGCAAGGAGTTGAACGACGCCCGCCGGGCCCGCCAGGGCCGCGACGGCGAGGCGTGGGAGGCCTGGGTGGACCGGCGATGCCGGCAGATCGCCTCCACGGTCCGCGAGGCCCTGGCCCCGGAGGTGCGGGCGGCGGCCGAGGGGGTGTGGGCGGTCCTGTCGGACTCGCCGATGCCGGCGGAGGCAACGGCGGCCGCCGAGGAGATCCTGGGCCGGGCGGCGGCCGAGCACTGCGAGGCGAGCCGGGCGCGGCTGCTGGCGGCGGCCGATCGCGGGCCGGACCGGATCCGGTGGGTGCCCGGCCGGGGACGGGCGGAGGCCCTGGAGATCGCCCGGCGGGTGAGCGAGAGTCTGGCGCAGGTGGCGGATCGAGGAGACAGGTCTTGCGCAAAGGAGACAAGCCATGCCGTGGTCTGATGCGCACGGAGCGATTTTGAAGGAAGCAAAGGCGTTCGCAGCCGAGCCGGTTTGGACGGACGGCGGGGGTGGCCGGTGGCGGCGGAAACCGGACGGGACGATCTACGAGTCCAAGAAGATTCCCCAGTCCGTCCACGTGGTGTGGGGGAAGGCGAAGGGCAAGGCGGCGGCGGGCGATCCGCCCGTGCCGCACGCCCTGCTGTTCCCCGCCGAGGACTGGACCCAGAAAGAAGCGAAGGACTGGCTGGCGGAGCGGGAGATCGATTATCTCCGGCTCGACGAGGCCACCGGCGAGGAAGGAGGGAGACCGATGGACGGTGAACAGCGCGAGACGGGCGATCTGGAACGGCGGGTGCGGGCGGGAGCCGAGATCCGCGTGGAGCGGCGCGATGATGGCGGCCCCGTCATCGCCGGCTACGCGGCGGTGTTTGAGCCGGCGGAGGCGGACCTGGGCCTCTTCATCGAGAGGATCCGCAAGGGGGCCTTCGCGCGGGCCCTGGAGGAGCGGCAGGATGCGCGGGCCCTGTTCAACCACGATCCGAACCAGGTGCTGGGGCGGGCCTCGAGCGGGACACTCACGCTCCGCGAAGACGAGAAGGGCCTGGCGTTCGAGATCGAACCGCCCGACACCCAGATCGGCCGCGACACGGTGGCGGTCATCGAGCGTGGCGACGTGGACGGGTGCAGTTTCTCCTTCCGCACGCGGCGGGACGAGTGGACCGAGCCGGAGGACGGGCCGATCGAGCGGGTGGTGCTGGACGTCGATCTGATCGACGTGGGACCGGTGACCTTTCCCGCCTACCCGGACACGGAGGTGGCGGTGCGGAGTCTGGAGGCCCACCGGGCGGCCGAAGCGGCGCGGGCGGCCGGGCCGCCGCCGGCGCCGGAGGGGCACGGGAACCCGGATCTGCTCAGGCGGCGGCTGGAACTGGCGGAGGCGGATGACTTTACCCTCGTGGACGCCCTGTATGCGTGGCGGGCGTCCACGGGTACACCCCGGAAGAAAAGACGCAACACGGGCAAACGTCGACAACGTCAGGGCACGTGAGAGGGGTGTTCGACAGGCGATTAGGTACTACCGGAGACGAACGTCGACGGAGACGCCATACGAAAAAGCAGCTGCCAACCCCTGTGTTTGTTTCGCAAAAGCCTGGGAAAACCGGCGTTTTTGAGCAATAAGGCGGGATTATGGGCGAGGCTGGCCAAACCGCTCCTGGCAACCAGAAACAAACTGCCGGCCTCGCCTCTCGCTGTGTCCCAAAGGAGGGCCGACGCATGAGTGACCCTTGGCGGAAGCGCGTGGAACTCTGCGGCGGTCGGGCGGTGTGCTATCTGGGCGACTGCCTCCAGATTCTGCCGGCGCTGGAGCCGGGCAGCGTGGACGCGGTCGTCACGGACCCGCCCTATGGGCTGTTGATCACGGGCACGATGTTGCCGCCGGATGTCCAGCCTTGGGATCAATGGCCTTCGGCGGCCTTATGGGCAGACCTGTACGCCTTGGCGGCAGGCGCAGTTTTGGCGTTGACCATCACACCCAAATTAGCCCACAAACGGATACCTGATCTCATTGAGGCGGGTTGGTCGGTCCTGGAGGTATGCTTTTGGGTATTCGGCGCTGGGGTGCCCTGCCACGCTTCTCGCCCAAAACGCAACTACGAACTCGTATACATTTTGTCATCCGGCAAAAGGCGATTGAATGCGCAAAATGCGCGTCTTGATAACCGCGGTTATGAATTCTCCGGACGAACCGGGGTGGTGAAAAGAACCGCCCCCCCCCATCGGCGGGCACATGGAAGAAAAGGAAACTGCTCAAACACATGGGAGTCCGGCAAGAGGCTTCATCCGTCTAACGTGCTGTGCGCGCCGGGCGTGACCCTGCCGCGCGAATACGAGCGACTCTTCGCGGTCCCGCGATGCCGGGGCGCAGAGAATCACCCCACACAGAAGCCCGTTGAATTATATGCGCAGGTTGTGAGGCTTTGTGCGGCGGAAAGTAGTCGCGTACTCGACCCCTTCATGGGCAGCGGCACGACGGGCGTGGCGGCGATTCAGTCCGGCCGCCGCTTCGTCGGCATCGAGATTGACGAAGGCTATTTCGACATCGCGTGTCAGCGCATCGCCGACGCTGCCCCGCTGTTCACACAAACGAAGGCGGACGCATGAGTGACCCTTGGCGCAAGCGCGTGGAACTCTGCGGCGGTCGGGCGGTGTGCTATCTGGGCGACTGCCTGGACATCCTGCCGACGCTAGAGGCGGGGAGCGTGGACGCGGTCGTCACGGACCCGCCGTATGGAACTAACTATTATAAAACAGATTGTCGCGCTTCCCTCGCCCCGGTCTTTTCTTGTGGTGCGAAGTCTGTAATGGTTTTCGGTTGGCCGGAGCGCCTGGCCGCCTTGTGTGTTGTGTACGCCGAGCCGTATCCGATGAAAGAGGCGAAGGACATCCTTCGGCTGGGCGGAGTGGCACCCAGGAAGTTCGAGGGAGTGAAGAGTACGGCCTACTTCAGGATCTACCCCTCATAAAGGAGGCGACCATGCAGCCGAAAAGCCAGGACGCGTCCTCTGCCAGAGTTTCGTCCGGCCAAACATTGCCGGCCACCTCCTGTGCGCCCCAGACTGTCTCCAAGCCTAACGCCGCCGCCCTGCGATTGCAGAATTACTCTCTGAAGGCCTGCCACATACCCGCAGAACGCAGCCACAAGACCATCAAAGCGGCCACGCAGAAATGACGAGTGGATTACATGGTGGCCGACGAATGGTCGCTTAAAGGGACTTAACGGGCCGAATGGACTATGGCGAGAATCCGAACACATTGCGATCTTTGGTGTACTGCCGTGGGGCACATTTTGCGACCACGCCCCGTCGTCGGGAGCCATTCGCATAAGCGGAGCGCGTGGTAAATACGCTCCGGCCGTTGGGAGGGAAGCACTGCCGGAAAGAACAGGCAAGGCGCTTAGGCGCACGGGCGATGTGTGGCGAGAGCCGTCTCCGGGACTGGCGTCTAACTCGCATTTGCGTGTGCATCCAAACGAAAAGCCGTTGCGCCTTATGTCGCGGCTCTTGTTTCCTCTTCCGGAAGCATCCTGCGTACTCGACCCCTTCATGGGTTCCGGCACGACGGGCGTGGCCGCTATCCAGACCGGCCGCCGCTTCGTCGGCATCGAGATTGACGAAGGGTACTTCGAGACGGCCTACCGGCGCATCGCCGACGCGGCGCCGCTGTTCACGCAGACGAAGGCGGACGCATGACCGAACCCGAACACCCCCGCCTGCGCGCCCCGCTACCGGCGGTCGGGCCGGGTGCCCCGGCGCCGCCCCGGCGCCGGCCACCGCCTGGCGGCCGACGTTTCCCGGCCGCCCGACCCGGCGGCGGCCGAGACGGCCGCCGCCCGGCGCACGCAGCGGACGCAGACCCTGCTGTTCGCCTGAGACCCGACCGGGAGACACGCGCGCCGTGAGCACCCGCTACGACCACCTGCCCGCCGCCGAGGCGGCCCGCCGGGCCGAGGCCGACGCCGCGGCCGCCCTGGCCCTGGAGACGCCGCCGCCCGTGGAGTGCCGCGGCTGTGGGTGGAGTCCGCCGGCGGGCGATCCGCCGCCCGAAACGTGCCCGAAGTGCGGCGCCGGCGCCAAGAAACCGTTCAGGGACAGGAGATCGGCCCCATCCCGCCGGTGAGGAATCCCGGGCGGCGGGCGGCGGCGATGGGCGACTTCCCGACCTTCTGCAAGGTGTACCTCGGCGAGACGTTCAAGTTGCCGTGGTCGAAGAACCACCAGGCGGCGATCCCGGCCCGTCGCCTCGATCTGCGCCGGGCATGGTTTCAGGGCGAGAGCGACCTGCCGCACTACGACCTCACGGAATACAAGCGACTGAAGGCCATTCAGGATGGAGCGGTGGAGGCGGAGGGCTGACTTTGCCCTTGACGCCGACCGCGGGGGCGGCGTAGAATAGGGTGAAACCTGAAGAGACCGGGCGCAGGGGGCGCCGTTGCGGCCGACGCCCGGTTCCGCCGACGACGCGGTCTCCGTGGAGGGCGCGGGTCGCCGGAGCGTGACGCCAAGTGTCACGCCGGCGGCCCGCGCCCTTTTTGCTAGCGCCCCGCCGGCCGAGAAACGGGGAGGCATCGAGATGGCTATCCAAACCGACGTGAAGGACCTGAAGGAAGAGCGGGCCGGTAAGGTCGCGGAGGCCCGAAAAATCCTGGAGAAGGCCGAGGAAGAGGGCCGCGACCTCACGGCCGAGGAACGCGAGCAGTGGGACAAGGCGATGGCCGAGGTCGGCCAGCTCAAGACCCGGGCCGATCGGCTGGAGCGGCAGCTCGCTCTGGACGCCGAGATGGAGGCGAGTCCGGGCCCTTCGGCCGGCATCCAGCGGGCCGACGGGCCGCAGACGCCGCAGCCGGGGCAGGACCCGCCGGCCGGGCGGCAGGGCCCCGCACGGATTGAACTCCGCCAGTCGTGTCTCGGCGAGGCGCGGGTGGTCGAGATCCGCGAGCCCCAGGACCACGAGCGGCGGATGCAGATCTTCCGACGCTACCTCATGCAGGGCGAGCGGGCGCTGGCGACGGACCCGGAGGTCCGGGCCCTGCAGGCCGACGAGGGCGAGGCCGGCGGCTACCTGGTGGCCCCCGAGCGGTTTCAGGCGGAGCTGATCGCGGGACTCGACGACCAGGTGCACGTGCGGCGCCTGGCCCGTGTGCTGCCGCCCCTGGGGCGGGCCGCGAGCCTGGGGGCACCCAGCCTGGACGCCGACCCGGCCGATCCGGACTGGACGGCGGAGCTCGCCATCGGCTCAGAGGACTCCACGATGGACTTCGGAAAGCGGGAGCTGAACCCGCATCCTCTGGCCAAGTACATCAAGGTCTCCAACACGCTGCTGCGGCGGGCGACGCTCAGCGTCGATCAGATCGTCCGCTCGCGTCTCGGCTACAAGGTGGCCGTGACGCAGGAGAACGCCTTTTTGAACGGGTCGGGGGCGGGCCAGCCCCTCGGCGTCTTCACCGCCTCGGACAACGGCATCTCCACCAGCCGGGACTTCTCCGACGGTCACACCGAGACCGAACTGCGGTTCGTGGGGCTGCAGGATGCGCTCTACAACCTGAAGGCCCAGTACCGGGGACGGAGCGCGTGGCTGTTCCACCGGGACGCCGTGGCCCAGATCGCCAAGCTGCAGGACGGCGACGGCCGACCGATCTGGCAGCCGAGCGTGCGGGTGGGCGAGCCGGACCGGCTGCTCGGGCGGCCGTTCCACGAGTCGGAGTACGCCCCCAACACCTTCACGACCGGCTTGTACGTCGGCATCCTCGCCGATTGGCAGTTCTATTGGATCGTCGACGCCCTGACGATGCAGGTCCAGGTGCTGAAGGAGCTGTTCGCCGCGACGAACCAGAGCGGCTACGTCATCCGGTACGAGGGCGACGGCATGCCCGTGCTGGAGGAGGCGTTCGCGCGGGTGACCCTGGCCTAAGACGGCCGGGGGCCAAGAGGCCGAGAAATCCGGTTTCCTCGCATCCACAAAGGAGCATGCGATGAACTTGCTTGAGAACGTGAAGGTGACGTTGGTCAAGGCGCAGCAGACCAGCGCCGGCACGGACGTTGAGTCCGATTCGGTCGACATGGAGGGGTTCGAGGGCGTGGTGTTCCTGGCGAAGATCGCCACGGCGAACGCCGCCAACTTCCTGAAGGCCCAGCAGTCCTCAGACGACGGGTCCTCGGACGCCTTCGCCGACCTGGAGGGCACGAAGGTCGTGCCGGGCGACGACGGCGACCAGGCCAAGCTGGACATCTACCGGCCGAGGGAGCGGTACGTGCGGGCGGTCATCGACCGCGGCGGGGCGAGCACCGCCACCGGCGACATCTACGCCGTCCAGTACGGGGCGCGGAAGGCGCCCATCGCCAACGACGACGCCGAGACCCACGTCTCGCCGGCCGAGGGGACGGCGTAACGGCAAAATCGTCCTTTGTCATTTGTCATTTGTAAGGACAAAGGACCTAGGACAGGCTTTCAGGGACAAAGGAGCACGATATGCATGCGCGCACGCGACTCGGATGGTATCTGCTGGCGGCCGGTCTGTTGGCCTTCGCGGTCGGGGCGCCGCTCGCCGCCGCCTACGTCACGAAGGTGTACAAGACCGACGGCGGCGACACCCTGGTGGTGGACGACGGCGGGACGATCGAGTTCAAGGACTCGGGCGGCGACACCGTCACCCTCCAGGGCGGCTCCTACGGCGGGGACCGGACCTACACCCTGCCCGATGCCGGCGGCAACGCGGAGTTGCTGGCGAACCTGTCAAAGACCGGCACCAAGACGCGCTACGGCACGCCGATTACCATCGTGTTCGAGCCGACCACGGGCGAGACGCTCACCTGGACCGTCCCGACCGGCTACGATCTGCTGGTGCTGGATGCGGTGGGCTGGAAGACCGCCGCCGCCGCCGCCGGTGGCGATGCCTGGGATCTGCAAAACAACGACGGCTCTGCCGCCAACATCTTTGACCAGGAGGCAATCGGCGGGGCAACCCTGGCGGACAAGGCCATGGCCCAGTTCGACAATCTCGACGACGCCGAGCGGGAGGTCGAGGCCGGCGATACTCTGGACCTGGTGGCCACCGAGGACGCCGACGACGACGGCGCCGACGGCATCATCCACGTTACCGGTCTGCTGAAGACGGCCGACTGATAAGGAGTCCCCCCATGGCATCGACGCGTGTGGAACTCTTGCGGCGGATGGCCGGCCCTTCGGGCAACTATCCGGCCGGGTCGGTGCTGACGCTCTCACAGGCGGTGGCCGAGAAACTCATCGCCTCCGGCCAGGCCCGGGCGGCCGGCGACAAGGCCGAGACGGCCGAGGCGCCGCCGGCCGCCGCCCCGGTCGAGACGGCCGAGGCGCCGGCGGCGGCGGAGACGGCGGCCGCCGATTCCGGGTCCGGCAACAAGGGCGGCCGAAAAGGGCGCAAGCGGGGCGGACGATCCTCGAAAGGGTAAGGCGTGAAGGCCGGCCAGGGGCTCGAGCAGACGACGCCGCCCACCGCCCGCCCGCTTACCTGCTCGCAGCTGAAGGCCCACCTGCGGGTGGACGGGAGCGAGGAGGACGCCCTGGTCGATGCGCTCCTGGCGGCGGCCACCGGGTACGTCGAGCGCTTCACCCGCCGCCAGCTCGTGACGGCCTCGTACCGGTGGACGCTGCCCGAGTTCCCCGAGACGTTTCTGGTCCCCCGGCCGCCGCTCCGGTCGGTCACCGCCATCGAGTACGTCGACACGGCCGGGACGACCCAGACGCTGTCGGCCGACGCCTACACGGTGCTGACCGGGGCGCTGCCGGGGCGGATCCACCCGGCCTGGAGCGAGTCGTGGCCGTCCGCCCGGTCGGTGCCGGAGGCCGTGACGGTGACCTATCAGGCGGGGTTCGGGGCGGCGGCCGACGTGCCGGAGATGCTGAAGACGGCGATCCGCCTTCTGGCGGGCCACTGGTTCGAGCACCGGGAGGCGGCGACGGAGGAGCGGATCGAGGCGCTGCCGCTGGCGGTGCAGAACATCCTCTGGTTCTATCGCGTGCCGGGAGCCTGAGCTGATGCAGATCGGACGCCTGCGCCATCGCGTGACGCTCCAGCGGCCGACCGAGGCCCGGGACGCCGACTACGGCGGCCTGGAGACGGCCTGGGAGGACGCGGGCGAGGTGTGGGCCCGGGTGGAGACGCTGAAGGGCAAGGCCCTGGAGCACGCCCGCAGCGCCTGGTCGGACGTGTCGCTGCGGGTGACCCTGCGGGCGGGGTCGGGCGTGGCGGCGGGGTGGCGGATCGTCCTGGCCGGCGGCCGGGTGCTGGAGGTCCTGGCGGCCTACGACCCGGACGAGGGGCGGGGCCGAGCGACGGAGTGTCCCTGCCGGGAGGTGACCTGATGGAGGTCGCGCTGAAGGTCGAGGGGGCGCGGGAGATTCGGCGGCGGTTGGCAGCACTGCCGCGGACGGTGGAGAAAAGAATAGTCCGCCGGGCCGTCCGCGAGGGGGCCAAGATCGTCCGGGAGGAGGCCGAGCGGCGGTGTCCGGTGGCGACGGGTCGGCTGCGGCGGACGCTGACCCAGCGGAAAGGACGGCAACGGCGGGGGTCGTACACCGTGGCCGTCCAACACAACTGGAAACGATATTACGGCCAGGTGCCCTTCTACGGCGGATTCGTCGAGTACGGCACGCGGCGGATGCCCGCTCGGCCCTACATGCGGCCGGCGGCCGACGCCAAACAGGACGAGGCGGGACGAGCGGTGATTCAAAGCCTGCAGGAGGGCATCGAGCGGGAAGCGGCCAAGATGAGGGGAGGCTAATGACGTGGGCGCGGATCCGAAACAGCCGATACGCAGCGACGACGGGATCGAACTGCCGCTGGACAGCTGGATGGACCTGATCCTGGAACGGCACAGCCAGCAGGTCTGTCAGAAAGTCGAGCGGATGCTCTCGCAGCACGCCTCGGACTGCCCGGCCCGGCGGTTGTTCTGGGTAGCTCTGACGGCCCTGGTGGGAGGAATCGCGACGGGCCTGGTGTTCCTGGTCCGAGCCCTGATCTGACAAATGTGGGAGGAGCGCGCGATGCAGCGGACACACAAAGACCGAGATCCGGGCCATTGGCTCGTGGTGGCGATGACGGTCCTGGCGCTCGGGGCCGTCCTGCTGGCGGCGGCGGGCTGCGCCGTGCCGCAGGCCGCCCTGGAGGGCATCATCCAGCAGAAGGCCTGGATCGAGGCGGACGCCGCCACCATCCTTCGGCTGCTGGCGGCCCGGGACGAGACGCTGGCGGCCCGGCAGACACAGATTCGGGAGGCCGCCGACGCGGACGTGAAGGCCTACCTGGACGCCGGGGGCGAGCCGGCCGAGGGCCAGACGCTCGGTGACTGGGTGCTGGAGACCTACGCCGTCGCCCAGGCCGAGACGGACCGGCTCCAGGAGCGGCGGGATGCGCTGGATGCGATCCGGCAGACGGTGCTGGCGAACAAGCGGGACCGGAAGGCGGCCCTGGAGCGGCTGGCCCAGGTGATCGTGGCCAGCCAGCAGTGGAACGCCGAGACGCAGGCGCTGGTGATGGATCTCTTGGACCGGGCGGAGGAGGCCTCCCATGGCGACTGACACCCTTACGGATTTGAGCCCGCAGGCCCGCGAGATCGTGGGCCGGGCGGTGGACGAGTGGTTCGCGACGCGGCCGCGGCTGGCGGCCGCCCTGGCGATCCAGATCCCGGAGCTGAAGGACCTGGCCGTGGCGGAGGTGGCCAGGACGCCGGGCTACCGGGCGCTTCTTGCGAAGATCGAGGAGGCCGAGGAGGCGGCCGATGCCGTCGATGGCATCCTGACGGCCGTCAAACAGGCCATGCCACTGCTGGTGAGCCTCTTGGGCTGATCGCCTCGGAAACTCAGAGACAGAGAGGAGCGCGCCATGGATCCCGACATTGCCATCGTGCCGCTGGTGACGGCCCTGATGCTGGCCGTGAAACAGGCGCCGCCGCTGAAGCGGGAAGGCCTGAAATGGCTCCTGCCCTGGATAGCCGTCGCCCTCGGCGTCGGCGTCTCGCTGCTGGCGGCGGGGGAGGTGACGACCGACCTGGCCCTGCGGGGCCTGGTCTACGGTCTGGCCGCCGCCGGCCTCTACGACGGGACGGTCGGGGCTGGGAAGCGGTTGAAGGGCGCAAAAGGGAGATGACCGATGCGACGGATGCTGCTGATTGCCGGCGTGCTGGCGGTCGCGACCACCCTGGCGATGGCCGCCTGGTCGACGACGCTGACCGAGACCCGTCTGGCGGCGTTCGACGGCGAGCGGAGCGACTGGTGGACGGCCCACGCCGAGCCGGACTCGGCGGACAACTCCGGCAACCCGGTCCTGACGCTGGCCCAGGCCGAGTCCGGCGGCGTTGTTGGCCGCCCCCGGGCGCTGGAACTGCCGCGGGACGCCCGATACCTGGCCGTCCGTCTCCGCTACGACGACGGCTGTACGCCGAACGCCGATCCGGTGGTGGAGGTCCTGGCGTTCGACGGGACCGGGGCGATCGGCAAGCTGCGGAACCTGAACGGGGCGGTCGCGGCGACGCTGACCACGGCCACCACGACCGACCCGCAGGACGGCACCTACGCCTACACGGTGCCGGACGACGCGGCGGTGTTCGACGTGTTGGGCGCCCGGCGGGTCGTGGTGGCGGTGAAGACGGCCTTCACCGTCTCGGCGGGCGATGCGACGAACGCGGCGCTGGAGGCGAAGGCACTGCGGTAGAAAGGTGAATGGCGATGCGAACGAAAACTGGTCTCTGCCTGCTAATTGCCGTCTTGACTCTGCCGTCCTTGGTCGCCCAGGGCAGCGACCGGTCTGGGCGATTCTGGTACTGGACACCGCACATCCCCGAAATCCTCGTCGCGGCCAACGATGCGCCGCAGTCCGTCAAGGACATCGCGGACTACGTCTGCGACGGCACGGACGACCAGGTGCAGATTCAGAACGCCTTCGATGCCCTCGCATCCACCGGCGGTATCGTTCAACTCTCTCAAGGCACGTTCACCTGCAACGTCAACACCGACAGCGAGTCGCGTATCGCCCTGACGGGCAAGGCCCTGGACGGTTCGAGGCGGACCGTGGCCGTGGACGACGAGGATAACTGGACCGTCGGCGAGATGGTGCTCCTCAGCGGCGGGGCGGACGACACCGACGGCGATACCCTGGCGGCCAACAACGAGGCCGGAATCTATACGGTCCAGGACGTCGATTACGGCGGCATCATCCTCTCGCACAACTTCGACTACGATTACGGCGTGGCAGGCGGTACGGGCGTCAACTGCACCCGGCTCCGGTGGGCGCTGCGAGCGGACATCACGAGCGGGCCGGTCATCGTTCGCGGCCAGGGCGTAGACACTACCGTCGTGCGGCTGGCCAGCGATGCCGACTGTGACCTCCTGCGCATCCACGACGACGGGCCGCACGGCTCGGAAAACGGATTCTGCATCGTCCGCGACCTGACGCTCAACGGGCGGTACTCCGAGCAGACTGCCGCCAAGCGCGGCGAGTCGAACGCCATCACCGTCAACGCCTTCTGCAAAGACACCTATCTTGAAAACCTGTTTCCGCACAAGGCCAACGGCCACGGCATCGTCATCAATCGGCCCTGGGGTACGGTCATCGACCGCTGCGTCGTCGAGTGGTGCGAGTGGGAAGGCGTGGCGGTCTACGGCTACGTGGACGGCAGTGGGAACGATTCCGGGGCAGGGCGCATCACCAACACGAAGATCAACAACAATGACCTCGACACGAACGGCGACGGACGCGGCGGGGCGCTGATTATCAGCCGGGCACCGAAAACCATCGTCTCCGGGTGCCAACTCAGTTCGCCGCAATCCGGCTGGACCGTGGAAGTGTGGGGGACGACCTACGGGAAGATTTCGGAATGCCACTTTTTCTCCACCTCGACCGGCCATTTACGCTTGATGGATGCCGGCACGAAGGCGAGCAGAGGTTTCACCGTCAACGGCAACACCTTCAATCTCGCCGCCGGGACGACGGGCATCTACGACAAGGGGAACTACAATTCCCACACCGGCAACGAGTTCAACGGCGCGGACTCGACCGACGTAGCGGTCAACCTCCAGGGGAACATCAACAACGTCACCGGCGGCAGTGTGTATAACGTGGCTACCGGCGTAGACGTGAACGATTACGAGTGTAGCGTCGTAGGCGTGCGGTTCGACGGCGGCTCGGTCGGCGTCAACGTCAGCGCCAGCCGCGCGCACGTGGCCTCTTGTGTTTTCGCCGGTCTCACTACCGGCGTGGCGGTGGACGCAGGCGGCAACAACGCGTCCATCGTCGCCAACCGGTTCGAGATTTGCGCGGACGGCGTGACCATCGCGGCCAACGGGAACAAGTGCGGCGTGGACGCCAACTTTTATCGCGGCTGCACGACCGACTACACGGACGACGGGACGGGCACGGTCCTGGGCGCGAATCATAACCTGGATTAGGGCGGGGCGGCTGACGAGGAGTCGCCGGATTCGGAGTGCATCAATGAGCGCCGAGAAGGCCGTCTACGCCTTGCTCTCCGGCGACGATGGGGTGATGGATTTCGTCGGGTCCCGGATCGCCCCGCTGCGGGCGGGGCGGTCGACGCCGTTGCCGCAGGTGACTTACCAGCGGATCTCGACCGTCCGCCGCCATCCGCTGGGACAGGCGACGGACTTGGCAAGCGCCCGTGTCCAGGTGGACTGCTGGGCCGGCGAGTACGACGAGGCGAAGGCCCTGGCCGAGGCGGTGCGGGCCG
>JAWODB010000064.1:0-24436 GCA_046483505.1 Phycisphaerae bacterium
GACGGCCAGGATCTTCGGCCACACGCCGATGGGCCGCTTCGGCGAGCCGGAGGAACTCCTCGGCGCGGTTCTCTACCTGGCCAGCGACCGCGCCTCGGGCTTCGTCACGGGCATCCTGCTGCGGGTGGACGGCGGATTTGCAGCGATGACGATCTGACGTCACACGGCGGTGCCACGTCGGGATGGTGCGCAGTGGGTCTCGGTCCCCACCGCGTGCGACACGCCCTTCACAGGGCTGCGCGTCGGGTGCGGAGCCCCGCCGCGCGGCAAGTACGTTCTACCAGATGAAATCCACGGTGTACTCAGGCACGACGAACTGGCTGGCCAGTTCGCGATAGGTGGCCTGCCGGTCGGTGCAGGCGGCGCGGATGGACTCCGCCTCCGGCCACTCGCCCGTGCCGGACAGGTCGGATACGGTTTCCAGGAAGACCTGTTCGGCGGCGGCCATCTGGGTGCACAGTTTGTTCGACTGCTCGATGTCGCGTTCCTCGATGTTGGTGAATGCCCAGGGGGTCTTCATCTTGGGCTGGTACTTGTGGAGTTTCCGTTCGAGAACGGCGCGGGCGGCCTTGCAGAGTTGGGTGAGTTTCCGGCTGGCCACCTGGGCGACCCGCCTCGTATCGTCGGGCGGCGTGTCGGGTGCCACGCTGTAGATGCCGCGGGCTTCCTCGGCGGCGGGCTTCACGATCTTCAGCACGTCCGCCGGGCTGCGGGCCCGGGCCAGCCGCGCGCAGACGCTCGAGAAGCGTTTGCACTGGAACTCCGCCCACACCGCCAGTGCCGCATCGAGCGCTTCGTCGTTGGAGAGATTGCGTTTCTCGCCCTTGGCCGCCGACGGCGTATAGACGCCGTCCTTGTTCGTGGCCCGGAGCACCTCTCCGATGGCCTGGTAGCGAATCCGGTCCTCGCTGCCTTCGGGACAGGCACGGCTCAGGGCCGTGTAGGCGCCGCTGGCGGCTCGCCAGTCGCCCTGCTTGCGGAGGCATTCGGCCAGGATCCGGCGGGCCTCGACCACGGCCTCCTTGTCCTTGGCTCCGCCCAGGAACGCCTTGGCCTGCTCGGCCGCCTTCTCGTACTTTCCGGCCATGAGTTCGGCGTTGATGTCGGCCAGGCGCTGGGCGTCGTCGGCACGGGCCCGCTGGGCGACGCCCGAAACGCCGAGGACCAGGCCGGCCAGACATGCCGCCAGTCCGATGGATGCAGCCTTCATTGCTTCGTCCTCCTCTTGCCGTATGTTCGAAACGGCCGCGGACGACCCCCTGTTGCAGAAGATGCCGTCACGGTCCCGCCGCACGCGGGCGGGAAGCGTGGTTACCGAACCCGCCACCCCTCCGGCGACGCGGTTCCGGCGGGACGTGTCCACCGCGGTTCCGCGCCGCACGCTGCGCCGACCGGGGACGGCCCGGTCGGTCCGTCTGCGTCACCAGCGATTGCCGTCGCGCGTGCGGCCGGTCCAGTCGGTGCCGCCGCGGCCACCGCGGTCGGGCAGTTCGGGCGGCGTGAACGCCTCGACGAGTTCCTCGTACGCCTTGCAGCGCTCCACGTTTTCGTTCTTCAGGCTTTGACCCTCCGGCCAGTTGTGTGTTCCCTCGAGTTTGTCCACGCCATTCAGGAAGGCCCGCTCGGCGGCAAGCAGGTTCTCGCACATGGCCTTGTACCGGAGCATCTCGGAGCGGCGTGAGGAGGTCAGGCTGCGCTTCTCGAGAATCGTGTCGTAGTGGAGGCTCTTTTCCTTCAGGGCCGCAATCGTCTTGTCGCTGACGGGTTTCAAGCGCATGGCGGCCGTCTGGACGGCCTGCCGTTCCAGGCTCGGGCTGATATCCGGCCAGATGCCGCGCAACTGGTCGATGTCCCCGGCCAGGGAGAGGAATTGCTGAACGAGTTGTTCGACGTTGCGGGTCCGCCTCAGTCGCGGTACGCGGAGTTCCAGGCGCTTGGCGCGTTTCTCCGCCAGGCAGGCCAGCGCCTTCTTCAGGACGGTGTCGTTGTCCAGGGTCTGCCCGGCTTCCGCAGCGCCGGACTGGACGAGCGGGTGGTAGACGCCGTCCCGCGAGGCCCGCAGAATCTCGGCCACGGCTTCGGCGCGGGCGTACTCGTCGGAGCCCTTGGGGTACCGGTCGCGGAGCGACAGGTACGCCCCACGGGCGAGATTCCACTCCTTCTTCTTGCGCTGCGCCTTGGCCACCAGCCGGGCCGCTTCGGTCTTCAGGGATTCGCTCTCGGCGCTGCGAACGAAGTCCTTGGCCAGCGTGATGGCCTTATCGTACTTGCCGGCCACGAACGCGATCTCGATGTTCTCGAAGGCCTTTCGCTCTTCGGCCGACGGACCGCGGCGTTTCGTGGCCGTGTCGCCGCCCCCGCCGAAGGGCGTGGCGGCCGTCGCCGGCAAGGGGCCTATCGCCACGCAAACCGTGAACGCGACAAGCCAGGCGGACAGGAAAGGCCGAAATGGCTTACGATCAGAGTTCATGGCGGTCATCCCTCACAATGTATCGAATCCTACCGCAACGACGGCGTCCGGGCAACCCCCGAATTCCGTTATACATTTGTTTGCGGGACCGTCTATGCCGGACACCGGCTCCGGCGCCTGCGCGCCGGCGGGACCATGCCTCATGGACGCACGGTTTCGGCGCCGTATAATGGCCATGCCATGCCGGACGACGCCCTTCTTCCGCTGACGGCTGCCGGACTCCTGATCACCGACTGGTGCCCCGCCCGCTGCCGGCACTGCTACGTCATGTCGGGCCCGGCGCGGTCGGCCTGGATGCCCGTCGCGGCCGCAGCAGGCCATCTGGCCGCCCTTGCCCGCCTGGGCGTGCCGGCCGACGGTATCCACATCGGCGGCGGAGAGCCGTTCGGCGATTTCGACCGCCTCCTCGCCATCCTCCGCTCCGCTGCGGACGCCGGTCTGGACGGCATCGGCTACGTGGAGACGTGCGGGTTCTGGGCCACCTCCGAGACGCTCGTCCGCGACCGCCTGGTCGCCCTGGTCGAGGCCGGCATGCGGCGCCTGTCGATCAGTGCCGACCCGTACCACCAGGAGTTCGTCCCGCCGGACCGCGTCCGGCGGCTGCACGAGGTGGCTTGTTCGGTACTCGGGCCGGAGGGCGTGCGGGCCCGACGCTGGAAATGGCTCGAGGCCCCCCGCGACGTCTCTACTCTTTCTAACGGCGACCGGCGGCGTTTATTCACGGATTCTCTGCACCGGTACCCCGAACGGATGACCGGACGGGCCGCCGAGGAGTTGGCTCCCCTCCTTAATCGCACCCCGGCCGAAGGACTACCGGAAAAAGCCTGCCGTTCCTCCCTGCTCGAAAGTCGGCACGTCCACGTCCTGCCCGGCGGGGAGGTCTACCCCGGCACGTGCGCGGGCCTGGTGCCGGGCCGGGCCACCGCCCGCCGGCCGCTCGACGAGGTGGTCCGGTCGTGGCGTCCGGCCGACTCGCCGCACGTCGCCGCGCTCGTCTCGGGCGGGCCGCAGGCCCTGCTCCCCGAGGCCCGCCGATGCGGCTTCGTGCCCCACCCGGAGGGTTACGCCGACGCCTGTCACCTGTGCTGGGCCCTCCGCAGTCACCTGGTCCGTGCCGGCCGGGCGGGCGACGACCTCGGTCCCGCCGCCCTATACGCCGAGGCGGCCGGCGAGCCGAGAGGGCACGATTAGCACTACAACGCTAAGTCAGCCATTTGCGCGGTGGGTCTGGGCACCCACCGCGCTCGAAACGCCCTTTCCAGGGCTGCGCGGCGCCTGCGGAGACCCGCCGCGCACGAGTTAGCGTTGTAGTGTTAGGCCGCGCCGAACGGCCCGGACGTTGCCTCCGCCGTCAGTCTGATTGCGTGGCCAGGGCACACCCCACGTCGGGGTAGATGCGGAACAGGCGATTCAAGCGGGTCGTCTCGAGGATTTCCGTGAGGTGGTCGTGCGGCCCGGCGAGGTGAAGGAACCCGCCGCGTCCCCTCGCCTTCAGATAGGCGGTGATGAGGACGCCCAAGGCGTCGGAGCAGATGAAATCGGCCTCGCTCAGGTCGCAGACGATGCACGTGTCGCCCCCTTCGACCGCGCCGAGCAACGCCTCGCGAAGGCTGGCCGAGGCATTGATGTCGGCCGACCCGCGAATGCTGACCACGCGGCACTGGCCTTCCCTGCGTGTCTCGATATCCATGGCGTCCTCCGGTACCCCCGGCCGGTCCGCCGGCGTCCCGCCGCGCCGACCGGGCTACTACCGTTGGCGGTGTTTGACCATCGACACCTGGTTGCCTTCGGGCGAAAAGGTGACCTCGTCCATGTAACAGCGCATGAGCATGATGCCGCGGCCGCAGGGCCGTTCGAGGTTCTCGTCGGCCGTCGGATCCGGGACGTCGTTCGGATCGAAGCCGCCGCCCTCGTCCGCCACGCGGATTTCGACCCGTTCCGGAGAGGCCCGGTACGCGATGCGGACCGACCGGTTCGGGTCGAACGCGTTGCCGTGCTTCATGGCGTTGACGAGGGCCTCTTCCAGGGCCAGGCGAACGGCAAAGAGATGGTCCTCGTCGTATTCGAGTTGGCGCAAGTGCCCGAGCACCTCCCGCTCCGTCTCGCGGATGGCGGCAAGGTCCGTCGGCAGCACTTTCTCGGTCCAGGCGCCGAGGTCGTCGGTTTGGGAAGGTCCGGCCGGCACCCTAACGCTCCGCGTCGCTGAGGAAACTGGCGAGCGCTTCGCGCTCGTGCTCGTAGACCTTGAAGAGTTTCTCCAGGTGCGTGATCCGGAACACCTCGTAGATCTGGGGATGGATGTCGGCCAGGCGGATTTCGCCGCCCGATTCCGTCAGCCGCTTGTGCACCTGGATCAACGTGCCCAGCGCCAGGCTCGTCAGGTGCTTGACCCCGAGGAAACTGAGGACGATGCGCTGGCCGGGTTCTTCCGCCAGCGCGAGCAGTTCCCGGCCGAGGGCCTCCACCTCCCGCTCCTCGCGGATGGCGCTCGCCCGCAGGCGGACCACCTTGACCCCGCTGTGTTCAGAGACGTGGACGATTTCGTTGGTCTCGGCCATGGCGCCCTCGGAGCGGTGACTCCCCGCATCCTAGAAACGGTGCCCCGGACGTGTCAACCGTTTTCGGTCTTTCCGGATGCTCGCCCGGACCGCGCCGACACGGACGCGCCTTCGGTCTGCCCGAGCCGGGCCGCCTCGAAGGCAACGGCCCCCGCCCAGCGGCCATCGAAGGCGGCCAGCGCCTGCGGCCCCAGCGGACCCGGGAGGCGGTACAGGTGCGTCGCGCATCGGCAGTCGGAGGTGCCGAAGCCCTTCGGTCCGGCCGCGGCGCCCGGCAGGGCGCCGACGGCCGCGGCCAGACGGCACTCGTCCGCCTTCGGCCGGGGCCACGCCCAGGCCCTCTCCAGGCGGGCCCAGCGGCTGAGGTAATCGACGTGCCAACGCATCACCTTGCAGCGGCGGCCGTGGCGCGCCAGGCGGGCCTCCAGGTGCCGCTGGGCGCTTCCCACGTAGACGTACCGCCCCGCCGGGAAGTCGAAGCGGCCCAGGCGTCCGATGCGAATCCGCCGCGGGGACGCCAGGACGAATTCGGCCGCGTACACGCCGCCCGTCACCGCGCCACCCAAGCCCGAGCGATGAGGGCCAGGAGGGCCAAGCCGCCGGCGTAGGGCCAGGCGGCCGCGAGGGTCGCCTCCCGCCGCGCCGCGACGGACCGGCGAATCGCCGCCAAGGCCGCCGCCGAATCGTCCCGCCCGGGGCCGGCCTGGAAGCCTTCGTCCGTGCCGATGAAACTGACGCCCACGGTCCGCCCACCGACGGAGTGAAATCCCGGCCGGCCGGGTGCCGTCCGGCCGGTTCCCGGGAAGGGATCCCTCGGGGCGTACGTCGCGTACGCCGGTGGCCGCTTCGCCGCCGGCACGAGCCAGTCGACCGCCCGCGCCCAGAACACCGGGAACGATGCCCGGCGGGGCCAGTCGGTGGTTTCATCGTCCAAGCCAAAGCAGACGGCCAGCCGGCGGGCGCCTTCCGTCTCCCAGGTGACGATGAGCGGCGCCTCCCGCGTCCCGACGAGCACCTGCGCCGCCGGCTCCAGGGTGTATCGCGGCACCTCGGTCAGGCGCGGGGGCGGCAGATAGAGCGCCTCGGCCAAGGGATGGTCCGCCGACACGGTCCACTCGGCTGCGACCGTCCCCTCCCCCGGCCGGACGGGCCCGACGGCCTCCGACGGCGCGACCACCGCTGCCGGGCCGTCCCATCCCGGCGGCAGCGACGCTTTCGAGGCGACGACCACGTCCGTCTCGTCCCGGGGCATCGGCTCGTCGGGAGACGCCGTGACCGCGGCCACTCCGCCGAACGCCCTGACGGCCCGTTGCAGGACGGCCGGCACGTCGCCCACCAGGGCGACCCGGGGCGTACCCGTCGCCCGCAGGATAAGAAAGCCGTCGTCGTCCGGCGGAAAGTCGTCGTCGCGCCCGGTCAGGGCCACGTGCACGCGCTCGGGCGGCGGGTCGTCCACGGGAACGACCACCTCCGCCTTCTCCCCCGGCGAGACGAAGTCCCCCACCTCTGCCAAGGCGCCGTCCGCCGCGGAAACCGTCAAGCCCGTGGGCGAGGGCGCCTCGGCCGCCGCCCGTGCCGCAACGAGCAGCCACCACCGGTCATTCTCGATGCGCGCGGCGACGCGTTCCAGTCCGGCGTTGCGGCAGGAGCCGCCGGGTGCCAGGACGTGAACGTCGTCGGGAAGGCTTTCGGAAGGGGCGATGTCCGTCGCGACGAGCACGGGCAGGCCCGGCGGACGAACCGCTTCGTCCAGGGCGGCGCGGTACACGTCGCCTTCGGCGAGTTGGGGGGCGCCCTCAGAGCCGAGCCACGCGACGACCTCGGGCGCCGGTCTCGTCTCGGCCGCCGCGGCGTCCACCGGCCCCGGCACCTGAACGAGCCACACCGGCCCGCTCCCGGCCTCCTCCAGGACCGCGGCGAGCATGCGGTGGGCGTCTTTCCAGCGAACCCCCGCCGGCCCCGACGACGGCATCTGCATGCTGGCGGTGCGGTCGAGGACGACCGTCGCGACGGGTTCCAGGGGACGGGCGGTGTCGAAGGCGGGACGGGCGCAGGCGAGGATCACAAGGGCGATGCAGGCGGCGTCGAGCCACAGGAGCGGGTCCCGCAGCCGGAGACGGGCGGTCGGCCGGCCCGTCGCCCCGCCGGAGAGGGCGCGGCGCCACAGCAGAAGCGACCCGACGGTGACCGGCCGCCCCCGCGGCGCCAGCAGGCCCCACAGCAGCAGGGCCGGCACCAGGACGAGCCCGAGCAGCCACCACGGCGCGAGGAATGTCATCGGGGCCCCTGTGCCTGCGAGCGCGAGGCAACCACGGTTGTCATTCTGACGAGGCCGCAAGGCCGACGAAGAATCTCGCCCTGGTCGTTGCCGTTATGCGAATCGCACGGCGAGATTCTTCGGCTTCGCAAGCGGAGCCTCAGAATGACACGGACGTCCAGCGCACCCGGCTATGGGCTGCGCCTACAGTTGATCCTCCTCGGCCTCGATCCGGACGCACTTCGTCAGCAGCAGGTAGTTCTGCTTGCCGTACACCGTGACCAGCCCCGACACGCGCCACCGGGCGAACTTCTTGCCGTACTCGGTCCGCCGTTCCAGGAACTGTCGCCACGAGTTCTCCAGGAGGTACATGGGCGGCTGTCCGGAATCGAAGACGAAGAGGGACCGGCCGATCCGGTCCGTCTCCAGTCGCCCTTCGCAGTTGAACAGGCGTTTGCCCTCGGCCAGCAGGCCGGACGGCCCTTTGCGCTCCGGCGGGGCGCCGGCCTTGAACGGGTCGTCGTCCACCTCCGGGATGGGCGGAATGTCGACGTCCGGCAGCGTGGGCGGCGGGACGATCTCCGGCATCTCGGTCGGTTCGGGAGGCTCCTCGGTGCGCGGCTTGGCGGGCACGGCCTCCGTGCCCGCGTCCCCGGGAAGGGTCTCCGTGCGCGGTTTGGCCGGCACGGCCTCCTGGGGGGCGGCGTCCCCCGTCGCAGCGCGGACCCCCACCACGCCGGCCGTGACGGCGACGCCGGCAGCCAGGGCGAAGAGGGCCAACAGTCCGGCCCGTGTCATGACGGTCCTCCTTACCCTCGTTTCGCACGGTGGACCTTCCGCCCCACCGCGCCGGGAACGTCGGTCTCGCCTTGCGCGGCGGGCCGGGCGTCACCTCGGCGAAGCCGGGCTCTGCCACGTGCCACGGCCGGTCTTGTCCGGCCGTGCATGCCGGCGGTCAAAACCACGGCGGGACAAGACCCGCCGTGGCACACCCGTGTCGGACGGCCACGCCTCCACACTCTCCCGTCTCCCGGCTCCGCGACCGCAGCCCGTTACGCCGTGGCGAAGGCACGCCAGGAGACAGGGTACCGTAACCGCCTCTCAGCGCTCCTGGCGTTCCAGCCGCTCCTCGATACGGTCCAGGCGCCGCTCGATACGGTCCAGGCGCTCCATGAGACGGTCGAAGCGCTTCTCCATCTGGGGCGACGGCTCGGGCGGGCGCATCTCGGGGCGGTCCCGCTGCTCGCGGAACCGGCGGGCCCAGTCCCGCATCTGGGGACGAAGGCGTTCGAGATACTCGCGCAGGTTCGGCATCTCGCCGCCGAAGAAGTCCTCGAAGCGGGGCATGCCCTCCGGCTCGCGAGCCTCGCCCTCCTCCCCGGGCCGGCGGCCGAGGGTCACCTCCGTCTCGCGCCGTTTGCCCATCCGATAGGTGACCACGTGGATGCGGTCGCCGGGCTTCCGGTCGCCGAGAATCTCGACGAGTTGGTCCACGCTCTCGATATTCGTGTCGCCGATGCGGACGATGACGTCGCCCGGCTTGAGGCCGGCCTTGGCGGCGGGGCTGTCGTCGGTCAGGCTGTTGATGAGGACGCCCTTGTCGGTGCCGGCGATTTCGCGGAGGTCGTCGTTCAGGGGGGCGGCCAGGACGCCGAGGAATCCACCGCGGGGCGCCTCGCCCTGGCGGGCCTCGTCGCCGCGTTCGCGTTCCTTGCGATCGCCGTCTTCCCGTTCGCGGTCTTCACGGCGTTCCCGCTTTCGCGCTGCGCGTTCCTCGGGTTGCTTTGCCTCGGGGTCGTCGCGACCCGCGCGGGCCGCCTGTACGCCTTCGCGGGATGCGGGCCTGATCTGGTCCTTCTCATCCGGCCGGGCGAGGGCATGTTCGGGCGCGCCAGGGGCGCGGTCGCTCTCCGGGTCGGCCTCCGCTCGGCCCAGTTGCACGCCGAGTTCCTCTGCGCCGGCCAGGGCGACGGTGGCGGCGATCTCGGCCCCCGGCCGACGCCAGTGGATGGTGGCCCGCGTGCCGGGAGGGACGGCGCCCACGGCATGAACCAGGTCCTCCGGCGAGGCCACCGGCCGGCGGCTCAGGTGCGTGATGACGTCGCCCTCGCGCAAGCCCACGTGTTCGGCCGGGCTGCCCTCGACCACGCCCGTGACGAGCACGCCCGCCCCGACGTCGACCTGGCGACCTGCGTCCTCCGGGAGTTCGGCGATGCGGACGCCCAGGACGGCCCGGTCGGCCTCCTCCTGGTCGCGGCGCCGACCGTCCGGGGCGCTCTCGATTCGCAGCCTCGCCCTGCCCTGGCCGAGTTGAATGGCCTTGCCGGGGTCGACCTCCTTCCCGTTGATCCACATTCGAACGCGCGGCTGGCCGCCCGGCTGGTCGGGCTTCACCTCGATGCGCGTACGGGTGCGGACATTCGCCCCCTTGCCGCCCATTCCCGCATCCGGATCGGCGATGGACTCGGCGTGCAGGCGGGCGACGCCGGCGGGCGCCGGGTCGCCCGGCTGAACCTCTTGCCCGTTCACCCACATGCGGACTTCGGCGTCCCGGCCCGGGCCGGCCGCATGCATCTCCACCCGGACCTCGCTCCGTGCCTCGTCCTTCTCGCCTTCCGCCAGAGCGGGACGTGCGGCCACCGCCGCACAGGCGATGAGAACCAGTATCACACACCAACGTGTTCGCGTCATGGCCTGCTCCTTTCGTCTCGTTCGAGTGATTACTATGATACCGTACGCGGCCGCCCGCGCAAACCCGCTTTTGTCTGGCCGGGTTTTGGTGGGGCGGCTATAATTCGCCGTTTCGGGAACGCCTCGGAGGCACGCTCCTGGCATGGCGGCAGGCCTGGTCCGCGTTATCGTGAACCCGATTTCCGGCCACGGACAGGATCCGCACTTCATTCGCGACCTGGTCCGGCACGTGTCGCTGCGCGGCTTTCCGGTGGACGTGCACCGAACCCGCGGCCGCGGCCACGCGGCGCGGATGGCACGCAGCGTCCCCGACGATGCCCGCTGCATCGTCAGCATCGGCGGCGACGGGACGCACAGCGAAGTCCTCTCGGGGCTGGCCGGCCGGCCCGTGCCCGTGGCGATCGTCCCCTCCGGCACCGAGAACGTCCTGGCCAAGACGTTCGGCCTGAGCGGGACGCTCCGCGAGACGGTTCGCCTGGTCCAGCAGGGCCGCGCGGTGGCCCTGGACCTGGCCCTGGCCGGCGATTGCCCGTTCGTCATGTTCTCCGGCGTGGGTTTTGACGCAGAGGTCACTCGCGACGTTCACCGAAAACGGAGCGGCCCGATTCTGCGGGCCGCCTACTACGGGCCGACCGTCCGCCGGTGGTGGAAGTACGGCTTTCCGCCCATCACGGTGCAGGTGGACGGCCACACGCTCTGCGACGACGCCGGCATGGTCTTCGTCTGCAACACGCCGCTGTACGCCGACGGGCTCCGGCTGGGGACCCTGGCCGTCGGCGACGACGGGCTGCTAGACGTGGTCTGCTTCCGGACGCGGTCGCGCTGGCACATGCTGCGCCATTACGTGCGGGCCCGGCTGGGCCGGCACCTGGACCATCCGCTGGTGGCGTACGGCCAGGGGAGGCGGATCGAGGTCGCGTGCGAGGAGCGGCCGCTGCCCGTCCAGGCGGACGGCGACATCATCACCGACACGCCGCTCGCGTACACCGTCCGGCGGCGTGCCGTCCGGCTGATGGTCCGGCCGGAAGCGACGGAGGCGGGGCCCAGGGCATAGCGCGGCGGGTGCGGAGACCCGCCGCGCTCCGAGCCCGCCGCGGAAGCGGCGGGATATCACCATCCGCCGTGGCACATGCCCTGACGGATGAGGATGACCGGCCGCTTCCGCGGCCGGCTCGAAAAGGAGGCATCGGCATGCCCAACCGAACCGCCCGCCTCGGCGGGCTGACCCTGAGCGAGGAGCGCCTCTTCCTCATCGCCGGGCCGTGTGTCATCGAGTCGGCGGACCTGTGCCTTGAGGTCGCTGCCTGCGCCAAAGGCATCGCCGGCGGCCTGGGCGTGCCGTACGTCTTCAAGGCGTCCTACGACAAGGCGAATCGGACGAGCGGCGACTCGTTCCGCGGGCCGGGGCTGGAGGAAGGGCTCCGCGTTCTCTCGCGCGTCCGGGAGGAGGCGGGCGTGCCGGTCCTCTCGGACGTCCACACAGTCGCCGAGGCGGAAACGGCCGGGCCGGCCCTCGACTGCCTCCAGGTGCCGGCGTTCCTCTGCCGCCAGACCGATTTGGTCCAGGCAGCCGCGCGAGCCGGCAAGGCCGTCAACCTGAAGAAGGGCCAGTTCCTCGCTCCCTGGGACATGGCACACGTGGTGGCCAAGGCCGAGGAGGCGGGCGCCGAGAACGTCCTCGTCACCGACCGGGGCAGCAGTTTCGGGTACAACCGCCTGGTGGCCGACATGACCGGCCTCGGCGCGATGCAGGCGTTCGGGCGCCCCGTGGTCTTCGACGCGACGCACAGCGCCCAGCAGCCGGGCGGCCTGGGGACGGCCACCGGCGGAAGCCGGGAGGCGGCCGAGGTCCTGGCCCGCTCCGCCGTGGCGGCCGGGGCCGACGGCCTCTTCCTGGAGGTCCATCCCGACCCGGACGCCGCCCGCTCCGACGGGCCGAACTCCATCCGCCTCGACCGGCTCGAGGCGGTCCTGGAGACGTGCCTGGCCGTCTGGCAGGCCGTGCACAAGTAGCGCCCAATGGCGCGGCGGGTCTCCGTACCCGCCGCGCTCGCGCGCCGTGGCGCGGTGGTTGCGGAGAACCACCGCGCAAAGATTGTGCCGTGGCGCGGTGGTTGCGGAGAACCACCGCGCAAAGATTGTGCGACACGTGAGCCCTGGGCCAGTGGAGGGCACGCCGTGATCCAGGCCTACTACCTCCCCCCGAACGCCAACGAGGCCGAGCATCTGACGGACCTGGAGCGCATCCTCGCCCTCTGGCAGGAGGCCAAGGGCCTGCTGTGGGTCGACATCGAGCATCCCCCGCCGGCCGAGACGGACCTGTTGGGCGAGCGATTCGGCCTGCACCCGGTCGTCGTCGAGACCTGCCGCGAGAAGACCGCCAACCCGCTCGTCCACGACTACGGGACGTACCTGTTTCTCGTCCTGCACGCGGTGGATTTCCGGGCGGACAAGGAGCGTGTGGCCACGTCGGAACTCGACATCGTCCGGGGCCGGCACTTCATTCTGACGTACCACCGGGTGGCCGCGCGCTCCATCACGCAGTTGCGCGAGTCGTCGCCGACGGCCCTTGCGGTCGTGATGAGCCGCGGCACGGACTTCTTTCTCCATGCGCTCGTGGACCGGCTCATCGACAACTTCCAGCCGGCGCTGGAGCAGATGGACCGTCTCATCGAGAAGAGTGAGAAGCAGATCTTTATCGAGCCGACCGACGCGGTGCTCCAGCGGCTGCTGGGCCTGAGGCGGTCCGCGGCGCACCTGATTCGCATCGCCACCGCCCAGCGCGACGTGGTCGGCCGGATCGTGCGGGGCGAGTTCCCGCAGGTCGGGAAGCAGGCCCTCGCGTACTGGCGCGAGGCGTACGACCACCTCGTCCGGATGGCCCAGGCCGTCGAGACCCAGCGCGACCTCATCGTCTCGGCCCGCGACGCGTACCTTTCGGTCCTCTCGAACCGCATGAACGAGGTCATGAAGGTCCTGACGATCATCGCCACGATCTTCATCCCCATCACGTTCGTGGCGGGCGTCTACGGCATGAACTTCGACTGGATGCCCGAACTGAAACAGTGGTGGGCCTACCCCGCGGTGCTGGGCGTGATGGCCGCCATCGCCGGCGGCATGCTCCTCTACTTCCGGCGGAAGCGGTGGCTTTAGACTGCCTTCACCTCAAGTCATGGCGCGGTGGGGCTCCGTACCCACCGCGCATCCGTTGAGCCGGCGACCGCAGGTCGACGCGCAAGCGACGCACACCCCCGCGCCGCCAAACGACCGTCGACGTACCGTCGACGGCTCAACGGGCGAATACGAAGCCCGACCCGTAGGGGCCCTGCGCGTCACGGCTTGCGGAGCGGCTTCTGCCCCGCCGCCTCCCGCACACGGTTCGCGGCCTGCCATAAACGGTCGTCCAGGGACAGGAACTTGACGAGCGAGGCGGTCGAGGCGCCGACCGCCTCGGCCACCTCACTGACGCGGCCGTTGCGGTCGGCCAGGCGGTCGAGGACCTCCGCCGCCGCCGGCAGGTAATCGCCGGACTTGCGGCTGATGCGCGGCCAGCCGGGATCGGCCGCGGCCCGGCGGAGCGCCTCGCCCACATCGGGCGGCGGCCTCTCTCGGACCTCCAGGGCGATCGCCTGCCGCAGACGCTTCAGCGCACGCCGGCGATTTTCGTGCTGGCTCCGGCTCTCGCTCGCGCCCGCCGACACGCCCGTCGGACGGTGCGTCAGGCGGACGGCCGAATCGGTCGTGTCGCGCTTCCGCCCGCCCGGGCCGGAGGCGCGGTGCGTCCGGACGTCGCACGCGGCAAGGAGGCGGTCGTCGGCCTCGGCAAGATACGTGTTGCGCGGCGTTGTCATGGCGGCTCCGGGACCGTATTATAGCGGACCGCGCGGCCGGCTCAACGACGGCGCTCGAGCCCGCCGCGGGAGCGGCGGGACATCTCCATCCGCCGTGGCACGTGCCGTGTCGGATGCTGATGACCGGCCGCTCCCGCGGCCGGCTCGAACGACAGGTACACGCGGCAGGTACGGAGACCCGCCGCGCACACGCGATAGTCGGGCAAGGTCCCATGGACGACCACACATTCGAGCGGCTCGAATACGGCAAGGTGCTCGACCGCATCGCCGGCCGGTGCATGCTGGCGATGGGGGCCGCGGCCGCGCGGTCGCTCCGTCCGGCGCCCGACCGCGAGGCCATCCGCACGCGGGCCCAGCGCGTCGCGGAGGCCGCCGCCGTCCTGCGGGCCGGTCACGACTTCGGCGTCGAGCGGTTCGACGACCCGTCCGCTCTGCTCGACCGGGCCGGCGTTGAGGGCTCGGCGCTCCGTCCGGACGAACTCCAGACCGTGGCCGCCGTCCTCCGCAACGCCCGCGACCTCCAGAAGGTGCTGAAGCGGCTGGCGGGCGAGGCCCCGAGCCTCGCGAAACTCGGCTGGGACCTCGCCCCGCACCCGGATCTGCTCGCGGCGATCGACCGCGCCATCGAGCCCGACGGCTCGGTCTCCGACCGGGCGTCGCAGGAACTGGCGCGCCTGCGACGCGAGATGGACACCCTCACGGACCGCATCCGCCAGCGGCTCCAGGCCATGATCCAGAGCAGCACCGTCGCCCAGTACCTGACCGGCGACTACGTCACCCAGCGGAACGGGCGGAACGTCCTCCCGGTCCTCGCCACGCAGGCCGGCCAGGTGCCCGGCATCATCCACGACCGCAGCGACACCGGCCACACCGTCTTCATCGAACCGCAGCCGGTCGTCGACATGGGCAACGCCCTGCGGGGCCTGGCGTCCGACGAGCAGCGCGAGATCGAACGCATCCTCCAGCGGCTGACCGACGGCGTCCGCGGGCACCTGGACGCCCTGCGGCAGACGGTGTGGACGCTCGTCCGGCTCGACGTGCTCCGCGCCGCCGCACGCTACGCCGTGGACCATCACATGACGCGGCCGGCCTTGGCCGAGGGAGGTGAGACGGTCATCGTCCGCGGCCGGCACCCCGTCCTGGAGGACGCCCTCGCCCCGCGGGACGAGGACGTGGTGCCGCTCGACTTCCACATCGGCGACGCCGTCCGCACCATCGCCATCACGGGGGCGAACGCGGGCGGCAAGACGGTGGCCCTGAAGACCATCGGCCTCCTGACCCTCATGGCCCAGACGGGGCTCCCGGTGCCCGCCGACGAGGGCACGACCTTCGCACCCGTGCGGCAGGTGCTCGTCGACATCGGCGACGAGCAGAGCATCGAGGCCAACCTCTCGACCTTCTCCGGCCACATGCAGCACATCCGCGAGGTGCTGGAGCAGGCCGGCCCCGGCACGCTGGTGCTCCTCGACGAAATCGGCGCCGGCACCGACCCGGTCGAGGGCGGGGCCCTGGCATGTGCCGTCATCAAGGCCCTCCACGACCGCGGCGCCACGACCGTCGTGACGACGCACCTCAGCCAGGTCAAGGGCTTCGTGCACGAGCAGGCGGGGATGGAGAACGCGGCCGTCCAGTTCGACCCGGAGACGCTCGCCCCGACGTACCGCCTGGTGGTGGGTCAGCCGGGGGCGAGCCACGCCCTGCGCATCGCCGGGCGGCTGGGCCTGCCGGGCGATGTGCTGGAGGAGGCCGAGCGGCTGGTCGATTCGGACGCCGTCGAGATGGAAGGCCTGCTCGCGCGGCTCACGTCGTCCCTGCGGAAGGCGGAGGCCGACGCCGCCGAGGCCCGCCGCCAGCGCCAGCGGGCGGAGCAGCAGCGAGAGGAACTCGAGGCGCGGCTCCGGGAGGTCAAGCGCGAGCGGAAGGAGGCCCTCCGCCGGGCCGCCGAGGAGGCCCAGGGCCTCGTCGAGAACACACGCCGCGAGATGGAGCAGGCCCTGGAGGAAGCCCGCCGGGCCGGCGCCGATGCCGAGGCCACCCGCCACCTCCGCCGCCAGGTGGAGGAGAAACGGGCCCAGGTCAAGCAGCAGCGGCGGCAACTGGCCCCGCAGCGCCGGCCGCCCATGCCGCTGGAATCCCTCCAGCCCGGCCGGACCGTCTGGATCGACACCATGAACCGCCACGCCGTCGTGACGGACGTGGACGCGAAGCGCGGCAAGGTGACCGTGGACGCGGGGGGCCTCACGATCGAGGCGGACGCCTCGGCCGTCCGCCGGCCCGACCCCGACGCCGAGGCGAAGGCGGCCGCCGGGCCGTCTGAGGCGGACCGCGAAGGGCAAACGGTCGTCCGGGGCGTCGGCCGGGTGGACCCGGAACTCGACCTCCGCGGCCTGCGGGTGGAGGAGGGGCTGCGGCGGCTCGATCGGTACCTGAACGAGGCGTGCGTGGCGGACCTGGCGACCATCCGCATCATCCACGGCCACGGCACGGGGGCGATGCGCGACGCCGTCCGCAAGGAACTGGCCGGCCACCCGCTCATCGAGCACTTCCGCTACGGCGAGTGGGGCGAGGGCGGGCGCGGCGTGACGATTGCGACCCTGACGTAACCCCCGCAACGCGGCTTCCTGCGCGGCGGGTCTCCGCACCCGCCGCGCGCCAGGCGGAAATCGGCTACACCTTGACACGCGGCCCTGCCGAGAGTATTAGAACCTCCCGCACCACGGAATCCGAACCCGCACGAAAGGCTGAACGCTTGGCCAAACGTACGAAAAGCAATACGAACGTCGTCATCGTCGAGAGCCCCGCCAAGGCCAAGACCATCGAACGGTACCTCGGCAAGGGGTACAAGGTGGCCGCCTCCATGGGCCACGTGCGCGACCTGCCGCCCAAGAAACTCGGCGTGGACGTCGAGAACGACTTCGAGCCCGAGTACGAGGTCCTCGGCTCCAAGAAGAAGGTCGTGGGCGGCCTGAAGAAGGCCGTCGGCGGCGCGGGCGACGTCTACATGGCCACCGACCTCGACCGCGAGGGCGAGGCCATCGCCTGGCACCTGTGCCAGGCCCTCGGCCTGGACCCCGAGGACGTCCACCGCGTCACGTTCAACGAGATCACGAAGTCGGCCATCCAGGAGGCGTTCGCGCATCCCGGACGCATCAACATGGATAAGGTCTCGGCCCAGGAGGCCCGGCGCATCCTGGACCGGCTGGTCGGCTACAAACTGAGTCCGCTCCTCTGGAAGAAGATCGCGAAGGGCCTCTCGGCCGGCCGCGTCCAGAGCGTCGCCACGCGCCTGGTGGTGGAGAAGGAGCAGGACCTGCGCGCCTTCCGGCCGGAGGAATCGTGGCGCGTGACGGCCGAACTCGCCCGCGCCGGCGAGGACCGGACCTTCAAGGCCGGCCTCGCCGAGGTGGACGGCGAGGCGTTCGCCGCCGACAATCGCGACGCCGCCCACGCCGCCGGCGACTGGCTCCGCGACGCCGCCTATACCGTCCGCTCCGCCGAGCGCACGCGCAAGAAGGACCGCCCCTCACCGCCGTTCATCACGAGCGAACTCCAGCGGGCGGCCTCGTCGCGGCTCGGCTTCTCCACCCGCAAGACGATGACCACCGCCCAGCACCTGTACCAGGGCGTGGAACTCGGAGCCGAAGGGTCGGTGGCCCTCATCACGTACATGCGGACCGACTCGCACCGCGTGGCCCCGTCGGCCCAGGCCGCCGCCCGCGACCTCATCCGGTCGACGTACGGCGAGGCGTACCTGCCGGAGAAGCCGACGCACTACCGCTCGAAGAAGGGCGCCCAGGAGGCCCACGAGGCCATCCGGCCGACGGACGTCTCGCGCACGCCGGACGCCGTCGCGAAGCACCTCGGCCGCGACGACGCCCGCCTCTACGAACTCATCTGGACGCAGTTCGTGGCCAGCCAGATGACCCCCGCCCTGTGGGACGTGACCGACGTGGAGGTAGCAGCCGCCCAAGCCGGGGGCGGCGGCCGCACCGGCCTCCTCAAGGCGCGCGGCCGGGTGCTCGTCTTCGACGGGTACACGAAGGTGGCCGGCGTCCGCCAGTCGAAGGACGAGCAGCAGTTGCCGCCCGTCGAGGAAGGCGACGCCCTGGACCTCGTGGACCTGGACCTCAGCCAGCACTTCTCCCGCCCGCCGGCGCGGTACACCGAGGCGTCGCTGGTGCGGCGGCTGGAGGAACTCGGCATCGGCCGGCCGTCCACCTACGCCACCATCATCTCCACCATCCAGGACCGCGGCTACGCGGAACAGAAACGCAGCATGTACCTCCGGTGCACCTCGTACCCCGCGTGCCGGTACACCGTCCCGTGCGACCTGCGCGGCCGGCCGATCGGCCCGAAGGTCGAGGACGAGCGCTGCAACGCCTGCGGGCAGAAGATGGAGTTGAAACACGGCAAACGATGCCTGTACGCCACGGACCTGGGCGAGGTGGTCACCGAGAAACTCGTCGCCCACTTCCCGAAGATCATGGACTACGAGTTCACCGGCCACATGGAGAACGAACTCGACGACGTCGAGGCCTCGCGCATCGACTGGCTCCGCGTCGTCCGCGAGTTCTGGGAACCGTTCTCCGAGGCCCTCGAACAGGCGAGAGACGAAATGGAAAGCGCCAAGCACCAGGTCGCCGAGGACGCCGGCCCCTGCCCGGACTGCGGCGGCAACCTCGTCAAACGGTGGTCGAAGAACGGGCCGTTCCTGGGGTGCGAGAACTTCCCCGACTGCAAATACACCCGACCCCTGGAAGCCGACGATCGCCCGGAACCCAAGCCCACCGAACACGCGTGCGAGAAGTGCGGCGGCAAGATGCTCCTCCGCACCAACCGCCGCGGCGAGCCGTTCCTCGGATGCGAGAACTACCCCAAGTGCCGCAACACCCTCCCCTGCGACGCCGACGGCAACCCCATCAAACCCATCGAGACGGACCAGACGTGCGAGAAGTGCGGCTCGGCGATGGTCGTCAAGCGCGGCCGCCGGGGACCGTTCCTGGCCTGCTCCGGCTTCCCCAAGTGCCGCAACACGCGGCCGCTGACCGACGAACTCCGGCAGCAGTTGGGCCTCCCGCCGAAGGGCAAGGCCAAAGGCAAGTCCGGGTCAGGCGGCAAGGGCGGCGGTAAGGGCGGGACGAAGGGCGAGGGCAAAAGCGGCGGACGCTCCCGGCCCAAGGCCATCCCCACGGACCGCACCTGCCCGGACTGCGGCCAGACCCTCGTCATCCGCTCCGGACGACGCGGCAAGTTCCTCGGATGCTCCGGCTACCCCAAGTGCCGCCACACCGAGAACCTGCCCGACGACCTCAAGGAGACGGCCGAGGCGGAAGGCGGGTGACGCGGTGCACCTGACGGTCCTCGGCTCCGGCACCAGCCACGGCATCCCGATGATCGGCTGCCGGTGCCCCGTCTGCACGAGCGACGACCCGCGGAACCGGCGGATGCGGACCTCCGCCGCCGTCCGGCTGGAAACCCCCTCTCCCTTGACGGGAGAGGGACGGGGTGAGGGTGAATCCCGTGAGTCCAGACGGCAATCCCCCTCACCCTGCCCTCTCCCACCAGGGGAGAGGGATGCGAAACGGCCGCCGGGCGACGCGATCCTCCTCATCGACACGACGCCGGAACTCCGTCTCCAGGCCGTCGCCGCCGGGCTCGACCGCGTCGACGCCGTCGTCTACACCCATGCCCACGCCGACCACGTCATGGGGTTCGACGACCTCCGCCGTTTCGCCGAGGTGGCCGGGGCGGCGATTCCCGTCTACGCCCATCCGAGCGCGCTGGCCCGGCTCCAGCGGCTCTTCGAGTACGCCATCACCGACGCCGGCTGGCGGATGTTCGGCATCCCCGTGGTCGACTGGCGGCCGTGGACGGGGCCGGTCGAGGTGGCCGGCCATCGCCTGACGCCGGTGCCGCTCGTGCACGGCGTGCTGCCGGCGTTCGGTGTCCGCATCGACGCGCCGGACGGGGCGTCGCTGGCGTGGTGCCCGGACTGCGGGGGGATTCCGGAGCCGTCGCAGGCGATGCTCGCGGACCTGGACGTCCTCTTCCTCGACGCCCTTCGCCACAAGCCGCACCCGACGCACTTCACGGTGGCCGAGGCGGTGGGCGCCGTCCGTTCGCTCGCTCCCCGTCAGGCATACTTCATCCACATGACGCACGACCTGGACCACGCCGCCACCGAAGCCGCCCTGCCCGACCTGCCGGAGGTGCCCGGCGGCATCCGCCTGGCGTACGACGGGCTGGAAGTGGACGTGTAGGCCGCGGCGCGCCGCGGCACGAATGCCGAATGATAAATGACAAATCACGCTGCGCGTAAGGGACACGAGCACGTAGGCCGCGGCTCCACCGCGGTTCAAGGCTCAACGTTCAAAGCCGCCCGAGGCGCATGCCCTAAGGCCGAAGGCCTCATTTAGCATTTATCATTTGGCATTCAGCATTCGCGCCGCGGCCTACTCCGCCGGCAGCGCCATCAGGTGCGACCAGGTGCGAAGGAACATTCGGCCGCCCGCCACGGCCGGCGTCGCCTGGCACAGTTCGCCGAGGTCCGTCCGGCCGAGCACCTCGAACTCGTCGCCCGCCTTCAGGACGACCATCTCGCCCTTCTTCGAGGCGTTGTACACCCTGTCGCCGACGAGAATCGGCGAGGCGTAATATGTTCCGCCGCCCACGCGCTCGCTCCAGATGGCCTGGCCCGTCTCCGCCTTGACGCACGTCACGACGCCGCGCTCGGTCCACATGAGGACCCGTCCGTTGTGCCCGACGGAGGTGGGGACGTACGGGGCGTCTTTCGTGATCGTCCAGGCGACCTCCGCCTTGCCTCCGGCCGTCGCGGGCGGCCGCACCGCGATGATGTGCCGGCCCCGGCCGCCCGTCCCGCACGTGCCGAGGACCAGGCCGTCGGCGAGCGTCGGCGAACTGACCACGCGCTCGGGCATGGCCTCCGGCACGTCCCAGAGGAGCCGGCCCGTGGCGGGGTCGAGGCCGGCCACGCCCGCCGCCTTGCTCATCACCACGAGGTGCGAGGAACCGTCGGCCGCCGCGAACAGGCACGGGACGGCGTAGGCAGCCTTATTCTTGCGCGGCCTTTCAGTCTTCCAGCGGACCTTGCCGGTGGCGGCGTCGAGGGCGACGATGCAACTCGGCCCCAACTGGTCGTTCGTCAGGACGACCGTGTCGCGGACGACGACGGGCGATTGGCCGTACCCGTGCTGGCTCTTCCACGGGCCGAGGTCCTGCCGCCACACCTCCTCGCCCGCGTGCGTGAGGGCCACCACGATGTACCGCTGGGGCGTCGCCCACGACAGGTACAGCCGCTCGGCGTCCAGGGCGGGCGTGGTGGCGGCGTAGGCGTTCAGCGAGTTCTGTTTGCACGGCGTGCCCTGGTAGGTCTTCGTCCAGACGGTGGACCCGTCGCCGGCCGTGACGCACTGGGTGGTGCGGGCGGCGGTCTTCTGGTCGCCGCTGGTGACGAAGACACGGTCGCCCCAGACGACGGGCGAGGAGTGTCCGCCGCCGCCCTGGAGGCGGACCTTCCAGACGTAGTCGCCCTCGGACCACGCGGCGGGGAACGAGACGCCCTCGGCCACACCCTGCCCGTTCGGGCCGCGGAACCGGGGCCAGTTCGCCGGCCCGTCGGCGGCCGTTGCGGTAGCCGATACGACAAGGGCCAGTGTCCACGTCAGCACGGCGTGTCGCATCCGTCTGCTCCTTTCAGCGGGATCGCCGCCCCCTTGAACCGACCCGCGGCCACGGCGTGCCGGCGCCTTTCCCGAACGCCGCGCCCTTTCGCCAAGCCTAGCGCCGCCGCCCGACGGATGCAAGGGTCTGCGTGCGCGTTGTGCCGTGCCGGTTGCGTCGCGCCCCGGCCGCCCGGTACACTCGTATGCGAACGTTCCAGGGACCCGAAACCGCGAGGCACCATGAGCATCCAGGGCGTGATCTTCGATCTCGACGGCGTCATCGTCTCGACCGACGATTACCATTACCGGGCGTGGAAACGGCTGGCGGACGAACTGGGCATTCCGTTCGACCGGCGGATCAACCGGCGGCTGCGCGGCGTCGGGCGGATGGAAAGCCTCGAGATCATCCTCGAGAAGGCCGCCCGCACCTACTCCGACGAGGAGAAGCAGGCCCTTGCCGACCGCAAGAACGGGTACTACCGCGAGTCGCTCGACGACCTCGGGCCCGACGACCTCCTGCCGGGGGCGATGCCCGTCATGAAGGAACTCAGGGACCGCGGCGTGAAGGTCGCCGTCGCCTCCTCCAGCCGCAACACGCCGTATATCCTGCAGCGCATCGGCCTGGAGGACTTCTTCGACGCGAAGGCCGACGGCAACGACATCGAGCGGTCCAAGCCCGACCCGGAGGTCTTCCAGGTGGCGGCCGAGCGGCTGGGCCTCGACCCTGAGGTCTGCCTGGTGGTCGAGGACGCCGACGCCGGCATCGAGGCGGCGAAGCGCGGCGGGATGAAGGCCCTCGCCGTCGGCGCCGCCGCCGGGCATCCGCAGGCCGACCTCTCCGCCAAGCGCCTCGACGCCGTGGCGGTCGAGCAGTTGTTGGCGCTCTGAAGCGATGGAGGAGCGCGGTGGGCAGTCTTGCCCACCGCGCACGATTCGCCCGTTGAGCCGTCGACCGCAGGTCGGCCCCGCAGCCCGAAGCGGCTCCAACGGCCGGCGACGTGCCGTCGCCGGCTCAACAGGCGCACGAGCCGGTCAGCGCTTCTTCCGCTTCCTTGGCGTGTACGGGCCGCCGTAGCGGTCGCGGAGTTCCAGGCACCGCTTCCGCATCGCGGCGAGCGTGTCCGCGCAGTCGGGGTCGTCCGCGACGTTCTTCAACTGGGTCGGGTCGGTCTCCAGGTCGTGCAGGAACTCGTAGACGGGCTCCTGCTCGAAGTACCGGGCGTAGACGTACCGCTGGGCGCGGACGCCCTCCCACTTGGGGATGGCGCCGTGATCCATCAGGTGCTCGCAGAAGAAGTCCGTCCGCCAGTCGGCCGGCGTCTCGCCGCGGAGGATCGGCACGAGGCTCCGGCTCGTGTAATGGCCCGGGACCGAGAGGCCCGCCAGGTCGAGCATCGTGGCCGGCAGGTCCACGTTCAGGGCCATCGGGTCGACCACCCGGGCGCGCTCGGCCTCCGGCGCCCGCGGATCGTAGACGATGAGCGGCACGCGGAGCGACTCCTCGTAGTGCGTCCACTTGCCCGCGAAGCCGCGGTCGCCCATGTAGTACCCGTTGTCACCCGTGTAGATGACGACCGTGTTGTCGGCCACGCCTGCCCGCTCCAGGGCCTTCATCATGCGGCCGACGACGCGGTCCACGCCGCTGATCATCCGGAAGTACGCCCGCATGTTCTTCTCGTACTTCTCGGGCGTGTCCCACCGCCAGAACCACCGTTTGCGGTTCATCGATTCCTTGAGGAACTCCGGCTGGGCCTCGAAGTACTTCGGGTCGCCGAGGCGCGGCGGAGGAATCTCCACGTCCTCATACATGCCGTCCACGGCCTTCGGCCAGGGGTAATGGTCCTTCTTGTCGGAGTCCTCGGCGTGGACGGCGTTGAAACTGACCGACAGACAGAACGGTTTGCCGTCCGGCACGCTTCGGAGGAACTCCTCGGCCCGGTCGCCGCAGAGTTCGGTGATGTGCCGCTTCGACCCGTCCGGCTGCTTCTTGAAGTACGGGTTGCGCCCGAGCGGCCGGAAGTAGTCGAACATCTGGTCCCGCACGCCCCGCTCCACGCCGACGCCGAACTTGCCGATGAACCCCGTGTGGTATCCCGCCTGCCGCAGGAGCACCGGGTAACCGGCGTCGGTGTGTTCCTTGCGAATGGGCGGCGTGCCGAACGTGAACCGGTGCGTCCGTTCGTGGAGGCCCGTCAGGATGGACGCCCGGCTGGCCGCACAGATGGACGTCGTGACGAACATGTTGCGGAACCGGACGCCGCGCGCGGCCAGGGAATCGACGTTCGGCGTCTTCAGGATCGGATGGCGCGCGCAGCCGAGGGTATCGTTCCGCTGGTCGTCGACGAGAAGGAAGAGGATGTTGGGCGGCTGGCCGCCGCCCTCTCCCGTGCCTCTCGCCGCGCCTCTTGCGGCATGCGGCCGCACCAGGTGCGGCATCATCGCCGCGGCGGCGGTTCCGGCCCCGGCGGCCTTCAGGAACGTGCGTCGTGTGAACATCGAGGTCCTCCCTGTTGGGGTTCCGAGTCGACGTCTCTCGGCATCCACGTTCGAACCCGTCCGGCGCGAAACAGTGGCGGCCGATCTGGTTCGCCGAGGCGGCTGCCACAGGCCGCGCTCAAGGCTTCGGGGGTGGCGGCGACGTCCCGGCGGCCTGCTCGGCGGCTTTCCTGAACTCGTCGGACGGCGGCCCGAAGTAGTCCTGGACGCCGCCCATGTACCCCCCGCGGATGCGGGCGCGCATGAAATCGAACCGCATGGCGACCTTCCCGGCTTTGCGGGCGATCTCCTCCATGCGTGCCCAGTTGGCTTCCGCCCGGCGGACCGCCTCCACGTCCCGGCCGCCGCTTTCCCGGACCCGGTCCATGACGGGGATGGTCTCGACCATCAGGCGGACGACGTCGAACCCGGCCCGCACGAACGCCACCCGC
>JAWODB010000117.1:0-20229 GCA_046483505.1 Phycisphaerae bacterium
TCCTCGTCCTGCTGACGCTCGGCCGGCGGAAGGACCCGGCCGCCGTGGACGCCGTCACGGCCCTCCCGACCAACGCGGAGTCCGACAAGGCCGTCCGCCTCCAGGCCGTTCAGACGGCGGGCGAGATCAACGACCCGTCGGCCGCCGACGCCCTGCTCGGCCTGGTCGCGGCCGAGGACGACGCGATCGCCAAGGCCGCCCGCGAGAGCCTCGCCTCCATCCCGGGCGAGGCGGTCGACGCGGCCGTCATGAAACTCTTCGCGAGCCGGGACACGAACCATCGGCTCATCGCGATGCACCTGATCGGCCGGCGGCGGATGCGCGACGCCGTGACCGACCTCCTGAAGGCCGCCCGCGCCGAGGACGCGAACATCCGGGCGACGGCGATCCGGCAGTTGGGCGAACTCGCCTCCACCGACCGCCTGCCCGTCCTGCTCGACCTCCTGATGGCGAACACGGAGGGCAACGTGCTCGGGGCGGCCGAGGCCGCCGTCGGCAGCGTCTGCGGCCGGGCCGAGAATCCGGAGACGTGCGCCGGACCCGTCGCCGCCCTCCTGCCCAAGGCCGAGCCCGTCCAGAAGGTGACGCTGGTGAAGATCCTCGGCGGCATCGGCGGCGAGACCGCCCTGAAGGCCGTCCGCGGCGCGGTCGGCAGCGACGACAACGCCGTGCACACCACCGCCATCCGGACGCTCGCGGGGTGGAAGACGCCGGACGCCCTGCCCGCCCTCCTGGAGATCGTCAAGGAAAGCGACAACCCGCGCGACCGGACGCTGGCGCTGCGCGGCTACCTGGGGTGGGCGTCGCGGCGCGGGCGGGGCCAGTTGCCGCGAGGCAAGCGGCTGGACCTCTGCCGCACCGCCGCCGGCCTCGTCCGGACTGCCGGCCAGAAGAAGATGCTCCTCGGTGCCCTCGGCAACATCCGCGCGCCCGACGCCCTCGACCTCATCCTGCCGCACCTCGCCGACGCCGAGGTCCGGACCGAGGCGTGCTCGGCCGCCGTCGCCGTGGCCGAGGAACTCCTGAAGGTGGGCGGCGGGAAGAAATACGCCAAGGAGGTCATCGCGCCGCTCGAGACGGTGGTCGAGGCCGCCGAGGGCGACCTCGCCAAGCGGGCCAAGGGGCTCCTCGCCCGCGCCCGCAACAAGGCGAAGTAGCCGGAGCTTCTCGCGCGGCGGGTCTCCCGACCCGCCGCGCCAAACCCACATGGCCCTTGGCGCGGTGGGTCTCCCGACCCGCCGCGCTCGAAACACCCTTTCCGGGTCTGGCCGGCGGGGACCCCTCGGCTTCGCTCGGGACAGGCTCCGACCCGCCGCGCATCTCAGTTAGCGTTGTACCGCCGGGCGAGCAGGACACCCGCCCCGAGGACCAGCAGGCCCAGCGTGGCCGGCTCGGGCGTCAGCGTCGTCGCGCCGAGGTTCATCCCGTTCATAATGAGGCGGCGGACGACCACCACCTCGGCGCCCGTGAACGAGACGAGGCCCCCCTCGCCGATCTCGAGCGTATCCAGGTGCTGGTTGCACGCGACGTTCAGCGTGGCGTTCGTCACGGCAATCGACAGGTTCGCATCCTCCATGCGTCCCGTGCCGCTGGCGTCCGTGCCCATCTCGACCGTGCCGCCGACGATGTCCAGCCACGATCCTTCGGCGTGGTCCTGTTCGCCGCTGATGACGAGCAGCCCCTCGCCGTCCTTGACGAGGGTGAAGCCGCCGGCGTCGAGGCCGCCGGCCAGCGCCAGCGTGCCGCCCGCCGCCACGGTCCAGGTGGCGTCGTCGGCCATCGCGACGGGGGCGGCGACGGTGTTCGTGCCGGCGGCGAGGCTGCCGCCCCCGCCCCCGTGGACGGTCAGCGTGCCGGGCCCCGCCACGATCCACCCGGCGGACCGGAACTCGACCCGCCAGACGGCTGCACCCGGGCCGACGGCCGGCTGGTAGAACGTCGCGCCGTCAAAGGCGGCGGTGGTGCCCGCGTCCGGCGGGCCGCCCGCCGACCAGTTGCTCGTCGCCGACCACGTGGGACCGACGTCGCCCTGCCAGACCCGTTCGTCGGCCGGCATCTCCCACCCCACGTCGGCGAGGCCCGCGAAGTCCAGGGCCGTGAACACCTTCCGCGTGCCCTGGGTCAGGCTGGGATCCATGGCGGCCTCCTGGGCCGCGCCGTCCACGTGGCTCTCGGTGCCGGAGGCCCAGTGCGAAAGGTCGGGGTACAGGGACACGTTGCCGCCGTGCTCGGCCACGGCCGCCGGCCCGGTGAAGACGCCGCCGGAGACGTGCGTCTCCCAGGAATCGGCGGTGCCGATGCCGAGGAGGTGGCCGAGTTCGTGCATCGCCACGGAGAGGAAATCCGACTGGCCGCCGCCCAGGCCGGCCGGGTCGACGCCGAAGTACCAGTCGGTGTCCCCGGCCGTGGTGAACGTCACCTGGCCGCCCCACGGGCCGAAGTCGGTGGCCGGGCTGTCGAAGTAGCCGATTTCGCCGCGCGCCTCGACCGTGTCGAACCAGGCCCCGCCCACGCCGCTGACGGACCACCCGCCGGGGCCGCCCACGCCGAGGGAGCCGCCCAGGTCGCGGCCGCCCGCGTAGACGATGAGCGTGTCGGCCGGAACGACGAGGTTCTGGACAGACATCCCTTCCCCATCATCCGGCCGCGTGATCGTGGCCTCCCACGTGTTGAGGCCGCCGGGCACGATGGCGTCGAGGTCGTCGGTGAAGACGGCGAGGGCGTCGGCGGCATACTCCAGGGTGGTCTTCGCCTCGGCGTGCGACGTGAAGAAACCGCCGTCGTACGTGTAATCGAACTGAATGGAGATGTCCGCGCGGACGGCCGGCCCGAGCACCAGGCCGGCCAGGCCGGCGAGCAGCCATCCGCGGAGCCGTGTCACCCGGCGTCCTCCCGGCGTCCTCCCGGCGTCCGCCCCGCCCAGGCCGCCGCTGGCGGGGCCGCTGCCGGCCCCGTTTCCCGCGGAGACTATACCCCAACCCGCGCGGAAGTCAAACCCGCGGGCGGGTGAGCGGCCCGGCGTAAGGCATGCGCGGCGGTTCTCCGCAACCGCCGCGCGGGGCAGACGATCAGGCCGGTGCCACGGTTTGCCTGTCGAACCGTGCGCCGGTCCTCGGCGGAACGTGTGCGCCTCCGGCGCCGGGGCCGAGGGCGTCATCCGCCCAGGACGCGGAGGAGGCGGCCGTCGCCCGCCAGGACGGCCCGCAGCGGCTCGTCCGTCTCGGGCACCGGACCGACGACGCACCCCGCCGCCGCCAGGCCCTCGCGGAGGTCGCCGAGCCGGTCCGCCAGCCCCAGCGCCCGCGCCCCCGCCACGGTCGCCATGGCGAGGACGGCCTGCGGGTCGGCGTCCGGCTCGCGGTCGAAGAGGAACCGCATCTCCTCCAGCATCGACAGGCTCGGGCACGAGGCGAGGCTGTCGGTGCCGAGGGCGACGCCCGCGCCGGCCGCCCGCAGCCGCCGCCAGGGGTGATTCTCATGGCGGAAGAAGGCGTGGCTCCGCGGGCAGTAGACGACCGTCGAGCCGCTGCGCGCGAGGACGGCGATCTCCGCGTCCGCCAGGTAGTTGCCGTGGGCCACGAGGACGGGCCCCGCGAAGAATCCGGCCTCGGCGAGCATCGGGATCGGCCTGACGCCCGGGGGGCGCCAGCCGGCCGGCAGGATGCGGAGGCGGCGCATCCACTCGGCGAACGGCCCCTCGCCGCGCTGCGTAAACGCGATCTCGTCCTCGGTCTCATGGAGATGCGTCGTGACGGGCCAGCGGCGGGCGTCGGCCTCCCGCCGGGCGGCCAGGAAGACCTCCGGCCCCGTCGTGTACGGGGCGTGGGGGCCGAGGCCGACGGCCACGCGGCCGCTCGTGGCCCGGGCCTCCAGCGCCGCCGCCGTCTCTTTGAGCCGCCCGACCCCCTCCTCGCCGAAGCGGAAGCATTCGCCGAAGACGGTCCAGCGGGCCGGCGATTCGTCGAGCGGGTCGGTCGTGGCGGGGTCGTGGCACATGTCGGCGCCGGCCACGGTGCCGGCGGCGAGGGACCGGTCGCGCCCGTCGGCGACGGCCCGGCGGGCGGCGCCGGCGGAGCGCAGCATCAGCCGGGCCGTCAGACGGCCGATCCAGGCGGGGAAGTGCGACGTCGGCTTGAACCGGCCCGCCATGTCCGTCAGGCCCAGATGGGTGTGGGCGTTGACCAGGCCCGGCAGGACCGCCGCCTCCGGGAAGTGCTCGACCGTGTCGCTCGGGGCGACGTGCGGCTCGACCGCCCGCCATGGGCCGAGGCGGACGATGCGGCCGCCGGCGGCCACGACGGCGCCGTCGGCGACGGGCGGCGCCTCGGCGGGGACGAGCCACCGGGCGCGGTACACCGTCGCAGGTTCAGGCATACGAACGCTCGCAAGGAAGAAACGCGCCGCGCAAGAAGTAACGGCCTCGTTGGTCATTCTGAGGAGGCCGCAAGGCCGACGAAGAATCTCGCCTCGATGCCTTTCGCACCCTGGCACGGGTACGGCTCGTGCCGTGGCCGGCGGCGAGATTCTTCGGCCTCGCAAGCGAGGCCTCAGAATGACAACGTTGCTTGTCGCTCGCGGCTCGGCTCTCGCGGCTCGGGGCTACGTCGTATACTCGGCGTTGATCTTGACGTAGTCGCAGGAGAGGTCGCAGGTCAGGCAGTGGGCGGCGGCGTCGCCGGCGCCGAGGTCGAGGTGGGCGGTGACCTCGTGGGCGGCCATGACGGCGGCGAGGGCGTCGGCGTCGGCGTCCACCGGGATACCCGCCTCGAAGACGACGACGTCGCCGAGCGCGAGGCGCATGGTCTCCGGCCCGCTCGTGATGCCGGCGGCGCCGGCGGCGGAGACGATGCGTCCCCAGTTCGGATCGCCGCCGAAGAAGGCGCACTTGACCAGGGGCGAGTTGGCGACGGCCCGGGCGGCCGCCCGGGCCTCCTCGGCCGTCGCCGCCCCCGTCACGCGGACCGTGACGACCTTCGTGCCGCCCTCGGCGTCGTCGGCGATCTGCCAGGCGAGGTCGGCGCAGACGGCCGTGACGACCTGCTGGAGGGCCAGGGCCACCGCGGAGCCGGGCGCGACGGGTTCGTCGCCGGCGAAGGCGTCGCCGCTCGCCAGCAGGACCATCGTGTCGCTGGTGGACTGGTGGCCGTCCACCGTCAGGGCGTTGTACGTGTCCGCGACCGCGCGGGCGAGCATGGCCTGGAGGTCGTCCGGGGCGACGGCGGCGTCGGTCGTGAGGAACGCCAGCGTGGTGGCCATGTGCGGCTCGATCATGCCGACGCCCTTGGTGGCGCCGGCGACGGTGACGGAGCGGCCGGCGAGGTCGAGGCGGACGCCCGCCTGCTTCGGCCGGGTGTCGGTCGTGAGGATGGCCTCGGCGAAGGCGGCGTCGGCGTCGGGCCCGGCCGCCAGGGCCGCGCAGGCCTGCGGCACGCCGGGGCGGACCTTCGCCATCGGCAGGGGCCGGCCGATGACGCCGGTCTGGGCGATGAGGAGGGCCTCGGCGTCGCAGCCGAGTTCATCGGCGGCGAGGCGGAGCATTTCCCGGGCGTCGTCGGCACCCTGCGGCCCGGTGCAGGTGTTCGCGTTGCCGCTCGAGGCCACCACGCCGCGCATCGTCCGGCGGCGGGCCAGGTGGTCGCGGCTGACGCCGACGGCCGCCCCCGTGACGCGGTTCGTGGTGAAGACGGCGGCGGCCGGGACGGCGCGGTCGGCGACGAGGACGGCCAGGTCCGGCCGGCCGCTCGCCTTGATGCCGCACGTGGCCGTGCCGGCGCGGAAGCCGCCGGGGGCCGTCACGCCCAGCACCCGGTCGACGGTGGGGAGAGAGGGATCGCTCATCGCAGGCCCGCCGTTTCGTCGCATCCGACCATCAGGTTCATGTTCTGAAGGGCCTGGCCGGCGGCGCCCTTCGTCAGGTTATCGACGACCGAGCAGACGACGACCCGGCCGCCGGCCACCGTCGGATGGACGTGCACGTAGTTGGTAGCGGCGATGTCCTTGGTGGCGGGCGGCTCGTCGCGGACGACGACGAACGGCTCGGCGTCGTACGTGGCGTGGTAGAGGTCGGCGAGGCGCCCGGCCGTCAGGTCCTGGAGGGGCCTGGCGTACAGCGTGAGTTCGATGCCCCGGTCCATGGGCGCGAGGTGCGGGACGAACAGGACCTGGACGTCGGTCTGCGCGAGGCCGGCGAGTTGCTCGGCGATCTCGGGCTGGTGCCGGTGCGCGCCCACCTTGTACGCCTTGAGCGACTCGTTGCACTCCGGGAAGTGGGTGAGGAGTCCCGGCGTGCGCCCCGCGCCGGAGACGCCGCTCTTGGCGTCGATGATGATGTCGCTCGGAGCGACGAGCCCCTCCCGCACGAGCGGCGCCAGGCCCAGGATCGCCCCCGTCGGGTAGCAGCCCGGGTTGGCGATGAGGCGTGCGGGCGGGATGCGGTCGCGATGGAGTTCCGGCAGTCCGTAGACGGCCTCCGGCAAGTGGGCCTCGTCGGCCGGGGTACCGTAGACCGCCTCGTACAGGCCGGGCGTCTGGAGGCGGTAATCGGCGGAGAAGTCGATGACGCGCGTGCCGGCCTCGAGCAGCGGCCCGGCGTAGGTCATGCTGGCGGTGTGCGGCAGGGCGAGGAAGACGACGTCCGAGGCGCGGGCGAGGGCCTCCGGGTCGGCCGGGACGATCGGGACGTCGAGGCGTCCGGCGAACCGCGGCCAGAGGTCCGACACGGGCCCGCACTTCTCGGGGAGGTCGGCCAGGGCGACGATCTCGGCCGAGGGGTGGCCGAGGAGCAGCCGCATGAGGTCGGCGGCGGCGTAGCCGCTGGCTCCGATGATGCCGACGCGTGTGGGCATGGCATCCTCCTTCGTTCGTCTCTGAAAGGTGTCAGGCACCTTTCACCGGCCAAAGGTGCCGGACACCACCGGCTGAAGGTGCCGGACACCGTGGCGCGGCGATGGGATGGAAAAAGAACGAGCGGCCCGGCGCCGGACCGCTCGCGGGATTCGCTGTCGGAGGGCGTCGGACGCCCACGGCCTCGGCGGGCCCCGCCGCCGTTCGTACCGCACGGCCGGACAAGACCGGCCGTGGCACGTGCCTGTCGTGCAGCAGGCCTCTTCTACCGCTTGGAGAACTGGAACTTCCTGCGTGCACCGGGCTGGCCGGGCTTCTTCCGCTCGATCATCCGCGGGTCGCGGGTCAGGAGTTTGGCGTCGCGCAGCGCCGCCTCCAGCGACGGGTCGGCCTTGACCAGGGCCCGGGCGATGCCGAGTTTGGTGGCGTCGGCCTGGCCGGTGGGCCCGCCGCCCTTCACGTTTACGCCCACGTCGTACGTCTTCAGACTGTCGGTGACCACGAGCGGGGCGTAGACGGCCTTGCGGTCCTTGTCCTCGGTGAAGTACTCCTCGACGGAGCGGCCGTTGATGGAGATCTGGCCCTGGCCCATCCAGACGCGGACGCGGGCGATGGCGGTCTTGCGGCGACCCACCCCCCAGATGGGGCTGGCACGGGTCGGCTGGGCAACGGCTTGGGTCACGGCTCATCCTCCTGCGGTATGGCAGGCACGGTCACATTCCGCGCGGTGGGTCTCCCAACGCACCGCGCCAAAAACGTTTCTGTCGGCCAGGCGCGGCAGGTCAGGAGACCCGCCGCGCGGCAACTCGGTCACGTGTCGAGTTCGAGCGGCCGGGGCTGCTGGGCGTGGTGCGGATGGTCGGGCCCCGCGTAGACCTTCAGTTTCCGGAACATCTGTTTACCGAGGCGGCTCTTGGGCAGCATGCGGCGGACGGCCAGTTCGACCGGCCGCGTCGGGTGCTTTTCGAGGAGTTCCTCGTACGTCATCTCCTTGTGGCCGCCCGGATAGTACGTGTACCAGTCGTACGTCTTGGTGATCCGCTTGTTGCCGGTGACGCGGATCTTCTCGGCGTTGACGACGATGACGTAGTCGCCCGTGTCGGCGTTCGGGGTGAACGTGGGGCGATGCTTCCCCTGGAGGATCGTCGCGATACGGGTGGCGAGGCGGCCGAGGACCACGTCGGTGGCGTCGACGACCCACCACGTGCGGTCGACCTGGTCGGCTTTCAGGAACGGCGTCTTGGCGTTCATCGGTCTGGCTACTCTTCGCTCCCGGCCTTGTTTGCGATGGTCGGCGGCCACGGCCGATGGAGATACCCGGCCGCGCCCGCGGCCGGCTCGAACGGCGGCCGCGCCCGTCGGCTCGGGCGCCATACGGACACGAGCCCGTACCGCAACCGCCCGGCGCCGACGCAGACGGATTAGTATAAGGTCCGCGGCGGGGGTGTCAAGGACGAAAAGCGGGCAATCGGCAACCGGGGACAGGGACCAGGCGAACGGCAACGGAAGGCAATAGGGATTCGGGATTAGGCATTAGGCAACGACAACGGCAACGGCGAACGGCAAAACGTCGACCCTGCGCGGGGCTCACATTTAGCCGCCGGCCTTGGCCGGCGCGTGCCGGTCGGGGCCGTGGCGAGTCAGGCGAAAAGGCCCGTGTTCGCCGGCCGGCCCGCCTTCGCCCCTTGGGCTACGGCGGGTAAACTTGCGGGCCGCGCGCCGTCGCCCTACCCGCCGATTTCGATCTCCGAGGCGCCCATCGGCAGGAACTCCAGGCCGACGAACGACTCGTCCTCGCCGGGGTCCAGTTCCAGCCGGACCCGCATCACCCACCGGTGGAGGCGGCGGGCCAGGATGAAATCGGTCTGCGCGTTCTGGCCGCGGTCGAAATCGTAGAACTCCCGCAACATCAATCGCCATTTCCGGTTGATGCGGTAATCGAAGCCGAACAGCGTCTGGGCGGAATCGCCGTCCGGCACGTACCGGTGCCCCACGGTGTAACTGAACCGCGGCGTGTGGGCGACGGTCGTGCCGATGGTGAACACGTCGAGCGTGCCGTCGTTCAGGTGGAAGTTCGTGTCGCTCCAGACGGAGACCGAGTCGGTGACCCGCCAGTCGGCGGCGAAGTCGATGCGGTTGTTGGCCTTGCGGCCGTCGGGGGCGAGTTCCGGCGTCTCGCGGTTGTTGTAGAAGACGGCCTCGAGGTCGAGGATGAGCCAGTCGATGATCTCGCGGTCGTCCGGCGGGCCGCGCTTCGTCTGGAACCGCTGCCGCCACCCCACGTCCACCACGCCCACCTCGTCCACGCCCTGGACGACGGGGGTGCCCATCTCGGCCACGTCGAACGGGATGAGTTCGATGCTGCGGAGGTTGTTGGCGGCGGCGAAGGCGCCGGCGTCGAAGATGTTGACGTGGCGGAGCCCGTGCAGGTCCCAGAACGCGCTCTCGACGTTCTCGTAGACGCGCCAGGCGTGTGCGGCGGCCCGGCCGCCGAAGCGGGCGGCGAAGCGGTCCTCCGACCCGCTCCGGTCCGCCGTCTCGCCGAAGTACGACAGGCGGACCTCGCCGAACGGCACCAGGTTGACCGGGCCGAGTTTCAGCGGAATGTCGATCTCGTGAATCGTGTCGGCCACCAGTTCGGTGTGCGACCCGCGGACCTGGAGGTCCTCGGCCGGCCGGTACCGCGCCACGGACAACTCGCTGTCCTGGAAATACGTCAGGCGGTCGTCCCACAGGCTGTGCCCGATGACGTTGTACCCGAGTTGCGGGTAATAGTCGGTCAGGGTCTGCCAGTCGTTGGCGCGAAGGGTGGCCAAGAGCGTAAAGGCCTGCTCCCGCTCCTGCTTCTTGAGGTAGAGGAGGGTTTCCTGGGTCTTCTCGGTCTCGTCCTCGGTCTCGTAGAACTCGTTGAGGAAGTTGCGGTCGGTGATCTTGGAGTACTCGAGCGTGAGTTCCCAGTTCTGTGGCAGGTAGTGCCGATGCCGCCAGAGGAGGCGGCCGCGGTTCTTGGTGGAGGCCTCGACGTCGTCGCCGCCGACGCTGTCCTTGCCGCTGTCGCGGATGTAATAGGATTCGATCTCGCCGTAGAAATCCTCGCGCTGGTAGTCGCCCTCGATGCCGAGGGCCGGGCCGCGCTCGGACCAGCCGTCGGCGTTGAGGTACAGGTCGAAGCCCCGGGGCGGGCGGTCGAGGCCCAGCAGTTTCACCAGGTGCCACTGGCTGACCACGCCCGTGCCGCGGTTGGACCGCGTCTCGATGCGGACCTTCCGCAGGGCCGTCTCGCTCTCCTGCATGTCGCCGGTCACGCGGGGCCAGTAGGTGACCGGCAGGCCGCGGATGCGGACCTGGACGTCCTCGCCGGCGAAGCGGATGCGGCGGTACTCGGGCGCGGGGGCCTCCTCGTCCGCCTCCGGCGTCAGGTCCATCAGTGTCATCGTCGAGCCGCCCATCTTGTAGTGCGGATGGGCGAACTCGCACGTCGTCATCCAGGCGTCCGTGCCGCGGAAGATGCCCTCCCCCAGTTGCCGCACCTCCTTCGCGTAGTAGTACACCGGCACGTTGCGGGCGGAGGAGAAGGTCCGGATCTTCGTGTCGATGGCCAGGGCCTGGTTCCGGCGGAAATCGTAGTAGAGGCGGCCGCACGTCAGCATCCGGTGGCCCTGGGTGACGCGGACGTGCCCTTCGAGGTAGGCCTCGGCGGCCAGGCTCGTGCCGCCCTCGGCCGTGGGGGCGCCGGCGGGTTCGGGCAGAGGCGGCTCGGGCCGCTTGCCCTCGGGCGCGGGGGAGGCTTCGGCGGGGGCCTCGGCCTCCGGCTCGCCGCCGGCCGCCTCGCGCACCGCCTCCTCGGGCGTCCAGATGACGATGCTGTCGGCCGCCATCTCCATCTCGCCCTGCATCACGTACACGCCGCCCGTCCACACGCTGACGCGCATGCCGTCTTCGACGAAACTCGTGAAGTTGACCTGGCGGACGTCGTCCTGGGCGACGATGGTGATTTCCTGCGGCACGCCGGCCTCGCGGACGCCGGGCGGGGCCACCCGCGGCCCGGGCGGGGGCGGCTCCGTGACGGCCGTCGGGCGTTCGCGGCGGCCCTCGGCGAGGTACTCCCGCCGCAGTTTCTTCCCGCGCAGGAAGAGTTCCGTATCCTCCGCCTTGCCGCGCACCGGCTGGTCCGAGTGGACCACCACCTTCCCCTCGGCCTCCATGACGAGGTAGACCGAATCGTACGATTCGACCTTGCCGGCGGCGTCGCGGTACTCGACGCCCGTTTCGGCGTACACGCCCAGGCGGACGGTGCCGGTGGCCCGGGCGGCGGCCGCGTCGTACCACACCACGCCGTCGCGGGCGGTCAACTGTTCGGTGCCCGTCAGGACGGTGAAGCCGTCGATGACGAGAAGGATGCGGCGGCCGGGGGCCTCCGGCGCGGCGGACCAACTGTGGATGATGCGGCCGGAGATCTGGACGATGGGGGCGGACGCCTGTGGGGCATCCGCGGCGGCGGCACCGGCGGCGGACGCCGGGGCCGCCACCATCCACCCCGCACACGCCAGGGCGGCAACCAGGCTGTGTCGAAGGCTGTTCACGTTGCTCCCGCGGAAACCCGGCCGATGACAGGCGCAGACACTCCCTTAGGTGGCTGAGTATAGAAACGGGCCGAAAGGAGTGTCAATAAAAATGCGGGTGTGACGGCCCAGGAGGGCCGACGCGGTTACGCGAACCGCTGTGTATAGAACGCACACAGCGACTGGATGAACGCGTCGTAGTGGAGTGGGTCCCCCACCTGAGGGGCCGGAGGCCGATGGACGTAGCGGGTGGAGGCTAGGTCCTGGTTGTCCATGTCAACGACGATGACGGCCTTGCATTCCAGGCCGGCTCCCTGAAGGCCGGCCCTGCTGCTGATACCCCGCATCTGCTGGACGCACTTCTCGACCAACGCCTTGGGTTTCGCGTGCTGGCTCACGACGGCCCGCAGCGGCGACTTGAAAGTGGCGGCTTGGTTCACCACGAACACGCCGCCGGCAACGGCCTGGTTCCTGTAGCGATGGACGTGCTCGTGATGGGCCTCCAGGTCGCGCTTGCGGTTCCGCATCGCCTTCTGGTGCTCGGTCATGATGCTCTTGATCTCGACCGCGACCTGCACGGTCGAGGGACGGGTCCGCACAATGGCGGTGCCCTCGGGCGGGGCGATGGTTCCCGGAGGCGGCGCCCCGAGCACCAGGTCGATGTTCCAGTCGGACGTTCCGGCGTTGATCGTGAAGTTCAGTTCGTGGACGAGCCGCGCCTCGCGCGCCATCTCGGACATCGCCGGGCACGTATCGAGCAGGTCCTGCACGATGGCTTCGGCCAAGGCATTGGAGTGCTTGTTCGAGCGGGAGTGATACCCGCTCGAGCGGAGGTGGTGCAGAAACGAATCAGGATTCGGGCTCATAGAAGTTCACTTCCGCGTGCAGCAGAGGCTGCCGGAGCCGCTTCTTCACCAGGTGCATGTACGCGGGCTCCACTTCGATGCCGATGGAGGAACGGCACGTTTCGATGCAGGCCAACGTCGTGTTGCCCGCACCGAGAAACGGGTCGAGCACGGTGTCGCCGACGAACGAGAACATCGACACGAGCCGCTTCGCCAGCCGCACGGGGAACGGCGCGGGGTGCCCCTTCTGCAGGTCGCCGGGAACGTCCTCCCAGACCTGCTGAAACCAGGCGTCGTAATCCTCCTTGTCGATGACCGAGAGGTCGCGCTGCTCCTGCGTGGGGTGCCGGTACCCGCCCGGCTTGCGAAACATGAGGATGTACTCGATATCGTTCTTGACGATGGAGTTGGGCTCGTACGGCTTCCCCAGAAACGCATTGCCGTTGCCCGGCACCTCGGTCTTGAGATTGGCGATCTTCTTCCAGAGGATCGGGGCCAGCGGGTCGAAGCCCATCTTCTGGCACTCGACAAGCAGGTAGGCGTGAAGCGGGTCTACGCGGTGCCGGCCGTGCTTTCGCCGGGACCGGCACACGTCGCCCACGACCACGCACATGCGTCCGCCCGGAACGAGCATGTCCAGGCAGCGGCGCCAGACCTTGTTCAACTCGGCGAGGAACTCGTCGAGGTCCTCGATGTGCCCGAGTTGCGCCCCCGCCCGGTCGTCAACGTACCGTTTCAGGTTCCAATACGGCGGGGAGGTCACAACCAGGTGGACGTCCGTATCCGGGTCCAGCCCGGCCATCGTCCGTGCATCGCCCAGATACACCTGATGAGTCGTCTTGAGGCTCCCGGCCCGCCGGGCCCAGGCTTCCTGCTTGGCGTCGAACTTGTCCTCGATGCGGGATTCTCCCGCGCTGGAGTCGGCGCGCCCGGCCGGCCGGGCGCTTGCGACGCGGCGCGAACCCGGCTCGTTGCGAACGCTCGGCTTGGATGCCGCCTGACCCATCGGACTCCAGAGAGACTTGGGCTCGAACTCAGGGTAGCAGGTCGGCGAGGGGCATGCAACCGAATACCCCGCGGCGGGCGAGCGGCCGTTGGCCGAAGAAGGTCCCACGAGTCTTTTTGCTGCCTTCTCCGCGTCGCAGTACGCCCTGGCGGGAAGAGACTCCTGGAACCTCTTCGGCAGCGCGCTGCGAGGAGCGCCGCCTACGAGCCGTCGGCAGTGTCGTCGCCGGCGCCCTCCCGTTCGTCGTCGAACGGGACGTGATTGAACAGTTCGCCCGGCTGGTGGCCGGTGTACGGGCCGCGGGAGGACGGCGTTTCGGTCTCGGGCATGGAGGTGGCCGCCTCCTCGGGCGGCGGGGGCGGCGGCTCGTCGCGGAGGGCGACCGCCACGATCACGATGATGAGCAGGACGCCGAGGGCGGCGAACCCGCCCACGAGCATCGCCTGCTTCCGCTTGGCGTCGGCCTTGCTTCCCGAAGCGCGGCTCCGCGGCGGCGGGCCCGATCCGCGCGGGGTCGCGCGGCGAGTCGGAGCCCCTCCCGAGGCCGGCCGAGAGGCACCCGCCGCGCGCCGGCCGGCGGCACGGGCGGGCTGACGGGTGCGGGAGGATCCCTTCGCCCGCCGGGCCGGCCGCGTCGGCCGTGGCGCGCGCGACACGCCGCGCGCGCCGCCCGCCGTCCGGGCCAGCGCGTCCAGGCCCTTCGCCGCCTCGTCCAGGTCGAGGGGGGTATCGGCGGTCTCGGCCACGGGGGCGCCGGCGGCCCCGTTCCGCTGGATGTCGCGCATGGCGGCCTGGAGGGCCTCCGGACCGCTGAGTGCGTCTTCCGGCGCCGGCACGCGGACGGCCGCCTCGCACGCCGGGCACCGGACGGCCTGACCCGCCAGGCCCTCGTCCACCTTCAACCGCTTGCCGCACGTGCAGACGAACTCGATCACTGCCGATCTCCCGGTCGAGGCCACTGGTCGCGCGGCGGGTCGGAGCCTGTCCCGAGCGAAGCCGAGGGGCACCCGCCGCGCTGAAACGCCCCGGCGCCTCCCCCCGGCCGGACAAGCCGGCCGGGCCACACATGCCTTGCGGTTGCTTGCGGCTTGGGGCTTGCGGCCTGCAGCCTTCCCACCCTCACCCCGACCCTCTCCCGTCAAGGGAGAGGGGGTGATGACGCACTCGCTTATACGGGCCGGGGCGGCCGCTACCCGAGGCCCAGGAAATTCCGGAGGAGGCGCGGCCCTTCGAGGGTCAGGAAACTCTCCGGATGAAACTGGACGCCCTCCACCGGCCACCGCCGGTGCCGGATGCCCATAATCTCGTCCTGGTCGGTCCAGGCCGTGATCTCGAACTCCTCCGACAGCGTCTCCCGCCGGATGGTGAGGCTGTGGTACCGCGTCGCTTCGAACGGGGTCGGGATGCCTTCAAAAATCGTCCTCCCGTCGTGATGGATCATGCTCGTCTTGCCGTGCATGAGCCGGTCCGCACGAATGATTTCGGCGCCGAACGCATATCCCACACACTGGTGCCCCAGGCAGACGCCCAGCACGGGCACCCGGCCGGCGAAGCGGCGGATGACGTCGTTCGAGACGCCGCCCTCCCGCGGGGTGCAGGGCCCCGGCGAGATGATCACGTGGCTCGGCGCCAGCGCCGCCACCTCCTCCGGCGTGACCTTGTCGTTGCGAAACACACGGATGGCGAGCCCCGCGTCCAGTTCGCCGAGGCGCTGGACGAGGTTGTAGGCGAACGAATCGTAGTTGTCGATGACGACGATCACGGCGCGGGCTCCCGCATCCTGCGCGGCGGATGCCGATGCGCGGCGGCCCGTCCTGCCCGCCGCGCGGCTGCGCGCCTCCCGCGCGGCTGCGCGCCTCCCGCGCGGCGCTATCGAACGGCGCGCGGCCCGCAAGCGGGCCGGCGAACACGGGCTCCTCCCCACAGGTCAGCCTGCAGAAACCGATCGTGTGCCACGTGCCACGGCCGGCCTTGTCCGGCCATGCGCCTCGCAACGGCGTGCAGCACGCATCCTCCCTACATCCGCCCCTGCATCACCTGGACGAAGTACCCGATGCTCCGGTCGTAGGTCCGCTCGGCCTCGGGCGGGAAGAAGCAGCCGGGCAACTCGCCCGCCGCCCGGTGCTGGGCCACGCATTCGCAACACACGCCTCGCTTCCCGCACGAGTACGTGCACGTGCACGACGCCACGTTCTTCTGCTTGTTGGGACAATCGGCCATGGGGCTCCCTTCCTGTCCGTCTTCGCCTCAAACCACAGCACTATACGCAGAGCGAGCCGGCGTGTCAAAGGGCGCGGCGCGGTTTTGCACGGGGCGCCGTCGCGCCCTCCTTCCGCCGGGGCACCGAGAACGCGCTCCGCTTGCGCGCCGCGGCTAAAAGGGCAAGGCGTACCCGACCTGTGCTATGTTTCACAGGCACGCGTGCGATGCACGCACACGACATCTTAGCCGCGAGGCGACGCCGAGCGCGCCACGCCGCCGATCGCCGCGACGCCGAGCGCGCCGCCCGAGCGCCTCAGCCGTCGTACGGCGTCACGAAGGACCAGCGCTGCGGGGGCAGGCCCTCGCGCTCGGGATTCGCCTCCACGTAGCGGATGGCCCGGCGGACCGCAACGGGCGTATCGAGGAACACCGCCCATTTGCCCCGGGCCCACGGCGTGGGGCACCGGCGGCCGGGCGCGGCATGGGCGGCCAGGGGATGGAGGCCCTCCTGCGCCAGGCGCCGCGTGGCCGCCCCCTTCAACTGAATCTGGATTTGCTCGACCTCCAGGCGGTGGCGAGCGACCACCACATGGGTATGTTCGGGCAGAATGGCACAGGCCCAGACGACCAGGCCGCTGCGGTGGGCATAGTCGCCGAAGCCCCGGCCGATGGCCCGCGCTTGCCGGCCCGAGAAGCGGACGGCCGGGTACTTCATCGCCCGCTTGGCCCGTCGTCGGGCGTCGCGGTCGTGGGGCCGGCGGGCGAGCGAGCGGCGCGTGTGCACGCGGGTGGCCCGGCCGAAGCGGAAGAGTTCCCATGCGCCGACGAAGTCCGACCACGAGCCGCGGGGGTCGTTCGGCAGCCAGAAGCCGTAGGCGCTCAGGATGAGGTGGGTGCCGAGGACCATGGGTTTACGCACTCGCTTGTGGAACGGCCGCGCTCCGCTTCGCGTCGCGGCTGAACGGGCGTGCGCGAGCGCCGGTCGTATCGTGATGCTCCGCGCGTCGAACGGCCGCGCTCCGCTTCGCGTCGCGGCTGAACGGGGCGCGCAAAGCCTTGCCCGGGAATCACGTACGGAATTCTTGTTCGCATGCCCATGCGGCACTTTCAGCCGCGAGGCGAAGCGGAGCGCGTCGCCGTCGGCGCTCCGCCCTGCAACTCGACCGGGCGGCGGCCTCAGGCGCCGAGGACCCGGCGCAGGGTCGTCTCGAGCCCGCCGATCTCGAACGGCTTCTTGACCAGCGCCGCCAGGCCCTCGTCCAGGAGGTCCTGCATCGATTCCTGCGCCCCGCCGCCCGTGGCCAGGACGACCCGCACGTCCGGGTCGATTCGCTTCAGGGTCCGGAAACACTCCCGGCCGTCCATCCCCGGCATGCTGAAATCGATGATGACGGCGGCCACGTCGTCGCCGGCGTCGCGGTAGTAGTCGACGGCCTCCTGGCCGGAGGCCACCGCGACGGCCTCGTGCCCGAGGCGCTCGAGCATCCGCGAGAGGACGTCGCGGACGAGTTCCTCGTCGTCGACGACGAGGATGCGTGCGCGGTCGGCGGCCGTGGCGGCGGCCGGCGCGGCGGGCGGCGCCTCGTCCTCGGGGAGCGGTTCGAGGGCCGGCATGAACACCCGGAAGGTCGTCCCCTCGCCGGGGGCGCTCGCCACGTCGATCCATCCCCCGTGGTTCCGCACGATGCCGTACACCATGGCCAGGCCCATGCCGGTGCCCTTGCCCTGCGGCTTGGTGGTGAAGAACGGCTCGAAGACGCGGCTGTGCTGCTCCTTGGGGATGCCGACGCCGGTGTCGGCGACCGTGAGGACGGTGTACCGGCCGGGGCGGGCGTGGGCGTGGCTCTCGCAGTCCGCCTCGCTCACCTCGCGCTGCTCGACGGCGAAGGTCACGGTGCCGCCCTCGGGCATGGCGTCGCGGGCGTTCATGGCCAGGTTCAGCACGACCTGCTCCATCTGGACCGGGTCGCCGCGGACGTAGGCGGCGGGGGCCTGGAACTCGGTCCGGACGGTAACGCGCGGCGGGAGGGACTGGCTCAGAAGCCGCATGCTCGTCTCGACCGTGTCCACCAGGTCCACCGGCACGTCCTGCTGCTTGCCGCGCCGCGCGAAGCCGAGGAGTTGACTGGTCAGGCCGGCGGCGCGGCGGGCGGCGCCCTCGATGAGGTCGGCGGTCTCGCGGACGGCGCCGGGGGCGTCGGCCTCGCTCTTGAGGAGGCCGGCGTGGCACAGGATGCCGGTCATCAGGTTGTTGAAGTCGTGGGCGATGCCGCCCGCCAGTTGGCCCACCGCCTCCATCTTCAGGGCCTGCTGGAGTTGCTCCTGGAGGCGGACCTGCTCGGTGACGTCGCGGACGATGGCCTGGACCGCCGGCCGTCCTTCCCACAGGATGCGGCGGGAGCGGTACTCGACCAGGGCCACCGACCCGTCGGCCCGCAGGGCGTGGTACTGGCGGCTGCCGGGACGCTCCAGCGCGCCGTCGAGGATGCCTCGGATGCGTTCGGCCGCCGTCGCCCGTTCGTCCGGATGGAGCAGGTCCGTGCTGGGCGTGCCGAGGAGGTCCTCGACGGCACAGGCGTGGATGCGGGCGAAGGCCTCGTTGGCGCGAACGATGCGGCCGTCGGCGACCACGACGATGCCGTCGAGGCTCTGCTCGAAGAGGAGGCGGTAATCCTCCTCGGAGCGGCGGAGGGCCTCCTCGGCCTGTTTGCGGTCGGTCACATCGCGGCCGACGCCCTGGAGTTCGACCAGGCGGCCGGCCTCATCGAAGATGCCCCGCGCCGTCCAGTGCTGCCAGCGGACCTCGCCGTCCGGCCGGAGGACGCGTTCCTCGACCGCGACGACGGGGTGGTCGGGACCGATCCGCTCCAGTTCCCGGCGGACGCGGTCGCGGTCTTCCTCCACAATCAGCGGGGCGTACTGCCGGCCGACCAGGTCCGCCGGCGCCTGCCCGAAATAGCGGGCGTACGCCTCGTTGACGAACGTGAGGGTGTGGTCGGGGCGGAACCGGCAGACGAGTTCCGTCTGGCTCTCGAGGACGGCGCGGTAGCGTGCCTCGCTCTCGCGGAGGGCCTCTTCGGCCTGTTTGCGGTCGGAGATGTCGCGCAGGACCGCCAGCAGCCGGTCCGTCCCGCCGATCGTGGCCCGGCGGACGCCGACCTCGACCCAGAAGCGCCGGCCGCGGCGGTCCTCGGCGAGCCACTCGATGAGTTGAGGCCCGTCCTCGGCCGCCCGCCGCAGCCACGCCATCTGCTCCGCATACCCGTAAGGCGAATCGTCGCGGCGGCGGAAGTGCGCGTTCAAGGCGTCCAGGTCGTCCGGGCCGTAGCCGTACGCCTCCGAGGCCCGGCGGTTCATGTCGACGACGTCGCCGGTCTCGATATCGTGGACGAAGACCATGTCGTGGACGGCGTTGAAGATGGCGCGGTAGTTGGCCTCGCTCTGGCGGAGGGCCTCTTCGGCCCGGCGGCGGTCGGTCACGTCGCGGAGGGTCGCGATCAGGCCCCGCGCCTCGCCGTCGGGGTGGCGGAGCACCGCGGCGCTGACCTCGCCGACGAACGTCGAGCCGTCCTTCCGCGCGAGCGTGTACTCGATGTTCCGGGTCAACCCCCGGCGGAGCGTGACCTCGAAGTTCTCCTTCATGCGGGGCACGTCCTCGGGGTGGTAGAACTCGACGACGCTCCGGCCGAGCACCTCGTCCGTCTTGGCGTACCCGAACATCCGGTAGGCCTGGTCGGAGGCGGCGATGAGGCGGTAGTCCAGGTCGGCGGCGGCGACGGCGTCCGGCGAGGCCTGGACCAGGGCCCGGTACGTTTCCTCGGACCGGCGGAGCGCCTGCTCCGCGTGCCAGCGGTCCGTGATGTCCCGGATGTGTTCGATGGCGCCGACCACCTCGCCGGCCTCGTCGGTCAGGGGGAAGGCGGTGATCTCGAACTGCCCGCGGGGGTCCGCTTCGCTGGGATACGGTACAACGCACCGCCGGACCTCGCCCGTTTCCATGGCCGGCAGGGCGGCGCACCACGGGCACGGTGTCTCGCGCCGCTGGAACACCCGGTAACACTTCTTGCCGACCAGGGGCATCCGGTCGGCGAACTTTTCCTCCATCCATCGGTTGACGCGGAGGACGGTGAGGTCGCGGTCTCGGACGCTGATGCCGTCCTGGATGCCGTCGAAGACGGCGAGGAGGAACCGCCTGCTTTCGCGGAAGCCTTCCTCGGCGCGCCGGCGGGCGGTGATGTCGCGCGAGACGCCCAGAAGGCCGACGACCTCCCCCCCCGCGCGGATGGGCCGGCAGTTGACCTCGACCGCCAGCGTCCCGTCGTCGACCGCGTAGTCCAACACGTACGGCGGCGCGCCCTCGCCCGCCATGACCCGTTCGAAGTTGTCGCGGACCGTCGCATGGTCCTGCGGCAGGACGAGGTCCAGGTACGTGACCTCGTAGAAACGTTCGCGCGGCATGCCGGACCGCGCTTCGATGGCGCGGTTGACGAAACGGAACCGGCCCGCCGTGTCGAGCACGTAGATGCCGTCGGGAACGGTGTCGGCCAGGGCGCAGCAGGTGGGGTCGCCCCGGAGCAGCCCGTTTCCGAAGTCGTTGACCGGTCCGGCGTCGCCCGACGGGGACGGCGCGGCGGGGCCGCCTGCGTTGGCTGCCACGTCATCAGTCACCGTACGCTCTCCGCGAGGTGCCGCCAGCGGATGCAGGAAAAAGGTTCCAGGAAGCCTTTCTCAACCACCGGCCGGAAAAGACTCCTGGAACCTTTTTCGCCGG
>JAWODB010000133.1:0-31622 GCA_046483505.1 Phycisphaerae bacterium
CCGACAAGCAGCACCTCGTCATGATCAATGCCAACATGGTGCCGCTGCCGGAGGAGACGGCGAAGGTGCTGACCGAGGCCGGCGACGTGGTCTACTGTGCCTGCTTCGGCCGGTACGGCGCCGCCGGCCACTACCCGCACTTCGACACGGCCTGCTTCCGGGCGAGCCGGGCCGTCTACGAGACCACGCCGCAGCCGTGGTTCGACTTCGCCTGCGACCCCACCCGCACCCGCCTCACACTCTGCGAGTGCCGGTGGTTCACGCGACGCCTGCCGCCGAGCATCGAGCCGAAATGTGCCGGTAGCGTCGGCCGGCTGACGGAGATGGTCGTGGCGCCGAGCAGCAAAGGCCAGCAGCAGATCCGCAACCCGCATGAGATCGCCGCAGGAACGCTGTAACCGGGGTTGCCGCGCGGACCGTTACGGCGTCAACTTCCCAACCGCCGCCTGCAACTCCTTCAGGGCCTTCTTGTCGGCCGTGTAGATCACGGACTTGCCCTGGCGCTGACCGTTAACGAGCCGGCCCATCCGCAGCAACCCCAGATGATGGCTGATCGTCGGCTGCTTGAGTTTCAGGGCTTTGCACAGTCCACCCACGTTCGACGGTCCCTTGCTCAACTCGGCCAGGATGCCGAGTCGGGTCTTGTCAGAGAGCAGCGAGAACCCCTGCGCCCATTCCTTGAGTGTGCTTGCATTCGGTCGTTTCTGCTTGGCCATTGTGGTTTCCTTTCTAAGATTCTACGTTCGGTGAGACAGCGAATTTACACTGTGGGCATACGTGGCGTCAAACTGATTCCTGGCGCGATTGAGTCAGGCCCCGCTTGGATAACCGGTCCTCTTCTCTCGATGCTGCTTTGCCGTTGATTACTTCAAGTCGTTTTGGAATCCTGGTTTGTCGCCGGCCGATTTCCGCGTTACAATACCGCCCGCCTCATGTATATTGTGCTCATGGACTTGACGCCGGACCGGAGGATTCATTAAGTGGCTGCAGGAGCAACGGATGGCACGAAAGAAGAAGGGCAAACGCAAGAAGAAGGCTAAGGCCAAATCCACCAACGGGGCCACGCTCGGTTTCGAGCCCAAACTCTGGCAGGCGGCCGATAAACTCCGCAACAACATGGACGCCGCCGAGTACAAGCACGTGGTCCTCGGCCTGATCTTCCTGAAATACATCTCCGACGCCTTCGAGGAACAACGCGCCAAACTCGAGGCTGAGCAGGACCAGGGCGCCGACCCGGAGGACCGCGACGAGTACCTCGCCGCCAACGTCTTCTGGGTGCCCAAGAAGGCGCGCTGGGAGAAACTCCAATCGGCCGCCAAGCAGCCCACCATCGGCACACTCATCGATGCCGCGATGGCGGCCATCGAGCGCGATAACCCGAGCCTGAAAGGAGTCCTCCGCAAGGACTATGCCCGCCCGGCGCTCGACAAACGCCGCCTCGGTGAACTCATCGATCTTATAGGCACGGTCGGCCTGGGCGACAAGGAGAACCGCTCGAAGGATATCCTCGGCCGCGTGTACGAGTACTTCCTGGCCCAGTTCGCGAGCGCCGAGGGAAAGAAGGGCGGCCAGTTCTACACGCCACGCTGCGTCGTCCGGGTCCTCGTCGAGATGCTCGCCCCGTACAAGGGCCGAGTGTTCGACCCGTGCTGCGGCTCCGGCGGCATGTTCGTTCAGAGTGAGAAGTTCATCGAGGAACACGGTGGCCGCGTGGGTGACATCTCCGTCTACGGCCAGGAGTCGAACCCAACGACCTGGCGTCTCGCCAAAATGAACCTGGCCATCCGTGCCATTGAGGCCAACCTCGGCGGCAAGCACGCCGACTCGTTCCACAACGACCTACACCCCGACCTCCGGGCCGACTACATCCTGGCCAACCCGCCGTTTAACATGAGCGACTGGGGCGGCGAGCACCTCCGCGAGGATGTGCGCTGGAAGTTCGGCAAACCGCCCGTCGGCAACGCGAACTTCGCTTGGGTTCAGCACTTCATCCACCACCTGGCCCCGAACGGCGTGGCCGGCTTTGTCCTTGCCAACGGGAGCATGTCATCGAATCAGTCCGGCGAGGGGGAGATTCGCCAGAAGATCATCGAGGCCGACCTGGTCGACTGCATGGTCGCGATGCCCGGGCAACTGTTTTACAGCACGCAGATCCCGGTCTGTCTCTGGTTTGTCTCCCGGAACAAGAAGGACGGCCGCGGCTTCGAAGGTAAACGCCTCCGCGATCGCAGCGGCGAGATCCTCTTCATCGATGCCCGCCGGCTTGGCCACCTCATCGACCGGGTCCATCGTGAACTGACTGACAAGGATATCGCCAAGATCGCCGGCACGTACCATAACTGGCGCGGCGACGGTGAAGGCGACTACACGGATGTGCCCGGCTTTTGCCATGCGGCCAAGACCGAGGAAGTCCAAAAGCACGGGTACGTCCTCACGCCGGGCCGGTACGTCGGGGCCGAGGAGGTCGAGGATGACGGCGAGCCGTTCGAGGAGAAGATGCCGCGCCTGGTAGCCACGCTCGACGAGCAGTTCGCCGAGTCGGCGAGGCTTGAGAAGGTGATTCGCGCCAACTTGAAAGAGTTGGGACATGACCTCCAATAGCCCAAAGCCCAATCCCCCTGCAGTCGATGACGAAGTATGGGTTGGCTATTATGTAGTGTGCCTGGTTGACTTACTGGGGCAAAAGGCCGGCCTCGACAAATGGGCCCAGCTTCCCCCTGATCTGCAACCCACGCCGGCTCTTATCAACGCGTTGAAGGAGACCGCTGGTTCTGTGCAAGCGTTTCGCCAGATGTTTGAGTCGTACTTTCAGGAATGGGAACAACCTCATTTTTCACAGGCATGGATTGACTCTCTCCCGCAGGATAAGAAGGACCTGTACTGGCGCTCGAAGGACTGCCGGTTGAGTACCCAGCAATTTGGGGATACCTTCGTATTCTTCTCGCCAACCTCGAATTCCAGTGGCGACGTATCGATGGACGGAATGCTCCGGATTCTCGTGGCATGCTGTTGGGCAATGACCTTTTCCTTGGCCGGCCGCGTTCCACTGCGCGGTGCCATCTGTGTTGGCACCGGCATGGAACTTGACGAGCACAATTTCTACGGCCCGGCGCTGGCCAAGGCGCATTTCCTCGAAAGCAAGGTGGCCGGGCATCCGAGAGTCGTTCTCTCCAGGGAGGCCGTAAGATTCGTCCAAGGAAACGCGGGCTTCAGCGAGGCCCCGACCATTGAGGCTCTTATGAAGCAAGTGGCAGCCACGTGTCGGACCCTCTTGTGCGAGGATGAGGATGGTCAAGTAATTGTGGATTTTCTAGGGAAAGGCTGTCTTGGAGTGCAGGGCGAGGTGGATTCCGAAATGGTCTCGGCTGTGGAGAAGGCGTACCGCTTTGTTTGCTCCGAGGCTCTTCGCTTCGGTCAGGAAGGGGACACGAAGCATGCTGAGCGGTACACCCTGCTTCGGCGGTATGTGAAGGCCCGGTTGCCACTCTGGGGCCTGGCACACCTTTTGGAGACGGATAGTGCCTGATTCGCGGCCGCGCTGCGCTACTTCAAGAGGTGGGTGACTCCAGTCGACCAGAATATTGCTTGCAGGAGGCAACTTCAGATGCCAACGAAACTTGTACTTCTTTGCGACCGCAACGCGAAGCCGCTGGGCGACGCGAACATGAAGGAGATTGAGAGCCTGCTGGAGCAGGCCGAAGCCGCCGGCATCTCGTGCCAGCGGCTGGACACCAAGGACATGGACGAGACCGAACTCAAAGAGTGGCGCAACAAGGCCTTTGGCGTCGCCACGCGTTTCAAGCAGAGAATAAGGCAGGCATTCGGCAGCCAGAGTCAGGGCATGTTGCCCTACTTCGGGAAAGAGGTGCCGGCGCTCTTCGTGTACGAGGAAGGCGAGGCAGAACCCGTCGCCGTGTATCCGCACAGGAAGGCGAAAGAGCGCCGTTCGATTGAAGGATACCTGCGGCAAATGTTAGAGTCCTGAGTTGCCAGATAGACACAGGCGCTATCTGCCATGAACGAACGCGAGTTTTACGACCTATGCTACGACCAGTACAAGGCCGAGATGGCAGAGGCCGAGGGTTTGTACCACCGGGCGGGGGTGCTCTTGGCTGCGCTGCCCGTGCTTGGTGCCGTGGCCTACGGTTTGGGCCGTGTGGATTTACTCGCCCGATTGCTTGAGAGAGTCGACATCTTCCTATTTCACTGTGCTATGGCCACAGCGTTTGCTGCCCTCGGCGTGGGCGTGTACTATCTGATTCGTTGTGTGTATCCACGCAGCGATTACCAGACTCTCGCGTCTATGGAGAAATGGCAGAACTGGCGGGTTGAATTCAGGGAGTGGCTTGCTAAGAAAGGCGAGGCAGACGACCAGGATACGAAGACCGGCGCGGAGATGCTCCGCGCGTTGATACCCCTGGTCGCGGTCGCTCAAGAGAAGAACGCGACCCTGAACGAGAAGCGACGAAAGCAATTCCAGAAGTCGGTTCGTGCCGCTGCCGTGGCCATTGTTGCCATAGGAATTCAAGGGCTCTTCCGCCTCATCCTTCACTTGCAGGGGATCTGACCATGGCTGACAAGAAACCACCGCCGCCTCCACCCAATGAGAGCAGGACAGCAACTGTGCCGAAGCCGCCGCCACCGCCACCGCCGGAGAACCGGGCTAAGACGTTGAGTCGCAACCCGCCCAGCAGTCGCAAGGGGCGTGGTTGAAGACTTCGCAAAGTCGCTGACGGGTATTGAGCAAACAGGAAGGAAGGTGTAGGCGATGGCCGAGAACGAGCAAGGGCAGACGGGGCAAGGTGATCCTCCACCTCCGCCGCCACAGAACGAGTCGTCGACCCGTGAAGCGCCCAAGCCACCTCCGCCACCACCGAACAAGCCAGTAACCAAGGAAGGTGACGGTAAGAAAAACTAGAAGGGCGCGCGGCTCAAAGCGTGATGTAAGTCCTACGTGTGGATAAGACTAGTCGGCAAGGCACATCGGGAGTCGGTCATGACATACGATGCCTCAGCGCACGTGGCCGCACGCGAGGCCGCGAAGGAGTATGCCGAGCAACGCGTTAATCTCGACGAATTGAGGCGACAGTGGGGCGACGTCGAATACAGGTTTCTGGTCCGGGAGCATGTCCGCAAGAGCGGGGCGAATCTCTCGCGCGCTGTGGCAGGTAGTGTCCTCGTCTTCAACGCGGCCGAGCGTCCAGTCGCGGAGGTCTTGATAGACGAGTATAACGCCATGGCACAAAACCGGGCGTTTTGGCATAGAAGTGCCGCCGAGATGCTGGACGAAATCGCAGAGGCTTTTGGCGAGCGAATGAGCGAGGCGGGCCTGAAGCCAGAAGGCTGGCTGAAGTTCGAGGTGTTCCAACTTATCACACTCAACTTCGCGGAGATGGCTTATGAGCAGAAGAGGATGCGCAAGTTCATAGGCATTCGCAAGGGATGGCTTAGAAGGTAGGGGTTTCACGCCGGGAGATGTTCAGCGCCGCGCGTAACATCGAGACGGAGTGCTGGTATTAGTGCACATGGGAGTATGCGCGTATACGACAGTTGCATTAGGCGTTCTCTGAGGGAGCGCGCGACGCATTAGGCTGTGCTTGAGCTAAGCGTGGCAGATTGCCCTCGTACCTTGCGTTCGAGTTCTAGCATGAAGGCAAACTCAAGCGAACAGTGAAGGTGCCGCATGACCGGTGAGTGGAAATCCCAGCGTTGGGGCGACTTAGCAACGCTTGAATACGGCAAGGGTTTGAGAGGTTATAAGGGCGCCGAAGGTCCGTACCGTGTCTTTGGCACAAACGGCCCCATAGGTTGGCATACCGAACCGCTTTGCGAGCACGCCAGCGTAATTGTCGGACGGAAGGGCGCGTACCGGGGCATCCACTACTCACCTACCCCCTGTTATGTGATTGACACAGCCTTTTATCTTGATCCCAAGACCCGCATTGACATGCGGTGGGCCTACTATGAGCTCTTGACCCATGACATCAACAGCATGGACAGTGGTTCGGCAATCCCATCCACCAGCCGGGAGTCATTCTACCATCTGCCAGTCAGGGTGCCGCCTCTGCCCGAGCAGAAGGCCATTGCTCACGTCCTGGGCACGCTGGACGACAAGATCGCGTTGAACCGGCGGATGAACGAGACGCTGGAGCAGGTGGCGCGGGCTCTCTTCAAGTCGTGGTTCGTGGATTTCGATCCGGTCCGCGCGAAGGCCGATGGCCGCGAATCCGGCCTGCCCCCCGAGATCGCCGACCTCTTCCCCGACTCCTTCGAGGACTCCTCCCTCGGCCCGATTCCGGAGGGCTGGGAAGCGACGTGTCTTGGTGAAGTGGTTCAGATTCATGACTCCAAGCGGATACCCTTATCACGACGTGAGAGGGCCAAGCGGCAGGGGTCGTACCGGTACTATGGCGCTGCTGGCATTCTGGATTACGTAGACGACTATCTTTTCGACGGGATCTACGTACTCGTGGGCGAGGACGGTTCTGTCGTGGACGACGAGGACCACCCAGTCGTTCAGTACGTTTGGGGCAGGTTCTGGGTAAACAACCATGCCCATGTTCTCACAGGCGCACGCGGAGTGTCGAATGAGCACTTGCTGCTGGCACTGCGCAACACCTACATTCGCCCGTATGTTACAGGCGCGGTTCAGCCGAAGCTGAACCAAACGAACCTTAAGGCTGTCCCATTTGTGATTCCAGACGACGATGTCTGCGAAGCCTTCAACCGCTGCATTCAACCGCTTTTCGCGAGATTCCGCGCCAACCACGACGAATCGCACACGCTTGCCGCTATCCGTGACGCGCTGCTACCGAAACTGCTGAGCGGCGAGATCGAAATACCCGAAGCGGACTCCGTTTTCGAGGGGGTGGCATCATGAACAGCGGAACGCCTGGTCGCATCACGGTACGCACCTTCTCCCGCACCTTCGAGAAGATGTGCAACTTCATCGCGGTTGCCAAAACGGGCGATCCGCGCGCGACGGTTCGTGGGCTGGTGACACTCTGCCTCCTCGAATTCCCCGACGAGCAATTCGAGGCAGCAAAGCCGTTTGGCGTGACCATCGAGACGCTGTTTGGCCTTGCAATACCAGAAGACCAGATCGAGGCGGCGCTTGATGAGTTGGAGAAGCAGAACATCGTCACGCGGCCGGGCAACACAAACTATCGGCTTGAGCCAGGGGCGACGGAGGCGTTGAAGCAGGCTATTGGTGACGCTCAATCGCTGGAGGATCGGGTCAAAGCGGCCTGGTTCGAACAGTTGGGGATCAGCTACCCTGATTTGCCCGCCGAGGATGCATGGAAGGTGCTGCGTGCCTACCTTCAACGGACGTTTCGGCGTCACGGCATTCAGGCGGCAGCCCTGCTTGATCCAACGGTAGACACTCCGGCAGACCACGAAGCCAGCCTGACGGCGATCCTGCACCAAGCCATCGACGAGCACGGCTTCCTCGACGCAACGATGCGTGCGAGTGCAGAGGCTGCCGTTTCCGAGTTCATGGCGGCGCTCGGAACTGATCCTGACCGCGTCAAATACATCGCGCAGCTTGCGGACGCGGCCTTCAACTTCTATACGCTGGAGGTGCCCGCCGACCTGTCGGAGCATCTGCGTCAGCAGCTTCACGAAGTGACGCTATTCCTTGATACGAATTTCCTGTTCGGCATTCTGGACCTTCACTACAACACGCAGGTTCAGGTGTCCCACGACCTGCTGCGAGCGATTCGTGAACACAATCTTCCATTCAAGCTGCGGTTCCACGAGGAGACGCAGAGGGAGATGTCCCGGACCATTTCGCACTATGGAAGCATCCTGCGCTCGCGAGCGTGGACACGCTCCCTGAGTCGTGCAGCGTCCACCTCGCGTAACTTGTCCGGTATCGAGCAGAAGTTTCACGAGCGCAATGCTGGTGGGCTGATCGACGTTGACGAGTTTCTGCGTACTTACGAGCACTTCGACAGCCTCTTGGCAGAGAAAGAGATCAAGATTTATCGGCCTCATGGGCAACGGCTTGAGGCTCAGAACGATTTGTTCCACGAATACCAGGCATTCTTGGAAAAGAACGGACGTGGCGACAAGCCGTATGAGACGGTGATGCACGACGCAAAGGTGCTGGAAGAGACGCGGAATCTCCGGACGAATGCTGCGTCGAGCCTGGAAGCTGGGGCGTTGTTGATTTCCTGCGACTATTTCCTCTATCGCTTCGACCGGGAGGCGTCTCGGAAAGACGGGCGACGCGCGTGTGTCCTGTTGCCGAACATGTTCTGGCAGATCCTTCGGCCATTCGTACCAGCAGACCAAGATTTCGAGAAGGCGTTTGCCGAGACGTTCGCCCTGCCAGAGTTCCGAGCTATCGGTAGCGGGGGAAGTCGAGCATGCTCGAAGATGCTTCAGATTCTCGCGACATATAAGGAAGTACCTGAACGGACCGCAATGAAGATGCTTGCCAACGGTCTACTTCTGGACCGGCTGCGGTCCGAGCGCGACGATGCCAAATTCGAGGAGCAGGTCGAGCAGGCGTTCGTCGAGGAGAACAGAAATCTCCTTGAAGAAAAGGCGGCACTCGAGCAGGAACTCAAGCGACAGAAGGCGCGTGCCGAGGAAGAGGCCCGCAAGCGACAAGAAGATCAGGCAGTATACGAGGCCAAAGCCAAAGATCTGAACAAGGGAATTGAGGACGCGGGGCAGCAATTAGAGGCCGCCACCCGAGCGATAAAGGAACACGAGCAAGCTAAGAACGACGCCGTAGAACGAGCCAAAGCAGCTGAAGCATCGGCGGAAGAGGCCCGGAGGAGAGCCACTGAAGAGGCGGAACGTAAGAGCAAGGCAGAACGCGAGGCGTTCTGCATGAGGGCGTTTGCGGGGATCGCATTCGGGGGCATTGCCATCGTGGTGTTTCTGGTGCTGACGCACACGTGGCCATGGTCATGGCTGGTATCGCACAAGAACACGATCCCGCTTCAGATCGGCGTATCAGCGACGTTCCTGTGCGCATCTCTGGGGCTGTTTGTAAGCGCGTGGCGCAAGTGGTGCTGGGGGGTCGGTGTGCTCACTTTCTTTGTAACGCTGCTGTCATTGATGGGAAACTGACTAGTGAGCAACTACATCGACGAAGCATAGGTTGAGATCGTGGCTGTGGATTACTTCCGCGAGGTGGGCTACGAGCACGCAGACGGGGCGCAGATTGCCCCAGACAGTTTTCGCCCCGAGCAGGCCGATTGCGGCCGGCTGGTCGTCGTTGGCCGGAGGGAGAAGGTCAGGATACAACTGGCCGGAAAGTAACGTGACAGCAAAGGAGTTCCCGTTGCCGGGAAGGATGACGGAATCGGTCGCGGAAGACGCTCTGCTCGGTTGGCTTGCCGAGATGGGGTACACGGTCCTACACGGCCCGGATATCGCCCCCGGCGAGCCGGAAGGTGAGCGGGAGAGTTACGAGCAGGTGATTCTGCCGCAACGGCTGCGCGACGCGGTGTTCGCGTTGAATCCTGACCTGCCGGCAGAGGCCTGCGAGGAGGCGCTGCGGCGGGTAACGAGCCTTGAGTCGCCCTCGCTGGTGGAGAACAACCGGGCGCTGCACCGAATGCTGGTCGACGGGGTCGAGGTCGAGTGCACGCGGCCGGACGGCTCGGTGGGGGGCGAGCGGGTCCTGCTGGTTGAGTTCGACGATCCGGACGCGAACGACTGGTTGGCCGTCAACCAGTTCACGGTGGTTGAGAACCGTCACGAGCGGCGGCCCGACGTGGTTGTGTTCGTCAACGGCCTGCCCTTGGCTGTCGTGGAGTTGAAGAACCCGGCCGACGAAGAGGCGGATATCTGGAGCGCGTTCAACCAGCTCCAGACATACAAGGCCCAGATTCCGTCTCTTTTCGAGCACAACGCGGTGCTAGTCATATCGGACGGCACGGAGGCCCGTATCGGGTCGCTGACGGCCAACACCGAATGGTTCATGCCTTGGCGGACGATTGAAGGCGAAGACCTTGCCCCGTCCTCGCTGCCGCAACTGGAAGTGCTGGCGAAGGGGCTGTTCGAGCGGGGGCGGTTCTTGCGCCTGCTGCGGCACTTCATCGTTTTCGAGGAGGCCCCGGGCGGCGGCCTGGCCAAGAAGATCGCCGGCTATCACCAGTTCCATGCCGTGGAGCACGCGGTTGAGACCACAGTGGAGGCATCGCGGCCACAGGGCGACAGGCGGTGCGGTGTCGTGTGGCATACCCAGGGGTCCGGCAAGAGCCTGACGATGGCGTTCTACGCCGGGCGGATCGTCCTCCATCCGGCGATGGAAAACCCGACCCTGGTGGTGCTGACCGACCGGAACGACTTGGACGACCAGTTGTTCGGCACGTTTTCGCGTTGCCACGAACTGATTCGCCAAGAGCCGATGCAGGCCGAGAGCCGGGCGCACTTGCGAGAGCTCCTCAAGGTGGCGTCCGGGGGCGTCGTCTTCACGACCGTCCAGAAATTCTTCCCGGACGAGAAGGGGGACACCCATCCGCGGCTCTCGGACCGCCGCAACATCGTCGTCATTGCCGACGAGGCCCACCGCAGCCAGTACGACTTCATCGACGGGTTTGCGCGCCACATGCGGGACGCGTTACCGAACGCCTCGTTCATCGGGTTTACGGGTACGCCGCTGGAACTGGAGGACAAGAACACTCGGGCGGTCTTCGGGGATTACATCAGCGTCTACGATATCCAACAGGCGGTCGAGGACAAGGCCACCGTTCCGATCTACTATGAGAGCCGGCTGGCCAACATAGAACTGGACGAGGGGGAGAAGCCCCACCTCGACGAGGATTTCGAGGAGGTTACCGAGGGTGAGGAGGTCGAACACAAGGAACGACTCAAGACGAAGTGGGCAGCGCTGGAGTCGCTCGTCGGAACCGAGAAACGGCTCCGGCTGGTTGCGGCCGACATCATCGAACACTTCGAGGAGCGGCAGGAGGCGATTGAAGGCAAGGCCCTCGTCGTCTGCATGAGCCGGCGTATTTGCGTCGACTTGTATAACTACCTGGTAAACCTCCGCCCCGAGTGGCACGACGAAGACGACGCTAAGGGCGGTATCAAGGTGGTCATGACAGGCAGCGCTTCAGATCCCGTGGAGTGGCAGCAGCACATCCGCAACAAGACCAGGCGGGAGGCCATCGCTAAGCGTTTCAAGGACCCGGACGACCCGCTTCAAATCGTGCTGGTCCGCGACATGTGGCTGACCGGGTTTGATTGCCCGCCCTTGCACACGATGTACGTTGACAAGCCGATGCGTAGGCACGGGCTGATGCAGGCAATCGCTCGCGTCAACCGGGTGTTTCGGGATAAGCCGGGCGGTCTTGTGGTCGATTACATCGGCTTGGCCCATGAACTCAAAAAGGCATTGGCAACCTACACCCAGAGCGGAGGACGGGGCAAGACGGCCATCGACCAGGAAGAGGCCGTGGCCATCATGTTGGAGAAGTACGAAGTCTGTTGCTCCATCATGCACGGTTTCGACTGGTCAGGCTGGATCGAGGGGACGCCGGAGGAGCGTTTACGATTCCTGCCCGCGGCTCAGGAGCACGTCCTGGCCCAAGAGGATGGACGCGACCGATTCTGTCAGGCGGTTCTGGAGTTGTCCAAGGCGTTCGCGCTGGCCGCTCCGCATCCGAAGGCGCTTGAGGTGCGGGACGATGTGGCGTTCTTCCAGGCGGTTCGGGCGGCGCTCGTGAAGTCGGCCCGACGAAGTCCCCGGCCAGGCGAGGAAATGGAACATGCCATCCGTCAGATTCTATCACGTGCGGTGGCCTCCGAGGAGGTCGTGGATATCTTCGCGGCTGCGGGCCTGGAGAAGCCGGACATCTCGGTTCTGTCGGAGGAGTTCCTTGCAGAAGTGAAGGGAATGCCCCACCGCAACCTGGCGGTAGAGATGCTTCAACGCCTACTGAACGATGAAATCCGGACGCGGCGTCGGAAGAATGTGGTGCAGGCGCGGTCCTTCGCGCAGATGCTGGAGGAATCCATTCGACGTTATCAGAACCGCGCTATCGAGGCAGCGCAGGTCATCGAGGAACTGATCGAACTGGCTCGCCGGATGCGTGAAGCGGACCGGCGTGGTGAAGATTTGGATCTGAGTGAGGAGGAAGTGGCGTTCTACGACGCGCTGGAGACAAACGATAGTGCGGTCGCTGTTCTGGGCGACGAGACACTCCGAACCATCGCCCAGGAACTCGTGGAAACGGTGAAGCGGAACGCGACCATTGACTGGACCGTCAAGGAAAACGTCCGCGCCAGGTTGCGGGTGATGGTGAAGCGGATTCTGCGGAAGTATGGATACCCACCGGACAAGCAAGAGAAGGCGACACGGACCGTGTTGGAGCAAGCGGAGGTTCTGGGTAGACACTGGACGGTATGACGCGTAGGCAAAAACGCCATGACCCATTGCTTGAATCGCACAGGCTGTCAGGGGCACGCGATTAGGTTCGCGACGGTTGACCTGGCGGGTTCCACCAGCGAGATTCGGGAGCGGCTACTTCGTATAGTCGAGTTCCCGATTTCGACCTACTGAGAGGTGCCATGGATTGTCGGGACCGCATCATCGAAGATCTGGCTGAGTCCACCTGTGGGAGAATATGCCGGCGCGCGATCCGTGCACTTCAGGACATCGATTTCGCGAAACAGCCGGACGCCAAGCTATCAGGCGATGACTCAGTTCTGGCCAACACCTGGGATGAGATTTGCGTGCAAGTACAGCACGAGAAGTCCTTTTTCTGGGAGGCATACGAGGACACCATGCTGGCGACCATCCAGCACGATGTTGAGTGCCTGTTGACGCACGAGGCTCAGGCGATATGGCTTCAAACGTACGCGGGCGAAGACTGGGCGCATGAGCATGGGAATGAGGGCGAGGTTCCGGTATGCAACGAGGAAATTGAGCATTACGTGTTGCGTAACTACGTGCTTTCGGAGGCAGATTCATGGTCGAATCCCCGAATACGCAAGTATCTTGGGGAATAATCTAGGACCGGAGGTCATTATCAGATCCTCGGCTACAGGGCGTTGTAGTCTCTGGGCCATGACAAGCTGCCGGCCGTCTTCACCTTCGATTTGTGGTGGGAATACATGCAGTCCTGCCGTAGGCTGGAAGCCGAACTGGGTTGTTCGATGCGGGTGCTGGACCGGGCTTTGTGGCAGTTCTCAAGAGAGGATCAGCCCTAGGCCACACGGATGCAGGAGTGATGACCATGGCACTTTGGCTGAGTCGTTCTGGACGACACGGCGACGGAAGTCCAAGGCACGAGAGGCATTGACATGACCGACGAGAACATGCTTGTGCCGCCGGCCGTCAGGGACCGCATGCTGGCGATGATCGGGGATTACCAGCGGCGGGTGGGCCGGTTCGTCCAAGCGGCCAAGGCTTTCTTGGGCGAAGAAGACCTGTTGGCTGCATCCCTGGCTGGGCGGTTGCCAGAAGAAGGCCGTCTGGACGATGCTCAGGGCTCCGCGTTCTGTTTCCACGGGACGGGTTGTGAAGTGAGGACGGTCGATGCCGAAGTTGACTTCGACTTTGGCCCTGAAGGGCGGCACGATGGCTTCGACGCCTGGCGGCTGCACACCTTCGCCGAGAGCCGGCCGCAGGCCTACCCGGAGTTCCAGGACATGGCCGTCATTGAGCGGGCCTTGGAGGAACTGCAGAACTCGGACGTGATCTTCAGCCCCCGGTGGCTGCCGTCGCCGCACCTTCTCTATTTCGGCTCTCCGTCACGTTGGCGGAGGGCTCTGTAGCCAGTCGACCGCGCAACTCCTTGGCTGACAAGCGGTTACCAGAACACGATGGGGCCAGTTACTCCCCCTGATGCTTCTGCTTGCCCACGAGGGCTGCCCAACTCGACTGATCCGTGGGGTCCCAGGGCGTGCTGCTGGCCCAAAGCCACGTAAGGCTAGTGCTCTGTCCCTATCCTATTGATGGATAAAGTGCCTTCAGCCGGATCCGGGCGTCCGCCGTACGGAACTGCCAGTCGACCGTGGAGGCCCGGGCGTTGCGATCCGCCTCCCACGCCGAGGTCGCGGTGGCCAGATCGGCCTGGCTCGGCACGTGCTCCTTCAGACACTGACGGCTCATCACGCCCAGTTCGATCTCCGCCATGTTCAGCCAGCTGCCGTGCTTCGGCGTGTAGTGAAACTCGAACCGCTCGGTCAGCCGCCGGGCCTCGGGCGCCTCGAACGCCTCGTACAGGCTGCCCGGCGTGTGCGTGTTCAGGTTGTCCAGGACGAGCACGATCGTCTCGGCCTCCGGGTAATGGTCCTCCGCCAAGGCGCGAAGGCATTCGGCGAAGTCCGTTCGCGTCCGTCGGGCCCTCACGGCCACCTGCCGACGGGCCTGGAGCGGTTCGAACATCATGAACACGTTGGCCACCCCCTGACGCCGGTACTCGTAATCGTACCGCCGGACCTGCCCGGGCCGGGCCGGCCGCGCCCGCCGCGTCTCGGCCACCAACTGCTTCGGCATCTCGTCCAGACACACCACCGGCCGCCTCGGATCGTACGGCCGCGTGTAGACCTCCAGCACGTCCTCCATCTTCCACACGAACTCGCCACTGGCCTTCGGCGGAATGCACCACCGCTTCTTCAGCCAAGGCTTAAGTTCGTTTTTTTTAGCGTCCGGTGGACGGTGTTCTTCGAACAGCTCTCCACGTATTCCAACGCCACCATCTGTTCGGCCAGCAGCCGGAGCGTCCACCGGGCATGGCCCTCCGGCGCCTCGCTGCAGGCCAAGGCGATCAACTTCGCCTCCGCCTCGCCGTCCAACCGGCGGGTGTGCACCCGCTGGGCCTTGTGCCGCCCCAACGCCGCCTCCAACCCCTCGGTGACAAACCGTTTGCGGAGTCGTTCGACCGTGGCCCGGCCCACGTCCAGGGCCTCGGCAATCTGCTCGTCCGTCCACCCGGGGCCACCCGGTCCCGCGTCGGCCTTCAGCAGGATCTGGGCGTGCCGGCGCTTGTACGCCGCCGCCTTGCCCCTGCGCACCAACCTCGCCAACTCCTCCCGCTCCTCCCGCGTCAACTCCACCACGTAGATCTTCCTGGGCATCGCTTGCCTCCTTGCCGTGGGTCCACATATCCCATCGGCAAAAAGGCACCTCCATGCCCATCGTTTCCGCAGGGACGGAGCACTAGCAAAAACAGGTCCTTAGCGGGCAATGCCGTGCGAATCATCCGCCGCAGCCGTCCCGCAGGCTGCGCAGGGGCCAGTTCCGGAACGCTCCGGCCGTTCTGCAAAGTTGACGGAGAGCCTCTATTTCTGGGAAGGGGATGATCGCTGGGGCGCAACCCGATGACCAGCGTAAACGTGTCCGTGCTGATGTCGCTCCGGCCGCCAGTCGAGGAGCGGGTCTTCTCGTGAGAACCGCGTGAGTGGCCCCGAAAGGGGTGGACCATGGCCAAACGCAAGCGACGGACGGGAAGGTGGGTGCTGAAAGACGACCGGCTCTTCACCCTGGAGGTTGCGCTCATCGGCGGGCCGGTGACCGAGGAATTCGTCGACGAGAATCCGGTGGTCTCACGGACCATCGAGATCCGCGGCGACCAGACGCTTGAAGAGCTCCATTACGCCATCTTCGACGCCTTCGACCGCGAAGACGAGCACCTGTACGAGTTCCAGATGGGCGGCAAGGGGCCGATGGACCCCAAGGCCCGGCGGTATGTGCTCCGCGGACAATTCGACAATCCCATCCCCGGCGCTCGCAAGCCAGCCGGCGACGTGACCCGCACCTCCGTCGGATCCCTTGACGTCAAGGTGGACGACGCCTTCGGCTACTGGTTCGACTTCGGCGACGACTGGTGGCACCAGATCAACGTCGTGGCGATCCAGGACGAGGCGCCCGAGGGCACGTACCCGCGGGTGACCAAGCGCGTCGGCGCCAGCCCGCCCCAGTATCCGGATTGGGACGAAGAGGACGACGAGGACGAAGACGATGACTGGGACGATGAGGATGAGCCGGACGACGAGACGTGATAGCGGGCAGGTTCGTCCCGCCGGCCGCCGCCCCTCAACCTGCTAACTTCCCACAGCAGCGTACCTTACGCCGCTTCTCAGACGGCGCGCCTGTACGGCAGGTAGAGAGACCATGTCCCGCTCAATGTGAACCGTCGACGGCCGGAACGCGCAAGTCCGGCGCTCACAAGCGCTTGCGCGAAATTGGCTTTTCCCGGATTTCTTCATTGACTCTGGCTTCGCGCCGCCTTAAGAAACCCGGTGCTCGGTCGGCCCCAACCGCACGGGATACGGGTCGGCTGAGGCGACGGCAGAGCCCGCCGATGCGCTGCGGTATCCGCCCGACCCGGCTTGCCCGAAAACCGGTCGCCCTGCGCCTACGTCGCAGGGTCCCACTTCGCCGTGGTTTTCGGCACAGCCTGGCGGCCCGCCGCTCGGCCGTTACGGGACCGCGCCAGGCAAGCCCCGCCGCCGTGCCATGTGAACCCACCCTGTGACCCGGTGGAGGTACGGCTATGGAGCATCAGAAGGCCCTCATCATCGACGACGACCCGCACACCGTTGAAGGCATCATCGACATACTTGCCTCCAGGGGCCATGCTTACGAAGTGGCTGGTTGTCAGACGGAGGCCTGCGACCGGCTCGTTGGGTCCGATTACACGTATGTGATTCTGGCGCTTGCTATTCCTGCCCGCGCAAAACGGAGTAAGCCCCGCCTGAAGAACGGTATCTATCTTCTTGAAGAAATCGTCGGGTCGGGCCGGCCCGTGCCCGTCGTCGTTCTGGTCGGGACCGGTGGCGACGGGACGATCTCGCAGGCTGAGATGGTGGATGCCTCGGCGACTGCCATGGCGAAAGGGGCGGCCCACGTTGTCTTTAAGCCCGTTCCCCCCAGCGGTTGGACGCTCGACCGCGCCATCGACAAGGCGATCGGCAAGGATGAGGTGTCCTACCCGCCCCGCCAGATGCGCGGCCGGCGGAAGTCGAAAGACCTGGTGCCGTTCCAGGGCGGCAAGTTGGTGTTTTATCCGGACCGCGTCGAACTCTGCGGCGTGAAGATTCTCGGCGACACGGGCCTCGGCTACTCGCGAGGGATTCTGGAAGAGCTCAGTCGCAAGACGCCGGGCGGCCGGTTCGTCCACAGGGGGAGCCCGCAACTCGCGAAGGCGATCAAGGCGGAGGGCGGCACCGGAACGGTCACCGGCTGCATCCGCCGCCTCCGCCAGAACATCATCCGGCGGCTGCGGGAACAGTTGGGGATCGTCGTCGGTATGGACGACGTGATCACGAACGACCGGCGGCACGGGTACTGCCTTCGGGAGTGGATCGAGGTCGAGTTTGGCGAGAAGGAATAGCCATATGAAGGGCGCGAGTGGAGCGGTGTCTTGGCCCCGTTTTGGGCGTTTCGGCGGCCTGTTTTTTTCCCGCTGAAACGGCGCTGAAAGCGGGTAGGCCAAGTCGTCTAAGTCTTTGCCGTCGCGAGACTTACGGCAAGAGGGCGCTTGATTCGCAATCAGCAGGTCAGGGGTTCGAATCCCCTCGGCTCCACCATTGTCAGGTACTGACACGTCTTGCCAAGTGGCGACACGTGCGCGACTTACGCCCCTCCCGCCGCCCACCTTACCTGACACCCGATCCTGGTGAGTGATGGCAAGTGTTGGCGTACCGGGGCGTCTGCGCGCTGAAAATGCGCTGAAAAAGCCGGCCATGATTGGTATGCAGAAGAAGTGAACGGAGATTTGGCGGGCCGGTCTTCGGAGAGGTCGGGCACCCAGGTCGGGCGGTGCCCGATCAACGCGCTGGGGCCGGTCGACGGACATCGTTGAGCCGTTTTGCTGACAGTCGGCTCACTCGGCGGTGTTACAGCCGAGCCGCGGGCCGTGCATCGGCGAATCGAGCGGCCCGTTCGCCGAAGCCATGGTCCGCTGAGCCAAATCCCGGAGATCCGAGGATGGCGTTTCTTCCCGCACCGCGGTCGCGCAGATACTCAAAAAACAAGCGCGGTCACTGTAGACGACGGCTTGGGCGATGTGGCAACCCTCTCCGCGGCGACGCGTTCCTGGGCCGCCTCGAGAATACGCCGCAGCAGGTCGGCGTACCGCAGCCCCGCCATGCTGGCCATGATGTTCACCTTGCCGTCCCAGCACCAGCCGGGGTTGGGGTTGACCTCCAGGAGTTTGATCTCGCCGGCGGCGTCGGTTCGCCAGTCGAAGCGGGCGTAATCGCGGCAGCCTGTTCGCTCGAACAGCAGCGTGGAATGGTCGATGAGTTGCTGGCGGCGGTCCTCGTCGAGTTCGGCTTCGCGGTAACGGATCTCGTTCCAGTACGGCGAGTCGGGCAGCCATTTCGATTCGTACCCGAGGATGCGCGGCAGGCCGTCGTCCAGGCCGGCGTAGTCCACCTCCAGGACGGGCAGCGCCGTCATGTCCGTACCCGCGTTGCCGAGGAGGGTGACGCTGTACTCCGGCCCGCTCAGGTATTCCTGGATGAGGATCGGCCGGCCGGGCCACTCCGCCCGGACCTGGTCGAGGTAGCGCATCAGGTCCTCCGAACAGCGGACCACGGCCTCCTGCGTGATGCCGATGCTCGAGTCGCCGAAGTTCGGCTTGACCAGCGCCGGAAAAATCGCGGGGAGCGTGGCGGCCTGGTCGGCGGGGTTGAAGTAGGTCTCCAGCGGCACGGGGATGTCCAGCGACGCCGCAATGGCCCGGACGTGGGCCTTGTTGTAACACAGGCCCAGACACGCCGGGCCGGCGCCGGAGTACGGAATGCCGAGCATCTCCAGCACCGCCGGCACGTGCAGTTCCTTGAAGGCGTCGTTCTCGAACCCCTCGTCGCACAGGTTCAGGACGAACGCCGGCCGGTGGTGGCGCAGGTGGACGAGAAGCGACGCGTGGTTGTCCACGAACTCGAATCGGCGGTCGGCGAGTTCGGCCAGGGCGTCGCGGAGGCGCTGGATGGTGTCGAAGTCCTCGGGGTTGTACTGGCCGTCGCGTTTGACGGCGTCGGGGAGCCGGGGGTCGCCCATCACGACGGTGACGTCGCGGAACCGGGGGACGTCGGCGCCGCGTGGCGTGGCGCGGTGCGGGGCCCGGGCCGTCAGGAACGTCCGCCGGGCCATCATCCCCAGGTCCTGGCCCCGTTCGGACTCGGCCGCCACGTCGCCGTGGAACCGGACGGAGCCGAAGCCGGCGGCCTCGAGCAGGTCCTGAATCTGGCCGCGCGAGTACAGCCGCTCGGCGTAGAACTGGTCGGCGATCACGCCCTTTTCGGCGTGAACCACGACCTCGCGCGAGACCAGCCGCCGCCCGTCCGAGGCGAGGGACCGTTCGCGGCAGACGAAGTGGTTCTGGTCGATCCACTCCCAGGACCGCGGCTCGAAGTGCTCGCGCATCCACTCGCCGTCCACGAGGTCCAGCGCCACCGCGCCGCCGGAGACCAGCGCGCGCTTGACGGCCTCGAGGACGGCCAGGTCGTCCTCGTCCCGCTCGAAGTAGCCGAACGAGTTGCCCATGACAGCCACGCAGTGGAGCGTGCCTTCCGGCAGCCGGAATCGGCGGGCGTCGCCCTCGTGGAACGTCACGGCACAGCCTGCCTGCCGGGCGCGCTTGCGGGCCAGGCGAACCAGGTACCGCGACCGGTCGAGCCCGGTGACGCTGCGGAAACCCCGCCGGGCGAGTTCCAGGCAGTGCCGGCCCTGGCCGCAGCAGAGATCCAGAATCCGGTCGTTGGGTTCGAGGCCGGCCGCGCGCACCAGGAGGTCGACCTCGCGGGCGGTGTTGGCGGCCGAGTCGACCACGTCGCCGTCCGTCTTGAGGTAGAGCGACTGGAACAGGTCTCGCCACCACTCCGAGGGCAGGTGCTGCTCCAGTTCGGAGACCGGCCCGATGGTGCGTCCACCGCCGTTGCGTCGTGCCGGCTTCTTCGGCATACCTTTATCCTTCGGCTGTCAGAACGGCCTCGTCCCAGGACGGCGTGGCCGCCGCCGGGCGCTCGAGGCAGGTGAGCAATCCTCGCCGGTTCGCAATCTGGACCGAGAGGCCCGGCCGGGCGTTCGCCTCCAGGACGACGGGCCCGCGGCCGGCATCCAGGACGATGTCCACCCCCACGTACCCCATCTCCAGGGCCCGGCCAAGCGCGGCCGCAATGGTCAACACCTCCGTCCAATACGGGAGGACCGTCCCGGCGAGGGCGGCGCCGGTGTCCGGATGGACGGCCAGCGGGCGGTCGTGCTGGACACCGCCGAACGTCCGGCCCGTATCGAGCGTGATGCCGACGCCGACGGCCCCCTGATGCAGGTTGGCCCGCCCGCCGGACGCCTCGGTCGGCAGGCGGATCATCGCCATGACCGGCCGCCCGCGGTGCACGATGACCCGGACGTCCGGCGTGCCGCCCACCGCCATCGCCTCCAGCACGGGATGGACGGCGATGCGTTCCTCCACGATGACGCGGTCGGGCCGGCCGCCCAGCGAGTACAGGCCGGACAGCATCGTCGCCACGTGGTACCGGACCTCCTCGGCCGGGACGCACCGCCCGCCGGGCGTCAGGTAGCCGGCGTCCGTCCGCCCCGTGACGACCAGGACGCCGCGTCCGGCGGCGCCGCGCGCGGGCTTGAGGACGAACTGGCGCCGGTCCCGCAGCAGCGCCTCCAGGCGCGGCACGTCGCCGAACCGTTCGACCAGGGCGTAGGTCTCGGGCACCGGGATGCCGTGCGCCTGGCAGATCGTCTTCGTGAGGGCCTTGTCGTCCACCCGCGGGTAGCAGGCCCTCGGGTTCAGGTCGAACAGCAGCCGGGCGTTGCGGGCGTTGACGCCCAGGATGCCGCAGGCCTTCAGTTCCCACGGCCAGGCCCAGAATCGCCGGTCGGCGGAAGTGGTCACCGGTGGCCTCCCCCGCCGGCCGCCACCACCAGCCCGCGGTAGCGGAGCCATTCCGACAGGCGGTACCCCGAATACCGGCCCACGAGCACCAGGGCGGCGGCCACCACGAGCAGTGCCTCCGGAAAGGTCAGCAGGAACCGCCCGAATCCCTTCCATTGCAGGAGCAGGTAACAGCATCCGGCCACGGCGAACGTGCCGGCCAGCAGCCGCAGCGCGTACCGGATGCCGTCCTCCTGGGCGCCGATGTGAAACCGCTCGACGACCATCGTGACGATGACCAGCGGCAGGACGACCGCCGCCGCGCTCGGCACCAGGCCCAGGTGTACCAGGGCCGACGTCGCCGCCGCCATCCCCAGGACCACCATCGTCAGGACGACACTGAGCCGGGGCACCATCAGCAGCCGCAGCCGTTCCAGCAGGGCCCGGCCCGCCAGCCCCACCGCCAGGACCAGCACGATGATGCCCAGCCCGATCCGCCAGTCCGTGTACGCCAGGCTGAGCGCCAGCAGGCTCGGCGTGAACGTGCCGAACGTCTGCACGCCGACCATGTTTCGGAAGAGCGCCGTCAGCAGCGCCCCCGCCGGCAGGAGGAGAAGCAGCGTCAGCGTGTGCTGGGCGCCGGCCGGCAGCCGCGTCAGGAACAGTGCGTCGGTCGGACGTCCTCGCCGGGCGGCGGCCAGGCCGACGGGCGGCTGAATCCGCCGCAGCAGAAAGTCCGTCCGGCACTGGTCCACGCCGGCCGCCCACACCACCTCCGTCCCGCCGCGGCGGACGGGCAGGTAATGGCCCGGCAGTTCGCCCGCATATCCGTTCTCGGGATCGTAGGGCACCCAGCGGCCGTCCGCGTAGGCTTCGGCCCAGACGTGCGGCCGGGGGCGCTCCGACGGTTCCAGGACGAAGCCGGAAACGAGCCGCGCCGGCACCCGCCCCGCGCGGCAGAGGGCGACCATGGCCCGCGCCCGGCCGAGCGTGGTGGCCCGGCCGCGCGACAGGGCGCCCGCGGCGTCCGGGGCGCCGCCGGCCTGGTCCTCTTCAATCGCCTCGGCGCAGTGGGCGAAGGCAAGGTCCGGCAGGTCGCCTTTGGCCGTCTTCTGCTGCTTGAGCAGCGACAGGGCCTCGGCGACGGGCGGGCTGTCCGTCTGGACGGCCGTTTCGCGACGCAGATAGTGGGCCCGCTCCTGGGCCGAGAGCGAACGAGGGAGCGGTGCGGCCGTCGCATCCGCCCCAGCCGACACGTGCACGTCGAAGGCCGCGCTGAAGTGCTGCTCCTGTCCGGTAGCCACCGAGACCGCGACGGCCTCGCGGCCGCTGGCCGGCGCGCTCCGCAGGATGTCCATCGACAATCCGGGGTGCGCAAAGTCCTCGCGCACGACCCGGGCATGCGGGCCGCTTTGCGGCAGCGCCGCCTTGACGCGGGCCCCCGCCTTCGCCGGGACGAACCGGACCTCGTACGTCAACCGCCAGACGCTGTCGCCGGGCCCCAGCGGCGCCTGGCGCAGCGCGTGCCGGCGCAGCCCCATGCACGCGATGCCGACGGCCGCCAGGGCTGTCGCCGTCCACAGCGCTGCTCGTTGCTCCCTCATGGTGTTGCGCCTCCTAGTCGCTTCCCGTTGCCGTCCAGGCGGAATCGTTGACGAACACCAGCCGCTCCGCCCGGTCGGCCACCTCCCGCGCCGTCAGAAACGCCAGCCGGGCCACCTTCTCCACCTTGCCGGGGATGAGTTTGTCCCACGTGTCGCCGGGCGTGTTGTAGTCCGGGTCCCGCCCGCCGAAGAGGTACAGGATGGGCACGTCGGCGAAGTAGAACGGCGAGTGGTCCGAGAGGCCCAGCCGGAAACTCGCCGGGTGCTCCAGCACCAGGCCCACGTGCCGGTTGCACTCCCGGTGGATGCGGTGCAGGTCCGCGCTCGACCGCGTGCCGACGGCGAAAATGTGGTCCGGCTCGTTGCGGCCGATCATGTCGAAGTTGATCATCAGGACGGTCTGCGCCAGCGGGATGCACGGCCGGGCGATGTAGTCCTTGGACCCGCACCGGCCGAGTTCCTCGGCGTCGAACGCCGCGAAGACAACCGTGCGGGCAGGCGGCCGGGGCAGCGACGCCATCGCGCGCGCCACGGCCAGCAGGGCTCCGCAGCCTGCGGCGTTATCGTTGGCGCCGAAGAAGATATCGCCTCCCGCTTCGCCCAGGTGGTCGTAGTGGGCACCCACGACAACGGCCTCTTTGCGGAGGCCGGCGTCGCGCCCGGGCAGGACGGCCAGGACGTTGCGTCCCAGGCGTGCGCGGCCGGAAAGGGCCGCCTTCAGGTGGATGCGGCGTCCCCTCAGGGGCATGGAGGCCGGCGAGCGGTCCCGCCCGATGTCCGCCGCAAGGAAACGCAACTCGTCCGCCGAGAGCATCGCCAGGGCCGACACCAGCGCCCGCGTCACCTGGACCACGGGGATGGTGACGTCGGCGGGGAAGTCCGTGTCCGGGACGCGCAGCCGCTCGGTCATCGCCACGTCCCGGCGCCACCCGGCCGGGTTCTCGACCACCAGCAGACACGCCGCGCCGTGGGCCGCCGCATTGCGGGCCTTGTAAACGAGGGTGTCGAACGGCTCCGCGTCCGGCACCCGGCGTAGCCACGCCGAGGCGGTCGGTCCCCACGGCACGCCGGAGAAGACGACCACCGCCTTCCCGCGGGCGTCGATGCCGCGGTACTCGTCGAACCCGAGCGTCTCGGCCGTGATGCCGTATCCCGCCAGGACACAGTCGGCCGCGACATCGGCCCGCCCGCCGGGCAGATGAACCGGTGCGTAGTCCCGGCCGCGCTCGAAGTCGCCCAGGGGTTCGCCGCCGAGGTCGGCGGTCAGGGTGCTCGCCACCTGGTAACCGACCCGGATCTTGAACACCTGGTAGAACGTGCCGGCCGTCCCGCCGGGGCGAAGGCGGGCGTCGCGAAAGGCGTCGGCGACGTACCGGGCGGCCTTGCGGGCCTCCGGGGTGCTGGGCTCGCGACCGCGCATGGCAGGGTCGGCCAGCAGCCGGGCGTGGGCGATGATGTCCGCCCCTCGGATCGTCTCCAGGGCGTGGGCGACCTCCGGCGGAAGCGGTGCGGGCGCTTCCTCTGCGGGCGGGGTCTCGCCGGCGCACGCCGAACCCGCCGCCACGAAGACGAGCAGCGCCGCCCCGATCCGCTGCAGCCACCTACGGCGCGAAGGTGAGCGTGTAGGTCGCATTGGGCCTGTCCTTCGCCGGCAGGAACAGGACGTACAAGTACCGGTCGAACGGTTCGGCCAGGTAGACGGCGCGGACGGTCGGTTCGCCGTCGATGACGAGCGCCGACCCGGCCGCGGCGTCGCGTCCCGCCTCCAGCCGGAAGAAGTGCAGCGGCATGAGGCGCCGGCGCTCCGTGTTCTTGAGGCGTTTGACGATGCCGGCGGCCTGGCTGCCCGGGAAGAGGCGGCCTTCGTACTTCGCGGTCCGGGCCTCGGGCAGCCGCCGTTTGGGCGTCCGGATGACGACGGCCGGGCCGTCGGCCAGGCGGGCCGTTGCGCGGCGGCGTGCGGGCTTGTCGAGGTCCCGCGGCAGGAGACGCAGTTCCGGGTCGCCCCACAGACGGAAACTCAGGGCCACCCGGTGGACCTTGTCGCGGTGCGTGTGGCCGCGGCGGGTCTTGAGTTCGCTGAGGCACAGGAAGTAGTTGCGGGCGTCCCGCAGCGCCTCGCCGACCGTATCGCCGCGGTACAGAAGCCCATCGCAGAACGCCTTCGCGAATGCCCCGCCGGAGGCGCTGTGAATTCCCGTCACGCTGCCGATAACGCCCGCCCCGCCCAGGTTCACGATGCTGCGGGCTGTCGGTTCCTCCAGCGAATGACAACTCTGGAGGAACACGAGCGGCAGGCCGTCCAGTCGTTCGACGCGGCGCTCCGCCGACTCGTCATGGTAGTACGAGGCGTCCGCGTCGTACGCCGGCTCGTCCGCGGACGGCGGTTTACCAACCGTGGAGAGCACGGCCGTTGACGACGGGCTGATGCCGAAGTAGGCGTCGATCTCGGCTGCTTCGGCCGACGTCGGCGGCACGGGCAGCGGCAGCCCCGCGGCGTACGTGCAGGCCGCTTCGCCCGTCGGGGGATCGGACTCGGTGGACAGTTCGAAAGCCAGCGGCTCCGGCGCCTCGTAGACCTCGGGCGCCGGTTCCTGCTCCACATCGTCGGGCGCCGTGTTCTCTCCGTCGTGGTACGCTTCGTACGATTCGTCATACTCATGCCCGTCGTACTCATCGTAGCCGTATTCGTCGTACTCGTCATAGACTGTGCCGGTGAAGAGCGTCAGGTCGGTCACGTGCCCCTGGTACAGGATCAGGTTGGCCCGCATCGCGGCCTGGAGGACGCCCGCCTCGCTGGGTAGGATGTTGTAGTGCTCGTCGACGGGCAGGCGGACGTTCCGGAACTCCGACGCGGAGGCCCGCGCGATGGTCTCGCACAGAGGCAGGGCGCCGTACTCCGTCCGGGGGTTGGCCACCATGAGGGTCTGCGGCACACGCCGGCGAACCGACCGCTCCAGGGCGAGCCCCTGCGCGATCATCCGCGACGCCTCCGGCAGCGTCCGGAAGGGAATGCGGCCGACCGCCAGCGGGGCGGCCCCGCCCTCGCCCGGGCCGGAGCACGGCTCGACGTCCACCGTATACCCGCCCAGGGCCTCGGCGTCCGTTGCGGGGACCGTCCCGAGGGCCCCGGGGGCGGCCAGGATCGTGATGGAACGCGGCTCCAGGTCGAACGCTCCGATCGTATGCCAGACGGCCGCCTCGGCCTCCGCTCCCACGGAAGAACGGACCAGGACGATGGGCGCGTTCCGCACCAGGCTCAGATAGGGCGCGAGCCAGGCGGTGACCGACGGTTCCGGGCCGCCGGGGCCGGCCGCCAGGATCACGTTGCGGACGTGCGGCGGTCCCAGCCTCGCGATGAGCCGCCGCCGGAGGTCGGCCGCGCCGACGACCTCGACGGCCGCGTCGAGCCGCTTTGCCCACGGGGGCCGGTCGCGGGGTCGGTCCGTCGCGAAGAGGACCCGCTTCGCGCCCAGCGCCGGCAGCAGGCCCGGCAGGAGGCTCTCGTCGAGTGCCGACTCCACCGGCAGCAGCGGCGCGCCCAGGTGGGCCGCCAGGGCCGACGCAAGGAGGGCCGCCTCCGGATCCGCCAGCCGGGCGACGACGACCGTGTCCGATGTGCCCCAAAACCGCTTCGCCAGGAGAAAGGCGCCGGCCGCGCCGCCGCGGGAAACCGGGACGGTGTCCGGCAGCGGATCCGCGTCCGGCGGTTCCGCTTCGGAGGTCTGAAGGATCACCAGCGGCCGATGGATCGTCCGCAGCAGGGCCGGGGCCGGCGGCCACACGGATTCCGCCGTCTCGCACGAGGATCCATCGTCATATTCGCCGTCGTCGTCGGCGGTTTCCTCGGCCGGTGCCTCTCCGTTTGCCTCCGGCGCAACACCGGGTGCCACGAGCAGCAGCGGAGGTCCTTCCTCGCCCCGCAGCCTGGCGGCCAGCGACGCCGCGACGGCAAGCAGCCACTCGCGATCCTCCGGGATGACGACGGCGTCGTACGACGCGGCGGTCGAAGCGCTGGGCCGCGCACAGGCCGCCTCGTCCGCCGCCGTGGCGGACGCCGGCACCGGGGGCAGGAAGGGGGCGACGGCGGCGGCAAGGAGGACGAGCGCGGCCGGCCACCGGGCCTTCCCCCTCGGCGGCGCGCCGGCGCATGCGCCGCCGCCGGGGTGACGTCGGTCTTTGGCCTCCTCCGGGGGACCGGGTGTCTCGTCGGTCATGCGTCTATTCCCTCGCAGAAAGCAGACCGGGCCCGCTCAGTGCGGGCCCGGCCGCCGCGCCATGGGGGGTAACGGCGCTGATTAGAGCCCGTCGAGACCGCCGGGGACCGTGATATCGGGCTCGGCCTCCAGGGAGGTCTCCAGGTCGAACGGGGAGTCATCCCAGCGGGGCTTCTCCGGGGGATCGCCCCGTTCGAGCAGGGCAGCCTCCGGAGGAGCACTCTTCGCCGGTTCGGTTTCGGCGGGCTCGGTCTCGACGGGTTCGCGTTCCGTCGGCTCATCCTCGCCCGGCGCGGTTTCCTTCCGGCAACCGGCGGGAAGGACGAGGGCGCACGCGACGAGCACCCCGAGGCCTTTGATCCACCACGTGCTTCGTTTCATCTGGTTCCACCTCCGTCTCGAACGGCCTCGCATTCCGCCCGGCCAGGCACGGGCCGAGACTCGGCGCGCCCCACGCAGGCGAAAACGAGGTCGGGGCAGGATGGCCCGGGCGCGGCTTCGCCGCCGCCGCGCCCGGGACCACGCCGGTCCGCGCGGCCAATGGAGCGCAGGACCGGGCGCTACTGGCAGGCCTTCTTCGAGTTCTTCATGCCTTCCGGCTGCTTCTCGGCCTTGCGGCCCTTGCGCTGCTTCTTCGGCTTTGCCATCGCAAGTTCCTTTCAGTTGCCTGCATCCGGCCTTCGGGAACGTGCCGACGGTCCACTCGGCCGCGGCTGGTTCTCTGAATTGCAAGGCCGGTGCCAAACGTGCGGCATACGTCCGAAACGCGGTTTGCGGGGAGTTCAGGGGGGTTGCAGTTCCGATTCGCCGGCCGGGTCAGGGGTTGCGGGCCATTTCGGGCCCCAAGGCCCGATCCGTTTCGGAAGTCCGGGCCCGATTCGTGCGGCGGTTGCGGGCAAGGTCGACGACGCCCGCGTCCGGGCGGTGCCCAGCGCGGCGGTGGCGGACAATCGGCCCTTCGGCATGGGACTTGCTCCTCGGTCCGACAGGCCGGAGCCTTGCCGCACGGCGTCGCGGAGGCCGATGTCCGGCCGGAAGGAAACGATCATGGACAAGAAGAAACTCCCACCGCGCGACAAGGCGTCCCGACGTACCAGCCCCGCTGAACGAAAAGAACACTGGCCAAGACCCCCCTCGCAGCGGGACCCCAGGGTGGAACCGCTGGAGCGGCGATGATGTCCGGCCGCCTCATCAGACCGCCCCGCGAGACCTGGTTTCGGTTATAATGCCGAAACGGGATAAGGAACCGGGAGGGAATCCATCATGCTGAAGAACGGAAAGAAGAAGGGCACCGTGCGTTTCACCGTGGCACCGGCCTGCGACGCCCGCTGCGCCTATCTCGCCGGCGACTTCACCGGCTGGGAACCCATGCCCATGCAGAAACGGAAGGGAACGTTCGGCGTCACCCTGCCGCTCGACGCCGGCACGTATCAGTACAAGTTCCTCGTCGACGACCAATGGATGACGGACCCGGACCACGGCGACGTCGCGGTCAGCCTGGTGGGGACGGTCAACTCGGTCGCGGTCGTGCACTGACGCCCCGCGGCCTGGGGAGCGCCCAGAACGGGTGCCCTGCCCGGTTCAGAGCCTATCCGGATAGGCTCTTAAGGCTTGAAGGCCTCTTTCGCGAGGCCGTATTGCTGCATCTTCTCGTACAGGGAACGCGGGTCGAGGCCGGCCCGGCGTGCGGCCTCGCCGACCTTGCCCCCGGTCGCCCGGAGCATGGCCGCCAGGTACGCGCGTTCCATGTCGGCCACCATCGCGCCGCGTACTTCCTTGAGTGGCCGGTCCAGCCACTCGGGCGGGACCTCGTCGGCCTCGCGCGGCACGGCCGGGACGGGCCGGCTGCGCGGCCCGCAGTCCCGGATGGAGGCGGGCAGGTCCGCCGGCGTGATCGTGTCGCCCCGGCACAGGAGCATGGCCCGTTCGACCACGTTAATGAGTTCCCGCACGTTGCCCGGCCAGCCGTAACGGCGAAGGGCCTCCAAGGCCTCGTCGCTGATGCCGCGGACGTCGCGGCCGACGCGCGGCCGGTGGTACTCCACGTAACTCTGCGCCAGCGTGGGGATGTCCTCCACGCGCTCGCGGAGCGGGGGGACCGTCAGCGAGACCACGCTCAGCCGGTAGAACAGGTCGCGGCGGAAGCGGCCGGCCTCGGCGTCGGCCTCCAGGTCGCGGTTCGAGGCCGCCATCACGCGGACGTCCACAATGAACGGCCGTTCGGCCCCGACGCGTTGGACCTCGTAGTCCTGGAGCACCCGCAGGAGTTTCACCTGGAGGGGCGGCGGCATGTCGCCGACCTCGTCCAGGAAGATCGTCCCGCCGTGGGCCAGTTCGAATGCCCCGCGGCGGGTGCGCGTAGCGCCGGTGAAGGCGCCCTCCTCGTGGCCGAAGAGCTCGCTCTCCAGGAGCGCCTCGGGCAGCGCCCCGCAGTTGACCGCGACGAAGGGACCGCCGGCGCGCGGTCCTTCGGCGTGGACGGCCCGGGCCAGCCGCTCCTTGCCGACGCCCGTCTCGCCGAGGATCAGGAGCGCTGTCTGGCCGGGCACGACCCGGTGCACCATCTCCATGAACGCCTGCATGGTGGGGCTTTCGGAGACGAAGTCGCGCAGCCGCGGCTCGGCGAGCGGCCGGCGCGAGAGGTCCCGCGCCAGCGCCGCCCGGCGCTGCTCCAGGATCGCCTCCAGGGCCCCCGCCAGTTCGGGCTCGTCCAGGCCGGCGAAGAGGACGGCCTCGCACCCGGCGGCGATCAGGGCCGCCCGTTCCGACGCCGACTCGCCGTCCGAGACGGCGACCACGGCCGGGGCCTCGACCGTGCCGCGATGGAAGGTGACCCCCTCTTCTATAGCCGCCTCCAGTGCCTCTTGGTCTATCAGGATGACGTCCGGGCTCTTGTCGGCCGCGCGGCCCCAGAGGTCGGTGCGGCCCTTGACGACGTGAATGACCGCGTCCTGCTGCCGGAGCAGGGCCCGCAGCCGGCGGCGGGTCTTCTCGCCCGTCACGGCGATGGCGATCTGTAGAAGCATGCGCATTCCCTGAAAGGACGCCGCGCGAAAGTGTACGAGGGGGGCAACGCCAGTGCAAGCCGTCGTTGAATAACTTGCGGCCGTGCTGTCGGCCAAGTGGAATGAGCGGCTGATGCGGCTGTTCATCGCGTTGGGCGGCATCCAGCGGCACTGTGAGGCCTGGTGGTGGTCGCGGCTGTGGGTGACCGCCGTCGGTCGTGCGAGGGCCTCTGCGGAAAGCAGTTGGCAACGCGCGAAACCTGGGTCCACCGCCGCACGTGGACTAAGGCGGCTTGATCGTCCCGGCTGCACGATCGTCTGCTTTATGGGTCTAACGGCACGGCAGTGTGTCAACGGTTCCTGTACCCCGCACACGGTCTTCTGAGTCCCCGCTCGTCCCCAGCCCCGGCAACCGCGCCAGCGCCGACCGCTCGTCCTCGATGAACGTGTGCGTGTAGTGGTCCATCGTGAGCGTGATGGTCGAGTGGCGGGCGAGGCTCTTCGCGACGGCAGGCGCGACGCCCGACCGGGCCAGCCGCGTGATGAACGTGTGCCGGAGGGCGTGGAAATCCGCCACGCGGTCCGAGGCGTCGCGGTAGAAAATGCCGGCCGTCTCGTGGTCTTTGCGTATCATGGCGACCGGCTTGTGGGGCATCCGGAACAGCACCTCCTCTCGGTCCCGGTCGCCAAGAAAATCGGCCATGGCCCGGGCCATGTCGGGCCACAGCGGCAGGACGTCTTCTCGCCGGTGTTTGCTGCACGCGGCCTCGACGGTGACCGTGGCCCGCTCGAGGTCCGTCAGGTCGAAACTCCTCGGCGTCAGGCTCCCCAGTTCCGAGGCCCGTAGCCCCGTCTCCAGCGCCAACCGGTACAGCACGGCCCGCTCCGGTCCCGTGAGGCCCCGCACCTTCCGCCCCTTCTGGGCGGCGTCGAGCAGGCGGCGAATCTCGTCATCCGTGAGGGCCCGGCGGGCATGGCGCCGTTCGGTCCGGGCGTTCAACTTCGAGACGGAGACCATCGGGTCGGCCCGCAGCCGTTCGGTCCGGACCATCCAGCGGGTGAAGGCCTTGAACGCGGTCAGTCGGGCATTGATGGACCGCAGGCCGTGGTTCGCGCGTTTCAGGTCCGCGACGTGAGCGGCCTCGGGGCCATCACGAGCGTGCCCCGCAAGAACCTGTACGCCACGTCCTGCGTGAACGCCCCGGCCGTCTGCGGGTGCACGGTCCGCCAGACCGACCCGTGCCAGACGCTTCACGCCTGCGGCGACCTGTGCGTGTTCGGGACGGCCGACTTCCGCTACGCGTGCGGGCTGGTGGCCCCGTGCAGTTCGTACTCGGCGGTCTGCGGCGCGATCCGCTGGTGCGGGTGCGCCGGCGCGTTGCAGGTGTACGTTGGGTGCAGTGGCTGGCGGACGATCCAGGCGTCATGACAAACACCGACCTGCAACTCGCCATCGACCCGGCCAAGACCCGGGCCATCGTCCTGACGTGGCCGGACCACAGCCTGACGTGGGAGGCGGCCGCGTGGCTCTATCATCTACTGCCGCCGGAAAACGTCTTCACCCCCTCGCCCCCGACGGCACGGCCGACACGAGCGTCACGCTGACCCTGAAGTACGCGACCTCGGACCTGGCGGGTGTGCTGGGCCTGGCGCTGGAAGTCCAGCAGTACGGCGGCCTCAAACTCGACGCCAACGGACTGGGGGCGTTCGCCGACGGCAACTGGGGCGTCACGAAGGACGGCGAGACGGGCGAACTGAAGGTTGCCGGCGATGCCGACGGGTCCGAGAACGGCAGCGGCGTGGGACTCAACGGCAGTGGCGAGGTCATCCTCAAGAACCCGTACAGCGGCGCGCACCGGGCCGTGGTCTCGTGCGCGGGTATGTACCTCGACCGCACCGGCCGCGTGATGGGGTGGTACTACTGGGACGGCTATAATCACGTGTGGACGAGCCCGTGGGGGTATCCGGAACCGTCATGACGCC
>JAWODB010000230.1:0-4553 GCA_046483505.1 Phycisphaerae bacterium
ATCGGGGTTGCCGTGGCGGTGATTCTGGCCGGCTTGTGTGTGGCTATGCCCGGCGGGACCGCCGTGCCGTTGACCGACGGCCAGGCGGTGCCGGGGCTGGAACCGGTGCCCGGAGAGGGTCTGCTGCGGCCGGAGCCGTCGAATGCCGACGGGCCGGCCGCAGCAGACCCTCTCCGGGCACCGGTTCCAGCCCCGGCACCGCCTGGCCGTCGGTCAACGTCACGGCGGCCCCGGCGGGCATAGCCACACACAAGCCGGCCAGAATCACCGCCACGGCAACCCCGATACGACACAAGAGTTTCGGCACGTCACCTCCACCTTTCGTGGCCCCGTCGGGGAACCGCCCTCTGTGCACACAAAAAGGGCGACCCGTGAGGACGGTGCCCTCCGAAGTCGCCCATCATACGTCAACGGCTCAGGTTGTCGCGCGGGGCGTTCCTGCCCCCGGCCCGCCGATCCGGCTCCAACCCATGTGTCCTCCCGGGCCGGTCCGGCTGGCATATGGCGGGCTTGCCCGCGCCGGTAAGTATACACCATTTCCTCGCCAAGTCAAACCAGGGGGCCCGGCGCGGGACTTCACGGACAAGCAATATAGCCTGAAGCGAACAAAACCGCCACAGAATGTTAGAGCCTGTCCGGATGGCCCTGTGGCTTCGGCCGGCTGCGGCGGCCACCTGCGGCGTCCACGGGAAGGTCCGTTTCCGCCGGGGCCGCCCGTCGGGCGACTTATGCCCGCCGGCGCCGCCGCCCAAGCGGCCCCACACCGGCCAGACCGGCCGCCACCAGGGCCAGGGTGGCCGGCTCCGGCATGATCTGTAGCCGGACCTGGCCCACGTCGCCCCAGGCCCCGTCGCCCGCCCCCGGCGGACGCCACGCCGGATACCCCGCCGGCGCGGCCGCGCCTTCCCCGACGAGGGCCCAGTTCGCCTGCCCCGTCAGCCGGTAGGTGGGATGGCCCGCGAATTGCCCCGTAAACGACTGCATGGAACGGACGGACACCCGCGTCCACCCCTGGTACAACTCCGTCACCACCTGGGAGTAGGCGTCGATCGCCACCGTGTAGGCACCGTCGCCGGTGCCGGTCCACGGCAACCCCGCCGCCAGCGTCATCGTGGCCCCGGCCGTGTCGAACGCGCGGCTGAGGATAACCGTGCCGTCGCCGGAGGCGCTGCGCAGGTCGGCGACGGTCGCCCCCGTGAGCACCGGCCCGTCGAGTTCCCAGTCGTCGAAGAGGGTGGCGGCGGAGGCGTCCCAACTGCCGGCGTGGAGACCGTTGCCGGCGTGCTGCGGGTCGCCGGTGATGAACCCTTCCGTCCACCGCCCGGTCCGAAACACGCCGCCGTCCAGGTCGTCGCTCGTGTACAGGTCGGCGACGGGGGCCGCGACGGCGGCGTCGGCCAGGACCGCGACGAGGAGGACCGCCAGGACCGCCCGCCGGCCTCGCCGCACCCCTCTGAGAATCGGGTCCATCGCGTTGCTCCTGAGGCTGTGTGGGTTCCGCGCCGGGAAGCCCACCGGCCGTAGGGGGGTGCGCCGTCGGTGGCCGAGGACGTCTGTACGTATCTTGTCGGCCGATGGGGCGGTTGGACATGACAAAAAGCGAGGGCGCCCGGCCGGGCGCCCCCGCGCGATCTGCGGGATCGGACGAGGTCAGCGGCGCCGCCGCGCCAGCCACACGCCGCCGAGGCCGGCCGCGACCAGGAGGAGGCTGGCGGGTTCCGGCACAATCTCGAACTGGATGAGGCCGACCTCGCCCCACGAGCCGGTCACGGCCCCGACAGGAATCCAGGAGGGGTAGCCGGCCGGCAGCGGCGCCCCCCGGTCGACCATGGCCCCGCTGGCCATCCCGACCAGCCGATAATCGGGGTAGCCCACGAAGTCGCCCGTGAACGATTCGGTCGACTCGGCGAAGACCATGGTCCCGTTCTTGAAGCGGGAGGTGACCTGTTGGCTGTAGAAATCCAGATCTACCGTGTAGTCGGGATCGCCCGAGCCGGTCCACGGGCCGCCGCTCCTGAGGACCAGCGTGGCGGCGGAGACGTCGAACTCGCGAAGGGCGATGACGTCCCCCGTGCCTCCCACGGTGTTGTCGATGATGGTCGGGCCGGGCAGGACGATGGGGCCGGCCAGTTCCCACTGCATCGACAGATTCGGGGGGTCCCAACTGCCGGCGTGGGCCCCGTTGCCGACGCCGAGCGGGTCGCCGGAGAACCCCTCGCTGTAGCGGCCGGTCAGGAACTCGCGCGCCGGGTCGACGTCCATGTCGTCGCTCTTATAGATGCCGGTGATTGGCTTGGCGCGAGCCGGCAGCGCCGCCCAACCGCTGAATACCGCCAGGAACATCGCCGCGCCCATGGCGCAGACACGAACCGCGTGGCCGGAGCGTAACATGACTTGCCCTCCCCAGGGTCTTAGAGGCCTGATTCCCATCAGGCCTTGCGCAAGTATACCTCAGACTCCGGCCGGATTCAAGCCCGTTGGCCGAAATGACGGCCCCCCGCCGGGGACCGGCTGCGGTCGGGGCCTGCCGCGTCTCCCGGCCACGGCGCAGGGGAGGGAACAGGTCTTCGCACACGCGGAAAGGACGGGAAATGCGCCGTCCCGGACCCAAGAGAACGGGCGGCCTTTGAGGCCGCCCGTGCGAGGACTCTATCGTCAGCGTTTGGAGGGTGGCGTCCGACGGCTACCGGCGCCGGCGAAGCAGGGCCGCACCGGCCAGTCCGGCACCCAGAAGGGCCATGGTGGCCGGCTCGGGAATCGTACCGGCCAACTGGTCGTCGCGGTCGTTTCCGGTGCCGTCCAACTGGCTCTCGAAGTACGGGTTGGCCACCGTCCCGAGACCCGACAAGAGGGTCCGGTCCACGCGGACTTCCAGGGCGTCGTCCACGGCCGCATCGTAGTCCGTGCCGGCGGTCAGGACCGTACCGTCCAGCCTCACTTCGGCGACGGTCGCCACGCCACCGACTTCCTCCACCGTCGTCACCATGCTGTGCAGTACGTTACCGGCCGGAGCCTCGAAGAAGGTGACGCCGAACCACGACTCGTGCTTGAAACTCGTGCCGTCACCGTTCGGGTCGAACGGAGGGGCCACGACGCCGACACCCAGGTAATACCAGGTGGTCCCGTCGTAATCGAAGTTGACGGTGTCGATGTCGAGACCGGTTTGGAAGTAATCCTCGGTCGGTTCGGACGCGTCGTTGAAGACGATACTGAACTCGCCGCCGCCGATGCTGCCGTCGATGGTCGGCACGGCCCACGCAGGGGCGGCCACCGCGAGCGTCCCCAGGGCGACCATAGCAAGAAGTGCGCGTTTCCACATCATCGTCTGACCCTCCAAACGACAAGAATCTGAATCCATCCCCGTTTGCGTTCGCACGGTTCGCCGCGGAACGCCTCATTCTACGTCGGCCAGCCGTTCACGCAACCTTCATGGCAATTGCGCCGACTTGGCGCCCGGTGCTACCCTCCTGGACAGCCGCACCCGGGCGCATCCACCTACAGTGTACACCAAAACGCGCAAAAGTCAAATCCGCCGCAGCCACTGTCACCCGCATTTTCGCGCCGGCGGCGTCTGAGTCGGAGAAGCGGGGCCCGGGTGCTCCCCCATGTTGACAATCCATCCCATCTTGCCAATAGGCGCGCGTTTTTTCGCCTCCTCGCTGGGAGACCGGGCTGACCGATACCGAAAAAACGCTTCTCCCGAACACCTGAGGGCCGGTCCGCACACCCGACTTCGGCCCCCGGCTGCCACTCCAGCGAAAAAAAGAGCGGGTCCGGGCTGGGAAGAAATCGGACCCGCTCCGCACAACGGTGGCCGTCGCGGCCACCAGGGGGAACCCGTTCCAGTGCAACGGCTACCAGCGAATCACCAGGCCGGAACCCGGCCGGCAGTACGGCCGCCGGATCGGCACGCACGGCCGACGGTACACCGGACGCCACCGCGGCAGGCACGGCACCGTCCGGACGTACGGCACGTGGACGATCGGCCGGCGATGCACCACGACCGTCGGCGACGTGTACGTGTACACGGTCTGCGTCGGTACGGCGTAGGTCGGCGCGACGACCGTGCGGGTCACGACGGTGCGGCTGGTTTCGGTCCGGACACCGTTGTTGACGCCGTCCCGATACCCGTCCCGGTAGCCGGTCTCGTAGGCCCTGCCGGCCGCACGGGCCGTCGTGGACGGGGCCGCTATGACGGGCGTCCCGGTGGAGATGACGCGTGTGCCGCCCCAGTACACGATGCCGCCGGCACGTGCACGTGGCGCCGCCGCCAGCACCAGAATCAGGGCCAGCGCCCCGGCAGCGAAGGTCATGCGCGGGTTCATGCTCGGCCTCCTCCCCCTTGCAGGCGCGAGGCTCGCCCGCGGCCTCGCCCGTCGTTGCGGCCGGACAGGCCGCCAGGTTATTCATTTTCCTGCCGGAATTATTTCCCGAAACGCAACAATTGTCAAGCGCGGAACCGCACGAACCTGAGACGGGTGCGCCGGCGTTCACGGGGGGCATCGCCGCCCACCGCGTTCGAAACACCTTTGGCACGTCCGCGCGGCGGGTAC
>JAWODB010000033.1:0-30295 GCA_046483505.1 Phycisphaerae bacterium
GGACAAGGCCGGCCGTGCGCCGGGTGCCACGGCCGGCCTTGTCCGGCCGTGCGCCGGGTGCCACGGCCGGTCTTGTCCGGCCGGGAGATGCGCCGGGTGCCACGGCCGGCCTTGTCCGGCCGTGCGCCGGGTAGCCATGGGTCCCTCATCCCGCGCGGCGGGCAAGACTGCCCGCCGCGCATTCTTCCGTCCGCCGTGGCCGCAGGCCCTACGCCGACATCTCCCCCCGAAACTCGGCGACGGCGTCGTAGAGGGCCTTGAGGTTCTCCGGCGGCGTGCGGGCCTGGACGTTGTGGATGGTGTTGAAGACGTACCCCCCGCCGCGGCCGAAGATGCGCAGGCGCTCGCGGACCTGCCGGCGCACCTCCCCGGGCGTGCCGAACGGCAGCGTGTGCTGCGTGTCCACGCCGCCGCCCCAGAACGTGACGCGGTCGCCGAAGCGGTCCTTGAGCCCCTGCGGGTCCATCCCCGCGGCCGAGCACTGGACCGGGTTCAGGATGTCGAACCCGGCGTCGATGAAGTCCTCCAGCAGCGCCACGACGGACCCGCACGAGTGGATGAACGTCTTCCACGACGTGTTCGCGTGAATCCAGTCGTTCAGCCGCTTGTGGTACGGCTTGTAGAGATCGCAATAGGCCTGGTTGCTGATGAACGGCCCCTGCTGGTGGCCGAAGTCCGTGCCGGTCATGTAGACGATATCGACGTCGTCGCCGAGCGTCGCGTGGAACGTCTCGAGGTTCGAAAGGGCGATCGCGCACTGCCGCTCGAACACCTCCCGCACGTACGCCTTCCGGGTGACGGTGCTGACGTACCACTCCTCGACGTCGCGGATGCCGCGCGGGTGCTTGAGGAACACCGCGGGCACGAGGGCGATGTCGCCCAGCGCCGTCCCGCCGAAGTTGGCGAGGACGGCCTTGTCGGTCTCGGCGCGGATGCGGTCGACCTCCGCCCGGAAGTGGGCGAGGTCCGCGTCCGAGACGGGGCCGAACTCCTCGAGGTTGTCCTCCGGGTCCAGGTGGTCGTCGTCGATGGGCGGCTGGCGGACGATGGCGTCGAAGTAGAATCCGCCCTCGGGCATCCGGCCGCTCGGCGGGGCGGACCGGTCGCCCTCCGGGTACATCAGGATGTCGCCGCTCGCGTCCGGCTCGGTGTTGAACCCCTCCGGCACGAGGACGGGCGTGCCGTCGAACGTGGTCCACGGCTTCCAGCCCTCGTTCGGGAAGCCGAACATGGTGGCCGTGGGGCCGACGCCCAGCACGTCGACGCCGAGGGCCTGGACCAGGTCCGGCGCGATCTCGCCGAGCATCTGGTACGGTTCGACGACCTTGACGGGCGCGGCGGGCTCGTCCAGCCCGAGCGCCTGCCGCAGCAGGTACACGCTGCTCACGTGCATGCCGGTGACGGGGCTGGCGCCGAGGTCGAGGGGGACGCGGTCGGGCGGCTCGTGCGCCAGGGCCGTGCGGACGCGCTCGCGGGAGGTCATGGACATCTCCTTATTGCCTGGGTGGCCCGGCCGGTCTTGTCCGGCCGGGATGAGGCGCCGGGTGCCACGGCCGGTCTTGCCCGGCCGTGCGCCGGGTAGCCACGGGTCCCTCATCCCGCGCGGCGGGTTTCCCGACCTGCCGCGCTTCCGCTCCGTCAGGGGCGGCCGGCTCGAACGGCTCGTTAACACTACAACGCTACGTTGGCCATTTGCGCGGTGGGTCTCCGCACCCACCGCGCTCGAAACGGTCTTTTTAGCGCTGCGCGGCGGGTACGGAGACCCGCCGCGCTCGAGTTAGCGTTGTAGTGTTAATCCACCAGTTCCCGCTCGATCTGTTCCAGCGACTTGCCCTTCGTCTCGGGCAGCCGCGCCAGGATCACGACGAACCCCACGACGCAGATGCTCCCGTACAGCCAGAACGTGCCGTGCGCGCCCAGGAACCGATTCAGGAACGGGAACGTGAACGTCAGGGCCGTGCACCCGATCCAGAGGGCGACGACGGCCACGGCCACGGCCGCCCCGCGGATGCGGTTCGGGAAGATCTCCGAGACGATCACCCACGTGACCGGGGCCAGCGTCATGGCGTAGCACGCGATGGCCGAGACCACCAGCACCAGCATGTGCACGCCGCGGCTCTCGACGACGTACCCGGTGCCGAGGACGGCGTAGATGAGGGCGAGGCCGCCCGCCCCGATGAGCATCAGCCCCCGCCGGCCGAAGCGGTCCACCGTGAAGATCGCCACGAACGTGAACAGCAGGTTCACGATGCCCGTGACGACGATGTTGAACATGATGCCGCTGACGCCGTACCCCGCCGCCGCGAACACCTCCTGGGCATAGTTGAATATGACGTTGATGCCGCACCACTGCTGGAAGACGGCGAGGAAGACGCCCAGGGCGAGAATCTTCAGGAGCCTCGGCTCCAGCAGGTCACGGAAGTTGACCCGGGCGATCTCCTGCCCCTCGAGCGTGGCGCGGATGTCGGCCACCTCGGCCCGGGCGTACGCCTCGCCGCCCAGCCGGGCGAGGATGCGGCCGGCCTCGGCGTCGCGCCCGTACTTGACGAGCCACCGCGGGCTCTCCGGCACCAGCCACATCAGCAGGAAGAAGAGGAAGGCCGGCACGGTCTCGGCCCCGAACATCCACCGCCAGCCGACCTGGCCGTTCCAGGACTCGCGGATGAACGCCAGCGTGGCGTCGTCCGGGACGCGCTCGGCGAGAGAGTAGTTCACGATCTGGGCCGCCAGGATCCCGATCACGATCGTCAACTGGTTGATCGAAACAAACCGGCCGCGCGTCGCCGCCGGCGAGATCTCCGCGATGTACATCGGCGACAGGTTCGACGCCAGGCCGATGCCCACGCCGCCCAGCCACCGCAGGACGTTGAACCAGACGAAGTCCCACGCCAGCGCCGTCCCCACCGCGGAGACCGTGAAGAGCGCCCCCGAGACGATGAGCAGCCGCTTGCGGCCGAAGCGGTCGCTCAGCACGCCGGAAAGAATCGCCCCGAACACGCACCCCACCAGGGCCGCGCTCATCGCCAGCCCCTGGTACAACTCGTGGCCGGTGATGCCGAAGTACGGCTCGTAGAACGGCTTGGCGCCGCCGATGACGACCCAGTCGTAGCCGAACAGGAGTCCGCCCATCGCCGCCACCAGGCAGATGAGCCAGAGCAGCGCCATGTGGTAGGACGCGGCGGGGCGCGGTGCGGGCTCGGTCATGGGCCCTCCCTGTTCCCTGTGCTACCCGGCGGACCGGGTGGCCCGGTTGGCTTGTCCAACCGGGTCGATCGGCTTCCCGGCCGGACAAGCCGGCCGGGCCACACATGCCGGGTGCCACGCTTTCCGAGCAGCGCGAAAGCGTGCCACCCGCCACGTCAGTCCTTCACGAGCCCCCGCACCTGGTCCAGCGTCACGGCGTGCGCCGGGGCGAACGCGTCGGACGCCGCGTACGTCAGCAGGCTGTGCCGCATCTGCCGGGCCACGGGACGGTTTTCCAGGTCCGTGACCAGGTCGATGGACGTGACGAGCAGCCGCCCCTGGCCCACCTTCGCCTCGAACACGAGGCCCAGCCGCTTCGGGTCGAACCAGTCCGGCACGACCTGGACGATGGGCCTGAGGTCCGGCGGCATCCCGTCCAGCACCATGGCCGAGGCGTGGCGCACCAGGTCCCACCACTGCCAGGTCGTGTGCGACTCGGTGGGGAACTTCTCGAGGGCCGGGTGCTCCGGGTCGCACAGCAGGCCCAGGGTGTGCGGCGCCTGGCCGCCCGTCCAGGCGGTGTTCCAGAAGATGGGCGTGAACCCGAGTGCCACGTCCGTCTTCACGCGCCCGGGCGGGACCATGAGGACGACGCGGCCGCCTTCGGCCAGGCGCGTGGCCGCCGCCCCCTCCAGGTCGCGCACCAGCAGGACGCCGTCCGGCGCGCGGGTGTCGATCGACTCGGGGTAGATCCACAGGTCCCAATGGTTCTGGACCCGGGTCCCCTCCAGGCCGACGACGAACCGCAGCCGCTGAGCCCGCGTGAACGCCCGCAGCCGCAGCAGGCAGTACGAAACGTGCGTGACCGTGCCGGTGGGCACCCGCCACGGGTCGAACGTGCCGGAGGCGACGGCGTTGCCGGACTCGGCCTCCAGGCGCCACTCGAGTTCGGCGTCGATGTCGTCCGGCCCGTAGTGGGCCACGTACAGGTGCGGGCGGAACCAGTCGCCCGCCGTGTAGATGCGTTTCTCGATCCGCACGAGCGGCACCGTGGGGCCGCAGAACCGCCGGTACGCCTCCGGCGTCATGTACGGCTTGGGGTCCCAGAACGGGTCGAGCACGCCCACCAGGGCCGTGCCCTGCCCCGGGAAGTCGTGCAGGTCGAGCAACTGGAACCCGCCGAAGCCGGGCGTCCGCAGGGCCGACTCCACCTCCTCCTTGTAGCAGCGCATCTGGAGCCGGCCGGACGCCATCAGGAAGTCGCGGGCCTGGTCGCCCATGTGGGCCTTCTCCAGAAACTCGCGGAAGATCTTGAAGTTTCGAGGCTTCAGGACACCCGTATACTTCTCGATCTCCTCAAAGTTCGGGTACGCGCACCACTGGCCGATCTCGTGGCCGACGACCGGCACGTCGTGCCGCGCGACGACCTCGCGGTAATCGGTCCGCGTCTCGGGCGGCCGGGCGTTCAGGCGGTCCTTCAGCCCCTCGCCCCACTGGTGGATGCGCGGGGCCGGCGTCACGTGGAACTGGTTCTCGGGAATCGGCGGCCACCCCGACCCGCCCGTGTACAGCCGCCGCGGGTCCGTCTCCTTGCAGTGCGTGACCCACGGGCCGAGGAAGGCGGCCCCGCGCCCCGGGCCGCCCGGCTCGTTGCCGTAGGCCATCAGGAGGAACGACGGATGGTTGCCGTAGGCCCGCCGGATGCGGTCCGTCTCGGCGTAAATGTATTTGTCGATGGGTTTGCCCCGGCCGACGGCGGTCCAGAACGGTCCCTCCGCCTGGAGAGTGAAGCCGAGTTCGTCGGCGGCCGTGAACGCCGCCTCCGGCGGGCACCACGAGTGGAACCGCATGTGGTTCAGCCCGCACGCCTGGCACCGGCGGATGATGCGCTTCCACGCCTCCACGTCCGTCGGCGGGTAGCCCGTCTTCGGGAAGATGCAGCACTCCAGCGTGCCGCGCAAAAACAGCGGCCGCCCGTTCAGCACCAACTGCGTGCCGCGCGCCCGGATCTCCCGCAGGCCGAACACCACCTCCCGCCGGTCGGTGCCCGCCTCGCCGGCCTCCAGCGTCACGGTCATGCGATAGAGGGCCGGGTGGAACTCGTCCCATTCCTGCGCCTCCGCCCCGAGCGGATAGAGGAGTGTGACGGCCGTCCGGTCGTCGGCGCTGCGGGCGACCGTTTCGCTCGCCGCCGCCGGGTCGTGGGCCGTCTCGGTATTCGTCGCGACGGCGTCGAGACGGACGGTGTCGCGGCCGGCCTTGCCGGTCGCATTGCCGAGGACCATCTCGACCCGCACCTGCCGCGCCGCCACGTCCGGGTACACCTGGAGGTCCTCGATCCAGACGGGCGGCCCGGCGCGGAGGTCGATCCGCCCGATGATGCCGTTCCAGTTCGACTGCGTGTGGTCCGTGACGCTGTGGGCGTTGCGGCCCACGTTCACGTGCATCCGATTATCGACACGGATTGTCAGGCGGTGCGACCCCGGCGCGAGGTGCGCCGTCAGGTCGTATTCGTGCGGCACGGAGAGCGAGTCGCGCGAACCGGCCTTCGTCCCGTCCACCCACACGGTCGTCGTCCAGTGGCACCGCTGGAGGTGGAGGACGATGCGCCGGCCGTTCCAGCCCTCCGGCACCGCGACCGTCCGCTGGTACCACGCGGGGCCGACGTAATGCGTCGCGGGCTGGAGCCAGAACGGCACCTTCACGTTGCCCGGCTTGCGATACGGCGCGTAGCGGTCGGCGTTGAACCACGAGCGGTCCTTGATGCCGCCCGTCCACTTCGTCTCGGTCGAGACATCGCGGCCGAAGCCCTGTTCCTGGAGGGAGCCGGGCAGGCGGATGCGGTCCGGCAGGTCGTCCTTGAACCATTCGTCGCGGACGCCCGCGTCGTCCGGGTCGAGCCGGAACCGCCACTCGCCCGCGAGGGAGCGCACAGACCGGGCCGCCTCGTCCGTCGCGACGGCGCCGGACGCCGCCGGGCCGTCGGCCGCGACCAGCACCGGCAGGCAGGCGACAGCGAGCATGGCACGTGTCATCGAGGTACGGCCCATGGAGTCGTCCTTTCAGCGCCGCGGTTTGCCGGGTTCGTACCGCTGGTTGACGGTCGGCATCTTCGCGCCCGTCGCCTCCCGCCACGCCACGAGTTTCGCGTGGAGGTCCTTCGCGCGGTCCGGGTGCGCGGCGGCGAGGTCCCGCGTCTCGCCGGGGTCGTCCCGCAGATGGTAGAGTTCGAGCCGCCCGTCCTCGTACCACTCGATGAGTTTCCACGGCCCGTCGCGGACGGCCCCGCCGGGCGCCCCGCCCTGGTTCCCGTAATGCGGATAATGCCAGAACAGGGGGCCGCGGTCCATCGGCCGCCCTTCGAGCAGCGGCCGCAGGCTGACGCCGTCGGTGTGCTGCTCGGGTCGCAGCGGCAGGCCCGCCAGGTCGAGGATCGTCGGATAGAAATCCGTGCTGATGACCGGCTCCGTGCACACGCTGCCCGGCCGCGTGAGGCCGGGCACCCGGACGAGCATCGGCTCGCGGATGCCGCCCTCGTAGAGCCATCCCTTGCCGGCCCGCAGCGGCACGTTGGCCGTCGGATGGCCCTCGCTGGTCGCCAGCCCCCCGTTGTCCGACATGAAGAAGACAACCGTGTCGTCCGCCAGGCCGAGCCGCTCGAGCCGCTCGAGCACGATGCCGACGGCCGTATCCATCGCCTCGACCATCCCGGCGTAGACGGCGTGGTTCTGGACGAGGCGGACCTTGCGTTCGCCCTCCCGGCCCCACTGCGTGTCGGGGGCATCGGCGGCCTTGGCGCGGTACTTGTCCCGCAGCGCCTCCGTGGTCATGAGCGGCGTGTGGACGGAGTAGAACGAGAGGTACGCCAGGAACGGCTCCTCGCGATGGGCCTCGATGAAGTCGGCGGTCTCGCGGCCGAGGCGCAGCGGCAGATGCTCGCCCGGCGGGCCGTCCGCCAGCCGCGGGTTGCCGTAGGGGGAGAAGTACTTCTTCCCCCCGTACGGCCCGCCGCGCTCGATGCCGCCCTCGTTCACGTCGAAGCCCTGGTCCTCGGGCCAGAACCCCTCCGGCCCCAGGTGCCACTTGCCCGCGAAGAACGTGGCGTAACCGGCCTGCTTCAGGGCCTCGGCCAGGGTGACCTCGTTGTGCGTCAAGCGGTCGCGGTACGGGGCGGGCAGCAGCCGCGTGTTCCGCCGCCACTGCTCCGGCTGGTTCCGGCCGGCCGGGTTGATGTAGTCGGTGACGCCGGTCCGCGCGGGGTACTTGCCGGCCATGATGCTCGCGCGCGTGGGCGAACAGACCGGGCAGGCGGCGTAGGCATCGGTGAACATCATGCCGGTGGCCCGCAGGCCGTCGACGTGCGGCGTCTCGTAGAACGTGGAACCGAAGCAGCCGAGGTCCTTCCACCCCAGGTCGTCGGCGAGGATAAAGAGGACGTTGGGCTTGCGCGTCGGCTCGGCGGCGCGGGCCCGGCAGGAGAGGCCCGTCGCGGCCGCCGCCGCGCCGGCGGCGCTCGCCGCGAGACTTCGAAGAAACGTGCGACGGGTGACGGTGCGTCGCATCGGCCTGCTCCTTCCTCATTCGCGCGGGTGGCATGCTTTCGCGCTGTTGCGAAAGCATGGGATTTCGGCGCCGCAGGCACACGCTTTCGCAACATCGCGAAAGCGTGCCACCCGGCAGGCGCGGCGCCTCATTTCTTCGGCCACAGCCGCACCAGCATCACGCCGTGACGCTTCACCGTGGCCGTGTACTTGCCGTCGGCCTCGCCCAGGTCCTTCTGCCGCCAGAGGTCGCGGACGCGGCACGGGCCGTCCAGGTCCAGTTGCTCCCACGTGACGGTCATCTCGCGCGCCACCTCCGAGAGGTTGAAGAGGCCGACGGCCAGGCTCCCGTCGGCCATCGGCTTGGCGAGCACCAGGGCCTCGTCGGTCCGCACGACGGGCCGCCCCTGCCGGCCCAGCGGGTCCTGGTCCACCGCGATGACCTCCGGGTTGCACAGGACGTTCAACGTGAAGTCGTCCAGCCGCGTGATGTCGCCCGAGTAGATGAGCGGGGCCGCCATGAGGCACCACATCGACATATACGCGTACTGTTCATTGGGCGTCAGGCGGGTCATCTGCGGCGGGGCGTCGGAGCGGCGGGCGTTGCCCACGTACCCGATGAGGAGGTAGTCCGGATCGTTCCAGTGGCCCGGCTGCGCATGCTCCCAGTGCCGGGCGTTCGCCAGGCCGATGTGGAACGCCCCCGGCAGGCGGCCGCTCGCGCGGAGGCCCAGGTCGCCGGTCGTCCGCCAGCAGTTCCCGCCCACCTCGGCGCCCCACTCCCACACGTTGCCCATGCCGTACTGGCACAGGTTGTAGACGATGTCGCGGGGGAGGGACGCCAGGATCTCGCCCATCTGCCGGTACGGCCGCTTCAGCCGCTCCAGTCCCTGGCCGAGGTTGTGCTTCTTCGCCACCCCGCCGTACGAGCACCAGTCGTACTTGAGGAAGTCGAAGCCCCACTCGGCGAACTGCTCGGCGTCGACCCGCTCGTGCTGCCACGTCCCCTCGTACCCCGCGCACGTCCGCGGCCCGGGCGAGGTGTAGAGGCCGATCTTCAGCCCCCTGGCATGGACGTAGTCCGCCAGGCCCTTCATGTCCGGGAAGTGCCTGTTCGGGCGGATGGGCTCGTCCGGCCCGCGCGGCTCGGCCGCCAGCGCCGGGTCGTTCGACCCCGGCTTCACCATCCAGCAATCGTCGATGTTGACGTACTGGTACCCCGCGTCGGCCATGCCGGATGCGACCATGGCGTCGGCCGCCTTCCGCACGTCGTCGGCCGTGATGCGGTGGTACCAGGTGTACCAGTCGTTCCAGCCCATGGGCGGGGTGAGGGCGAGCGTGTCGCCGACGACGATCGTCAGCGCCCGCTCGTCCGTGCCGGCATCGTTCGTCGCCCGCAGCGTGACGGCGTAGCGGCCCTTCTCTTGCGGGGCCGCGCCCGTGAGGATGCCCGTTTTCGCATCGAGATCTAACGATGCGGGAAGGTCCGCCGCCGCGAACGCCATCGGCCGCGTCCCCGTGCACGGGATGCGGTACAGCAGCGGCCGCCCCGGCCGGCACCCGTACACGGCGGGGCCGTTGATGTGCGGCTCGGGGCCGGGCGGCGGCGTCAGGATGACGCGTTCCTCGTCCAGGGCGGGCCGGTCGACGGCCTCGGGTTTCGCCCCGGCCACGGTGAACTCGGCCTCGGCCCAGTCGGCATGGTCGTGGTGGATGTCGTCGCCGGCGGAGGTGACGAGCAGGAGGAGGCGCTCGGCGTCCTTCAGGTCCACGTCCACCCGTTTCGCGGGCTCGCCGCCCTTCATCACCCCGCTGTCGAACCGCTTGGTGCCGTCGGCGTAGACCTGGAACCGCACCGACCCCTTGCCGCCGGCCGAATCGTCCACGCCGACCCTGGCGGTGAACCGCAGCGCCCGGCCGTCCAGGCGGACGTGCAGAGCGGAGGCGGCGTGCGTACCCACGCCGTGGTCGAACCGCCGGCCGGCGATGGCCAGCGGCTTCGCGATGCAGTTGCGGTCGACCTGCGGCTCGCCCCAGCCGGCGGACATTTTCGAGAGGTCCAGGGCCGAGAGCGGCACGGTCTCGGCCGCCGGGCACACCCCCGGATGGGCGGCCGCCAGCGCGGCCGCGAGGACGACGGACAGCACCATCGGGCGATGGGCCATGGTTTCGCCTCCCACAGGGTCCGGACGGGTTCGCGCCGGCGCGCCCGGCCCGGCGCGCCGCGGAAGCGCCATTATGGGCCCTCGCGGGGGCGGCTGCAAGCAGAAGAGGCGGCGGCGGCAAGCCAAAGCGGCGCCGGGGCACCGCACTCCAAAGCGGCCTTCGGCCGCGGCGCCGCCGTCGTTTTTGCCGTTTGTCGTTGCCTATTGCCCAATCCCGAATCCCGATTGCCCGCTGTTGCCTGTTGCCGTTTACCTGCCTTTCCGTCGTTGCCGTCTTTGCGGCTTGGCGCCTTGGCGTGAGGCATGTCGTTGTCGTTGCCGTTCGTTCCGCCTTCCGCACTCCGCATTCGGCCGCCGCTTGCCGATTGCCCGCCTTTTCAGCCGTTGGCTGGTGCCGAATCCCGATTGCCGACTGCCTGCCTTGTCGCGCTTTTAGTTCATATGGACCGCCGTCGATGATGGATCAAAAAGCCGAAATTCCCGGGGCATTTCCGGCGCGTTTTCGCGCGTTTCCGAAAAAAGCGGGGCAAAAGTCGCGCGTTTTGCCTTACCCATTTTAACATTCGACCCCGGAATCGTCCCTCACGCGCCAGAATCAACGATCCGAGTCTCGAAAACCACCATTTTCGGGGTCACCGCGAAATCGCGTTTTCTTAAAGTGTCGAAAGGCAGGCACTCGGCAATCGGGATTCGGCATCAGGCAACGGCAAAGCGGCGGGGGCGGGCCTCGCCGTTCCCCACAGGCCGAAGGCCTGCTTGGGCATTTGGCGTTGGGCATTCGGCGTCAACGCGTCGCCCACCCGCTCCAGCGCCAAGCCGCTAAAACGGCAAAAGGCAGGCAACAGGCAACAACAACGGCAATAACCACGACCTCGGCACACCGCGCGGCAATGGGGTCGGCCTACTCGAAGACCACCGCCTCCGGCCCGACGAGGTAGAGCAGGGAGCCCCATTCCAAGGGCAGGGTCGCGCGGCCGGCGGCGTCGACCTGTATTTCGACCGGCCGGCCGAACTCGTCGTGGGCCTCGGCTAGACGGCCTTTCAGGCGGACGGGCGTCCTCCGGGGCGACTTCCACCGGCCCCACACGAGCCACATCGCGTGGACGGTCGAGCCGTCCGGACGCCGCCACGCGGGATAATAGATGAGCCCGCGCTTCCACGGTGTCTCGACGACCGCCGAGCCGGGCGGCAGGGTTTGGATGAGCGTCGCGTACGCCCGGTACGCGGGCTTCGGCCTCAGGTCGTGTTCCAGGATACCGAAGGCGTCCTCGTTCTCCTCGTCGGACTCCTTTCGTTCCTGGAACTCGTACCAGAAGCCGCGCGCCATGCCGGCCCGCATCGCCACCAGGTACGCCCGGACGAGGTGCCGGGCCTGCCGGCCGTCGGTCATGCCGCGGCGGCCGGTGTGCGCCGGCCAGCCCCATTCGGTGAACCAGATGGGCTTGCCGGCCGCCCCATGCCGGGCGAGGAGCATCCGCACTTCGTCCAGGGCGTCGGGGATGTAGACCTCCGGCGCCCGCGGGTCGCCGTAGCCGTAGGGATGGATCGACATCACATCAAATTTGCCGTCCGCGTCGGCCAGCGCCGGCTCGAGGAACGTCCACTCGATGCGCGACGTGGCGCCCCACACGACCGTGGCCGCCGGGTCCGTCCGCTTGATCTCCTCGTACGTGGCCTTCAGCAGCGCGGCGTAATGGTGCGGGTTGGGGTTCTTCCAGAACCCGTCGAGGTTCGGCTCGTTCCAGACCTGCCAGGCGGGGACGCGGCCCTTGTACCGCGTGACGGTCGTGCGGACGAAGCGGCACCACTCGTCCAGGTGCTCGATGGTCGGGCGGGCCCAGCGGGGCGACGAGTGCAGGAGCCCCATGATGCGGATGCCGGCCTCCTCGCACGCGTCGACGACGTCGTCGCAGCGGTCGAAGGTGAACTCGCCCTCGCGGCGCTCGATCTGGGACCAGCAGAAGCCGGTGCGGAGCCAGCGGATGCCGGCCTCCTGCATCCGCTCGATCTCCTTCGCGAGGAACGGATGCTCGTCGCCGCGCGTCACGTGCGAGTGGATGCCGTACGGGGAGACGTCGGCCGGTTCGGCGGCGGCGCGGGAGAGGCTCGCGACGATCATGACCAAGAGAGCGGCACAGCACAATCGTTTCATGCGTTTTCCTTGAAAACAGCCGGTGCCACGGATTGCTTGCCAATCCGTGCGTTTTACCGGGTGCTGCGCGATGCCTCGAACGTCACGGCCGTTCAGCCCTGCGCGAGCCGGCCCGTGTTCGCCGGCCCGCTTGCGGGCCGCGCGCCGTCCGCGGGTGGTGGGTGGCACGCTTTCGCGCTTCTGCGAAAGCGTGTGTCCCCGGCGCCGGAAGCGCATGCTTTCGCAACAGCGCGAAAGCATGCCACCCGGCGCATCTCCCGGCCGGGCAAGACCGGCCGGGCCACACACGGAGTGCCGTCGCTCGCGGCTCGCGGCTCGCGGCTCGCGGCTACTTGAGTTCCTTGATCCGCAGGTTCCGGAACTCGACCGTCAGCGGGCCGCCGGAGTGAATCTGGACGGCGATGATGCCCTTCCGCGCGATCTTCTCCGGCGGCTCGGGCTCCGTGTAATCGACGGTCTTCGTGCCGTTGACCTTCAGGACGATGTGCGCCCCCTCGGCCCGGACCTCGTACGCGTTCCACCCGCCCGGTTTGACGATTCTCTCGATCGTCTTCTTGTCCGGGCCGGCCAGAACCTTGCGGCGGCGGGCCTCGTCGTACAGTTTGCCCCACCAGCCGGCCGCGATGTCCGCCTGGTAGCCGGCCACCTCGTGCGAGTTCGGCACGGGTTTGGAGCGGAACTGGACGCCGGAGTTCGCCGAGTCCGGCCGGAGGCGCACCTCGAACCGCAGGACGAAGTCGCCATACGTCTTCTCCGTGCACAGGAAATCGTTGTGCCGGATGCCCGGGCTCTTGCCGACGAGCACGCCGTCCCGGGCGTGCCAGAGTTTCTCGTCGCCCTTCCAGCCGTCGAGGTTCTTCCCACCCAAGAGGGGGACGAAGCCCTCCTCCTTCCCGGCGGCCGAGGCGGGGGCCGCCACGGCGACGGCCAGCGCCGCCGCCAATCCGATTGCCGTGTGTCGCATGGATCGTTCTCCTTGGATAAGCCGCGTGGTTCGGCGTTCGTTGCACCGGCGCGTCCCCGCGAACTCACGTTCGCGGCTCGGGCGAGCGGCACGCGTTCGCCCCGTTGCGCGGTGCCCAGTCCTGGGCGCCGCGCGGTGGGCAAGACTGCCCACCGCGCCATCGAAGCGCATGCTTTCGCACAAGCGCGAAAGCATGCCACCCGGCGTTTTCCCCGGCCGGGCAAGACCGGCCGGGCCACGCAGCGAGCCCGTTCACTCACCGGACGGCCGGGCCCGCGAGGGGCGGCGCTGCCACAGCAGGACGGCCCAGTCGGCCGACGGGTCGCGCGGCGGCGGGCCGAGGCGGACCTTTCCCCCGCCGGTCACCTTGGCCGGCGACCCCGCGAAATCGCCCGACCGCGGGTCGTACCACTGGACCGTGAACGGCCCCTTCGCACCGGCCAGGTCGAGCGTCGCCTCGCCTCCCTCGGGCAGGTAGACGGCGTAGACGCTGCCCTTCGCGGCGAAGACCTCGCCCCGGCCCTTGGACTCGACCAGGTCGTCCGCCGGCTCCATCTCGTGAAACGGCAGGTGCCGCTCCATGAACCGGCGTGCATACCACGTGTACCGCCAGATGGCCTCGTACGGCCGGAAGTCGTCGGTCTCCAGCCGCGTGGGCAGGATGAACTCCATCTGCCCGCCCGAGAGGAAGATGGGCCAGATGTGCGTCCGCCGAAGGGACTCGAAACGGCGGTCGTCCGCCTTCGGGAACTCGTCCATGCAAATCGGCACGGGCCGGCCCGCCTCGGCCGCCAGGCGGCGCATCCGCTCCACCCACCGCACGTCGGCGTGCTGGATGGACGTGATGCTGAACCGCTCGTCACCCAGGAACGGGCCCAGCGACTGCTCCAGGTTCCGGTTGCAGTTATGGACGGCAATCGGATGCTTATACGAGTCCACCCGATACAGGTACCCGGCGAACTCCTTCATCCTGCCGGGCGTGAGTTTGAACCGGTGGTCGTACTCCTCCGACAGGTTCCACTCCAGGGCCAGGTGATGGCCGAAGCGGGCGACCATCTCGCGGTAGAAGAGTTTCCGCTCCGGGCCGAGGCGGGCGTCGTCGAGTTCCTTCTTGTTCGGCCCCTCGGCCTCGTTCAGGACGACGTGCAGGAAGATGCCGCGGCGCTGGGCGTGGGCGAAGACGATCTCCCACTGCCGCAGTTTCCCCACGTCGTAGTGGAGGTTATCGTTGGCGGGGTCGCCCCCGGGGTCGATGCGTCCGGCGAACGGCCAGACGTTCTTGCCATCGCCGCCCACGTTCATCGGCAGGAAGTAGATGGAGTTGACGTGCGCCTCGGCCAGGTAATTGAGGCACCCGATGATGCCCCGGCCCTTTCCGCCGCCCCAGTCGGGATCGCCCGGCCGCCAGTCGCGCTCGTGGGCCGCGAAGCGGTGCGCGGCCTCGGGCGTGCCCTCGAAGCCGGCGTAGGCGAGGAAATCCTCCGGGCTGTCCGTCCCGCCCTTGATCCAGTACGGCCCGTGGCGGCACTTCAGGTACCAGCCGCCGACGTATTCGAGGCGGCCCCACTTGAGGAACCCGGGCGCCCGCGGGTCGCGCGGACCGACGGCCAGCGTACCGCCTTCGCCGTCGAAGCCGGCGGCCTTGCCCGCCTCGGGATCGAGGTCGACGGCCACCTTCGGCCCGCGGCGGAAGGAGGCCGTGTACGTCCATTTGCCCGGGGCGTCCGGCGTGAAGCGGACGCGCCAGATGCGCCCCTCGGCCCCGCCTTCGCCGTCGCCGGCGAAGAAGCCGGGCACGTCGTACGTCTGCCCGTTCGGGCCCGTGAAGGCGACCTGGAGCCGGTAATCGAGGAACGGGTTGGGGGCGTCGTCGGCCTCGGACGCCCGCGGACCCGCGAAGTCGACCGTCACCGTGTGCCAGGCCTTCAGGTCGCCCGTGACGGCGGGCTCCGCGGCGGCCGCGGTGAGGGCGACGGCCAGGACGAGCGCCGACGTCGCAGTCCGGCAAAGCGGGTTGAGGGTCGTCGGCATGCTTTGACCTCCATGTTTGCGCGCCGGCGGGTGGCACGCTTTCGCCCCTTGGCGAAAGCGTGTGCCCCGCGCGCCGACGAGCATGCTTTCGCAGAAGCGCGAAAGCATGCCACCCGGTGCTCCCCCGCCCGGGCCACACAGCCGGCCATCATTCCGCCAGACGGTACAGCCGCACGTCGTCCACGTCAACGACGTCGGCGGGGGCGAGGCCGTCCACCGTCACGATCAGGAGGACCTTCGCCACCGCCGCGCCGCCGACCTGGGCGGGCACGTCGCCCGCGACGGCCACGGCGGTCCAGCGGCCGGGCGGCGGACGCAGGCTCGTCCGCAGCGCACCGCCCAGGTTCCGATCCTCCCCGTCGCGCGGGATGACCGAGAGCGTCACGGTCGCGCCGTCGGCGAGCGGCTGCGGGCACCGGACGAACGCCACCGCCGCGTGCCGGCCGGCCGTCACCTCGACGGTCTGGTGCGGCCCGCCGCGGGCCACGCCCCTGCACCGGACGCCGGCCCCGCCGGTGCGGGCGGCGTCGGCCGTCCGCACGATGGTGCCGGTGCCGCCCTTGACCCAGCGGCCCCAGCCCTCGGCGTGCGGGTCCGTGCCGGCCTCGAAGCCGGGGTTCTGCGAGAGGACCTCGCCCTCGCCGCGTGCGACGCGGAGGAGGAGACCGGCGTGCTCGCGGACGCGGCCTTCGTCGGCGCCGCGCGCCATCGCCTCGAGCCGCTCGCGGACCGGCCCGTCCGGATGGGCCGTGACCCAACCGAAGAGGCTCCACAGGGCCCCCGCGGCCCATCCCTCGCCGCCGAGCAACCGCCCGTGCCGTCCCGCGATCGAGATCGGGTGCTGAAGGACCGGGTCCTTCGGATAAACCTGGAGGGCGAGTCGGCGGCGCTTCCCGGCCATCGCCAGGCCGCGCGCGGCGCGCTCCAGGGCCCCCAGGGCCGCCGCCTCGTCGTCCGGCGCCGGCGACGGACGGACCTCCGCCAGGTACGCCAGGGCCGACGCCTCGTCATACTCGAATGCCGCGAGAAGCAGGCGGGCCCGGGCCTTGCGGTCCGGCGTATCGGCCTTCGCGACGACGGCCTCGAGGAGGCGGCGGCTCTCGGCGATGTCGTCCTCGCCCACGGCCGCCAGGTACGCCGGCCGGTTGAACGGCAGGTACTGGCCGCGGTCGCGCCACCAGTCCGTCTCCGGGACGCGGCGCGTCCAGAAGTCCTCCCAGTGGGCATAGTACTCGGCGAGAAGCGGGGCGGCCTCCGGCCCGACGGCCCGCGCGTACCATTCGTCGAGGACGGCGTCGGCGTCGCGCGACGGGTCCCACAGCAGCCGCAGCAGGAGGTAGAGTTTGGGGCCCTCGCCCCAGTTGGGATAGGCCTCGGCGTACCACGCCCGGACGCCGGCCTCTTGCGCCCACCGCACGTACGCCGCCTGGTGATGGAAGTAGACGCGCGGCAGGCAGTAGGGCGTCCCGTAGATATAGTCATACCAGCCGACGGTCGGGCTCGCCGCCCGCCACGCGCGGGTCGCCGCATGGCCGGCCTCGCGGATGGCGGGCTTCACCCACTTCATCCGGTCGTACGTCATGAACGGGACGATGGCCGGATGGACCTTCACCCGCCCCGGCGCCTGGGCCACCTCGCTGTACGCCAGGCATCCGAACCGCTTGCCGGGATGCTTCGCGAGCACCCGCTCGACCACGGCGCCCGACCAGGCGAAGTAGCGGTCCGAGACGTTCCGCCGGCCGAGGAAGTTCGGTTCCTTCGGGTCGCGGGCCCGGCACGCCTCGCACTCGCAGTGGCCGGAGGAATCGTTCACGCCGAGGCTGAACGAGTCGGCGTCCGGGTGGGCGTCGAAGTACGCGATGATGTTCTTCGCGGCCTCCTCGACGAGCCCCTCCGCGGTGAAGCACGGCTGCCAGTGGGCGTGCTCGCCGGGCGGCGGGACGAACCGCTCCCCGTCGTGAACCGGGTAGAAGTGGGGATGCGTCTTGCCGTATTCCTTCGGGGGGATGACCCGCCACAGGTTGTGATGGAACGCCACGCGGCCGTGGAGGCGGTTCCGCCGGCCCCACTCGGCCATCGCCCGGCCGCGCAGCCCGCTGAACTGCCGGCTGAAGAACGCCGGCTCGCTGCGAATCGTGCCCCCGGGCACGACGAGCGTCTTCCGCCGCGGCACGTCGTCGCCGTGGTTGCCCGGCATGAGCCAGCGGACGCCGACGAAGCGTTCGAGGAACTCGCACACGCCGAACTCGGTGCCCCACGGCGTGGGGCCGGCGATGACGACGCGCGAGCCGTCGGCGTGGATGAGGAACCCGTCGCCGTCCAGACGAGCGAACCGGTCGCGGAGCGGCTCGGCGGCGGGCGTCGGACCAACGTGAATCTGCTCGGCCAGGCGGGCCGCCCTGGCGCTTTCGGTGTCGAGACTCGCCAGGTCCGCCCCCGTCGCCTCCTTGACGTACCGGCGGAGCAGGTCGGCCGCGGCGGCGGTCTGCGGGTCGGCGTCGGCCGGCACGATGATGACCGCCCGGGCCTTGCCGTCCGTGACGATTGGGACGTCGGCGGACGCGGTGGACGCGAAGGTCAGGACGAGACCGCCGGCAAGGGCGGCGAGGCGTGCGGCGAGCGACATGTGCCATCTCCCCGGCATGGGTCAGGAGATTAACACTACAACGCGAACTCATGCGCGGCGGGTCTCCGCACCCGCCGCGCCGACCTTGAAAGGGCATTTCGAGCGCGGTGGGTGCCCAGACCCACCGCGCAAAACGCCGACTTAGCGTCGTCGTGTTAAGCGCACGTCCGGGGCATACGTTCCCCGGAAAAGGCGGGGTGCCCGCTCATATTCGAGCCGCCCGTATTGATTGGGCCCGGCAACAGTAAAGTGAAGATGTGCGGATTCAACTTTGAAACGCAACATCCCAAACGACGCCTTCAGGCGTTTGAGGGCCTCTGCCTCGGCTCCGAGGCTGCCAGGGGCCCCTTTCGCCCCGCCGCCTCGGCGTCGGACCGGAGCCCTTCGGGCCTCGGGGTGAGGCCGACGCCGACGCGACGGGGCTCCAGGGGCTTGGGGGCCTGTTGCGTTTCAAAGTTGAATCCGCGATGTCATTCTGAGGCCTCGCTTGCGAGGCCGAAGCCTGCCCTGAGCGAGGCGCAGCCGAGTCGAACGGGAATCTCGCCGCCGGCCACGGCACGAGCCGTACCCGTGCCAGGGTGCGAAAGGCAACAAGGCGAGATGCTTCGTCGGCCTTGCGGCCTCCTCAGAATGACAACCATGAAGAAGGCGCGGCGGGCAAGACTGCCCGCCGCGCGACGCCCTGTCACCGCCCCTGCTCCCGCGGATGCGCCTGGTCGAGGTGCTGCCCGAACGCCGCCGCCGCCTCGCTCGTGTCGCCGACCTCGACGGCCAGGCCGATCATCTCGCGGGCGGCGTCGGGCTCGCCGAGCAGGGCGTGAAGGACCGCCAGCATGAACGCCGCATCCTTGGCCAGCACCGCGTGCTGGTCGCTGCGGCGGTACTGGAGCACGAGCCGATCGAGCCGCTCGGCCAGGGCCTCGTCCACGGGCACGTGGTCGACGGCTCCCGCGTCGAGGCGCAGCGCCCGCCGCATGGCCCAGGCGGCCCGGTCGAACTGCTCGAGCATCGCCAGCGACAGGGCGACGCCGATCTTCGGCACGCCCGCCGCCCGGTACGTCTGCGACAGGCGGCTGAAGGCGGTCAGCGCCTCGGACGCCCGGCCCCGGCTCAGCAGGGCCAGCGCCTGCTCGCTCGCGGCCGCGCCGTGGTCCGCCGGGACCTCCTCGATCCGCTCGTGCGGCACGTACGGTTCCGGGTCGAGGTACGGACCCGGGTCCACGTACGTCCGGTCGTCCACGCCGGGATCGGGCTCCACGTACACCCGCCGCTCCTCGTACGTGGTCGCGCCCGGCACGGTGTAGACCGAGGTTCCGTACGACCGGTAGTAGATGCCGGGCGACCGGAGGATCACGCTGCCGTGCCGCGGGTAGACGTACCGCCGGTGGTGCGGCAGGTACGTGTGCAGGCGGTGGCGGAGGATGCGGCGTTTGACGTCGGGCCCGTGCGCGCCGCCCGGCACGCCGTGGCGGAACCGGTCGTGCGTGCGGCGGTCGTCGTGCCGGCGGCGGAGCAGGCTGGTGTGCGGCAGGGTGCGGAGCAGGCTCGACTGCTTCAGCCGCTCGTGCCGGATGTGCTGGAGTTTGCGGAGCGCGTCGTTGCGGTGATGCGGCCGGCCGGGGGGGCCGGGGTGCCGGCGCGGAAGGTGCCGGCGTGTCACGGGGCGCCCCGTGCCGCCGGGGTGCCGGGCCGACGGGCTCGCGGGGCGGGCCCCGCCGACGTTCACCCGGAGACCTCCGCGGCCGACGGAGACGGCGCTCCCGCGGCCATGGTGAGCGCCGCCGACGTTCGGGCTTCGTCCCGCGCCGGTTCGGGTCGGAAGCGTGCGCCCGGCGGCCCGACCGCTTGCGGCAAGTCCGGCAACGAGGATCGTGACGAGCAGGCCGATACCGGCCGCTCGGAGAATGCGTCGTTCGGATCGGGTTGCGCGTGAACGGATCATCGTCAACCCTCCTTCCGATGAAATGGCTCATCTGGTGGGACGCCCGGAGGGGCACCCCCATTCATTTCCTCCAATAGATTATACGCACACTGAAACAAAATGGTAAGGGGAAGCGCGGGAAGGGCCCGGCGCAGCCGAGGCGCAGGGTGGCACGCCGTTCAAACCACCCCATTGAGCACCACAACGCTAAGTCGGCCATTTGCGCGGTGGGTCTCCGTACCCACCGCGCTCGAAACGCCCTTTCCAGGGCTGCGCGGCGGGTGCGGAGACCCGCCGCGCACGAGTTAGCGTGGTCGTGTTAGCCGCCCTGTTTGCAGGGCGCGTTGAAGGCTCACGCGCCGCGAACAACGCGCGCCGCGCAAGCGCGGCGGCTGAATGGGGCGGATGCGCCGTCCAGCGCTTATGCGCCGCCGAGGTGCTCGAGCAGCGCGTTCGCGCTGAACCGGACGAACATGCCGAGCGGGCCCTGCTTCGCATGGTCCGTCGCGAGGACCGCCCGGACGGCGCCGGCGGCGGGTCGGGCGGTCTGGCCCATCAGTTCCAGCGTCCGGCACGCCCGCAGGACCGCGCTCTGGCTCTCGCCGGCGAGTTCCTTCGTAAGCGCCGCGACGGCGTCCTTCGCCTTGCCGAGTTCCGCGAGTGCCCCGGCCGCCTCGATCCGCACGGGCGCGGAGGCGTCGGCCAGCGCCTTCTCCAGCGCGCGGGCGGCCGGCTTGGCGTCCTCGCCCAGGTTCCGCAGACCGATGACCGCCCAGAACCGGACCGCCGGGTCGGCGTGCTGAAGGTTCGCAAGGAGGGCGTCGCGTTTGCCGGCCCCCCGGCCGACGAGGTCGGCGGCCTCCAGGATCGTCCCGAGCGGATAGACGTGCGGGTCGCGGGCCATTTCCTGCGGCGTGGTGCCTTCGGACCGCCGCCGGATCTCGCATTCCGGCAGGAAGCCGACGTCGCGGCTCGCCAGGACCCACCGCCGGTGCTCGCGGCGGAGGCGCTCGAGCGTCCCGGCACGGCCCGCGTCGCCGACGAGGTTCTTCAGGTTCAGCGGATCGGCCTGGCAGTCGTAGAGTTCCTCGGGCGGTTTCGTCGGGCCGGCGTAGTGCCGCTCGGGCGGGGTGAGGTCGCCCTCGGCGGCCACGCGCGAGATCTCGTCGCGGATCTCGCCCTGCCCCGGCCACGCGCTCGGCTGGTGGTAGGAAATGTGCGGCATGTAGTTACGGATGTACAGGTACCGCGCGTCGCGGACGGAGCGGCAGAGGTCGTACGCCTCGTCCACGCGGTCCCGATGGCCGTAGACGTACGTGCGCGGCGCGCCCTCGTGGGCGCCGAGAAATGCCGCGCCCTGCATGTAGTCCGGGGCGTCCATCCCGAGGAGGCTGAGGACCGTGCGGGGGAAATCCACGAAACTCACCAGGCGGTCCACCGTCCCGCCGGGCTTCGCGGGCGCCAGGTGCGCGTACTTCTCCGGGAACCGGATGATGAGCGGCACCTTCATGCCCGAATCGAGGACCGCCCGCTTGTGGCGCGGCATGCCGTTGCCGTGGTCGCCGTAGAAGAAGACGATCGTGTCGTCGGCGAGGCCGTCCTCCTCCAACTGGTCGAGCAGGCGGCCGACCTGGTGGTCGAGGACCGTCACGCAGTCGTAGAAGCGGGCCAGGACGCGGCGCACGAGCGGCGTGTCCGGGTAATACGGCGGGACGGGCGCCTCGGCCGGGTCGTGAATCTCGTCCTCCGAGAGTTGCGACTGGACCTCCTCGAGGAACTTCTCGCGCGGCCAGACCATCGACCGCGACTGGTGGCTGACCATGTGGTTGAAGACGGCGAAGAACGGCCGGCCCGGCTTCCGCCCGCGCCAGTGGGCCTTGGCGGAGCAGTCGTCCCACGCCTCGTCGATGAGTCGCGGCTCGTCGGACGTATTGTAATCCGTTTTGACGTTGTTCGTGGTGTAGTACCCGGCCTCGCGCAGGGCGCCCGGCCAGGCGCGGATGACGTCCGGGATCGGGTACGCCGACCGCAGGTGCATCGTGCCGAGGCTGGAGGCGAAGACGCCCGTAATCAGGCACGACCGCGCGGGCGAGCAGACGGGCGCCGAGGCGAACGCATTCGTGTACCGGACGCCGTCGGCGGCTAACGCATCGAGGTTCGGCGTCCGGGCGTAAGAGTCGCCGTAACAGCCGAGGGCGGGGCTCAGGTCCTCGGCGGTGATCCAGAGGATGTTCGGGCGGTCGGCGCCGGCGGCGGCCGTGCCGCCGCGGTCGGCCTTCGGCCGGCATCCGATGCCGGCGCCGAGCAGCCCGGCGCCGAGGGAGGCGGCGCCGGCGGTCTTCAGGAAATCGCGTCGTTTCATCGTCGGGCTCCTTGCTGGGTGCCACTGGCGGCTTGCCGGGCCGTGCGCTGCAATCCTGCAACGGCGCGCGGCCCGCGAGCGGGCCGGCGAACACAAACCGTTTCGCGCGGGCGGCGCATGACCGACAATCCGAGCGCCGGGTGCCACGGCCGGCCTTGTCCGGCCGTGCGCTGCAATCCTGCAACGGCGCGCGGCCCGCAAGCGGGCCGGCGAACACATACCGGTTCGCGCGGGCGGTGCATGACCGACAATCCGAGCGCCGGGTGCCACGGCCGGCCTTGTCCGGCCGTGCGCTGCAATCCTGCCACGGCGCGCGGCCCGCAAGCGGGCCGGCGAACACATACCGGTTCGCCGTGGCGGCGCATCACCGACAATCCGAGCGCCGGGTGGCATGCTTTCGCGCCTTTGGGAAAGCATACGCTCACCGACGCCGCGGACACACGCTTTCGCCGAAGCGCGAAAGCATGCCACCCGGCTACTTCCGCATTCTCGCCGCGGAGGGGGGCGGCCGTCAACGCTTTACCCGTGCGTCTTCCAGAGGGTGAACGCGGCCGAGAGCCGGAACCACGCCGCGACGACGACAACGGCGGAGAAAGGTTGCACCGGCCCGCGGCGAGAGGGAATATGGTCGGGGACCATCCGGAAGGAGACGAATCATGAGGCTGTTGTGCCCGCTTTCCCTTCTTGCGGCCGCCCTCGTGCCTGCCGTCGCCGCACGCGCGGGCGAACCGTCGCCTGCGCCGAGGGTGTACGAGCGGCCCAAAGGCACGGTCGTGCCGGTGTACCGCTACGTGGGCCAAGACGCCGTCGGCAAGGTCGCCTTTTACAGCGAGTACAACGCGCAGCACGACGAGCCGAGGCACTACCGCGGCGACCGGGCCTCCTGGATCGACAACCTGGAGGTCATCACGGCGTACTCGACGTTCTTCCCGATCACGCTCCGCAGCGCGGGCGAGGAACCCGAAAAGTTCGACCGGGCCATCGACCTCACACGCCGCGCCTTCCAGCGCCGCCAGTTGATCTCGTACGTGGCTTACGGCACGAAGGGGGTGAACACCCTCGGGCGCGTGCTCGACCGCCTCGAAACGATGCCCGACGGGCAGGCCATGATCCGCAACGTCTTCGCCGCCCTGCTGGGCGACGAGCCGTACCTGGGCGGCCGGTCGCGGGAGGAGATGGAAGACCTTATCGCCTGCTTCGACGCGCACATCCAGTCGCGTTATCCGCACATTCAGTCATGGCTGAACTTTGCCGTTTCGACTCCCGACATCAAGACCTGGGGCACGGGCCGGGACGGCCGCCAGCCCCTCCCGGCGGGCCTGGAGATCCTCAGCATCGACTACTACGCCTACCTCGGCAACGGAACGCAGGACGGCTGGGGGCACCGCGACTTCCGCAAAGTCGAGCCGGCCGTCCTGGCGTTCCTCAAGCGGTTCCTCGACGAGCAGACCCGCCGCCTCAAACAGGCCATCGCCGCCGTCTACCCGAAGGGCCAAGAGCCGATGCTCATCCTGTACGGCAATTCGGCTTACGTCTGCGGCAGCACGCACCCCACGCCGGTGTCCATCCAGGACGCCTATTTCGAGTATGTCCGGCGGACCGAATGGGCGGGGCTCCAGTGGTGGACCTTCGAGGACTACAAGGACATGATCGGCGGCCGGCGGCACGAGATCCTCCGGAGCCACCAGCGGCACGGCCGGCGTCTCCGCCAAGAAAAACTCTACTGAACGCCGCGTCCGTGCGCCTCGGCCTTATCCTCATATTTAGCCGCCGGCCTTGGCCGGCGCGTGCCTTGCAGACGCGCCGGTGCACACGCGCCCTGCAAGCAGGGCGGCTAAATGGGGCGCCTCGCTCTTCGGAGAACACTGGCTGACAAGCAGCCAGTGGCACCCGGCAACTCGGGCGCGGCGGGTGCGGAGACCCGCCGCGCTTCACTCCGGTTGGGCTTCGGGTTCCGGTTTCGTCTCCGGGTTGACGATGCGCGCCAGCCACGGGCCGTAACGGGTGACGAGCGTGTGGGTGCGAAACACATCCTCGAGCACCTTGACGTCGCCCTCCAGGACGTACGGCGCCCCCGCCGTGCCGCGCACCGGCTCCATCGTCATGCGGAAGTCGAAGTGCACGTGCTCCTTGCCGTCGGCGAACCGCATGCGGACCTGGCCGGCGGTGGCGAGCCAGACGTGGTCCTCGCCGGCGGCGTGGACCCATCGGTAGGCGGGCACGCGGTCGGCCCGCAGCCAGCCGTACCGCTTCTTCTCGGGCAGTTCCAGGAAGACGTACTCGAAGTCCGGGTCGGCCGTGCCGATGGGGGCGGCCTTGCGGCGGAAGAGGACGATCTGGACCCGGTCGCCCCGGGCCAGTTGAAACGTGGCCGAGTCATACCGGACGGCCTCGTCGGGCCCGCCGGTGGTGTAGCGGATGACGGCCTCCGGCCGGCCGCAGCCGGCCGCCGCCAGGGCGAGGGCGGCCGCGGCCGTCAGCGCCGGGGCCGGGCGGATGCGGTCCATGGGGTGGTCTCCTTTGTGCGCGCCGGGGCGCCGGGTGGCACGCTTTCGCAGCGGCGCGAAAGCGTGGGTTCCCGGTGCCGGTGAGTGCACGCTTTCGCAGCGGCGCGAACGCATGGCACCCGGCATTCCACTATACGCCTGGCACGGGCGGCTGCAACCTTTCGCCGACCTGTAACGCGGGGCGCATTGCTCCCCGGCGCGGTTCGGGGTATGCTTGTGGGTGGGTCCGCTCGCTCGCGCCATCGCCAGCCGCGAACGTTAGTGAGCGGGTCGTTCGACCGCTCGCTCGCGCTCGCGGCTAGCCAAAAGCGCCGCGCGCCGGCCCGCTCGCCCGCCACGGGCGGGTAAACTTACGCTCGCGGCTCAAGCGGCGCGATGCGGCTTCAGCCCCGCCCGCCATCCGGCCGATATCGACGTAGGCACCACGAGCCCCATCCGAGCCGCGACCGCCAGGGAGCGGACGCACGGCCGGGCAAGACCGGCCGTGGCACGCCCCTTCGTAGCCGCCCGCAAGGGCGCGTAAAAGATACGCCGGTCGTCCCACGCAGCGGCCGGCCCAACGCGAAGGACATTCCATGTGCGGCATCGTCGGATACCTGGGCGCCAAACAGGCGTATCCCGTCCTCATCGAGGGCCTGAAGCGGCTGGAGTACCGCGGCTACGATTCCGCGGGGGTGGCCCTGCAACAGGGCGACGACGGGCACCTGACGGTCGTCAAGGCCCAGGGCCGCATCGCCCGCCTCGAGGAACGCATGCAGGGGCAGGACACGAGCGGCACGCTTGGCATCGCCCACACCCGGTGGGCCACGCACGGGGCGCCGACGGACGTCAACGCCCATCCCCACACGGACGCCTCCGGCCGGCTGGCGGTCGTCCACAACGGCATCATCGAGAACTGGTCGGCGCTCCGGCGGCTGCTGGAGTCGGAGGGGGTGGAGTTCGCCAGCGACACCGACACGGAGGTCCTCGCGCACCTCTTCGCCCGCTACTACGAGGGCGACATTGAGAAGGCGGTGCAGGCGGGCCTGGCGGAGGTGCGCGGGGCGTACGGCATCGCGGTCGTCCACGCCGACGAGCCGGACGTCCTGGTGGCCGCCCGCAACGGGTCGCCGCTCATCGTGGGCGTGGGCGAGGAGGAGTACGTCGTCGCCAGCGACGCCGCCGCCGTCATCGAGCACACCACCAACGTCATCTACCTGGACGACGGCGAGATGGCGGTGATCCGTCGCGACGGGCTGGCCACGGCCACCGTCGACGCCGTGCCCACCCACAAAGAGGTCCAGCAGGTGGAGTGGAGCCTGGAACAGATCGAGAAGGCGGGCTATCCTCACTTCATGCTGAAGGAAATCATGGAGCAGCCCGGCAGCCTGGCCGACACGATGCGAGGCCGGCTGGAGGCCGAGACGGGCGAGATCCACCTGGGCGGCATCCGCGACGTCGCCAAGACCCTGGCCCACGCCCGGCGGGTCATCCTGACGGGCTGCGGCACGGCGTGGCACGCCGGCCTGGTGGGCGAGTTCCTGTTCGAGGACCTGGCCCGGATTCCCACCGAGGTCGAGTACGCCAGCGAGTTCCGCTACCGCAACCCCATCATCGACGAGGGGACCGTCGTCATCGCCATCAGCCAGAGCGGCGAGACGGCCGACACCCTGGCCGCCACCCGCGAGGCACGCCTCAAGGGCGCCCTGACGCTGGGCATCGTGAACGTGGTCGGGTCGACCATCGCCCGCGAGACCGACGCCGGCGTGTACCTGCACTGCGGGCCGGAGATCGGCGTGGCCTCGACGAAGGCGTTCACGGGGCAACTCGTGGTCCTGATCATGGCGGCCATGTTCATGGGCCGGCGGCGGCACCTGGCGCCGCAGGAGGCGCGGGAACTGATCGGCGGCCTCCAGGCCGTGCCGGACCTCGTGCGGACCGTCCTCGACCTGGACGAGCCGATCCGCCGGGTGGCCGAGGCCTACAAGGACTGCCCCAACTGGCTGTACCTGGGCCGGGGCTACAACTACCCGGTGGCCCTGGAAGGGGCGCTGAAACTCAAGGAAATCAGTTATGTCCACGCCGAGGGTCTGCCCGCCGCCGAGATGAAGCACGGGCCCATCGCCCTGATTACCGAGGAGATGCCGGTCGTGTTCCTCGCGAACCGGGGGCTCCAGTACGAGAAGGTCCTGTCGAACATGGAGGAGGTGCGGAGCCGCGGCGGCCAGGTCGTCGCCATCGCCTCCGAGGGGGATGAGGACATCGCCCGGCTCGCCCGGCACGTCCTGCACGTGCCGGACGTGGCCGAGCCGTTCCAGCCGATCGTCAACGTCGTCCCGCTCCAACTGCTGGCCTACCACGTGGCGGTGCTGCGGGGCTGCGCGGTGGACAAGCCGCGGAACCTGGCGAAGAGCGTGACGGTCGAGTAAGGCCAAGGCGGAAATCGGAAGGCGGAATAGAGGCCAACGACAACAACCGCCTCAGCCGCGGCAACGCCCGTCCCTTTTAGCCGCGACGCGAAGCGGAGCGCGACGTCTGGCGGGTTCTCGCCGTTCGAACCGCATCGAGGCGAGATTCTTCGGCTCCGCAAGCGGAGCCTCAGAATGACAAACCAGGACGTTACTTGTAGTTTGCTCAATACCTGCCGCGCGTCACCCCGCCTGGATCTTCTCCACCAGGTCGGCGTCCACGTCGACGTTCGAGTGGACCTTCTGCACGTCGTCGTGGTCGTCCAGTTCCTCCAGCAGCGCGAGGGTCTTGCGGGCGTCGGGTTCCTCGAGGGAAACGTAGGTTTGCGGCACCTGGGCGATTTCGGCCGCCTCCACGGGCACGCCGGCCGTCTCGAGCGCCTGCTTCACGTCCTGGAGGGCGTCGGGCGGCGTGTAGACCTCGTACCCGTCCTCGGTGACGGACAGGTCCTCGGCGCCGGCGGCGAGGGCGGCCTCCATGAGGGTCTCCTCGTCCTGGCCGGCGGGGCCGGTGACGAGGCCCTTCTGGGAGAACATCCAGGCCACGCATCCGGGCTGACCCATGTTGCCGCCGTGCCGCTCGAAGATCTTGCCGACCTCACTGGAGGTCCGGTTGCGGTTGTCGGTCAAGGCCTCGACGAAGATGGCGACGCCGCCGGGCCCGTACCCCTCGTAGATGATTTCCTCGATCTGGGAGCCGTCGTCGAGTTCGCCGGTGCCCTTCTTGATGGCCCGCTCGATGTTGGCATTGGGCATGTTGACGGCCTTGGCGTCGTCGATGGCGTACCGGAGCCTCAGGTTCATGTCCGGGTCGCCGCCGCCCATCCGGGCCGCCACGATGATGGCCTTGGCGCACTTGGAGAACTGCTTGCCGCGCTTCGCGTCCTGCGCGCCCTTCTTGCGTTTGATGGTGGCCCAGTGGGAATGTCCGGACATGCGATCCTCCTCACAGGTCGGGCGGGCGCGCCGCACCCACCGTCGTTCGTCCATCGCGGGGGCGCAAGCAACCACCCTGCGGTCACGGCTTCTTGCGTTTGATGGTGGCCGCGTGTGCGGCGCGGCGGGTACGGAGACCCGCCGCGCACCAGTCGGCCTCCTCGCAGGCACCCGTCGGCGGGCGCACGCACGCAGCCCTACGGCTGGGCATCGGTGTGGGCCTCGCCGGTGCCGGGGCGGCGGGGTTCGTCGGCGACGGGGGCGACGTCCGGCCGGCCGCCTCCCTGGAGTTGCTCCAGTTTCTTGCGGAGGCGGCGGAGGCGGTCGGCGTCGGCGGGCTTGTCGCGTTGTTCGAGGAACTCGGCGGCGTGCTTCCAGGCCTCGCCGGCCTTCTCGGGACGGTCGAGCCGCCAGTACGAATCGCCCAGGTGGTCCCACAGGACCGGGTCGAGTTCCGGCGCCAGGCGGGTGGCCTGCTCCAGGGCGCCGACGGCGTCCTCGAACCGTCCCTGCTTGTACAGGACCCAGCCCAGGCTGTCCAGGTACGCCGGGTGCTTCGGCTCGGCCTCCAGGGCGAGGCGGATCATGCGTTCGGCCCGGTCGAGGTTCCGGCCGCGGTCCGCCCACATGTACCCGAGGTCGTTGTTGCTGGGCGCGTGGTCCGGCCGCGTGTCGAGAATGCGGAGGAGTTCGCGTTCGGCGGCCTCGTGGTCGCCCATCTCGGTGTAGAACCCGGCAAGGACATATCGCCACTGGACGTTCTCCGGCTCGGCCGCCAGCAGCGCCTTGACCTCGTTGGCGGCGTCCTGGACCTCGCCCTTGCCGGCCATGGCGTAGGCCATCAGGACGCGCATCGACTGGCGGTCGGGCTCGGCCTCGAGCACGCGGCGGGCCAGGGCGACCGCGTCGTCGTACCGCTCCTGGCGATAGCGGACCTCGGCCAGGAGGGCGACCGGGCCGGTGGCGTCCGGGTGCAGGTCGCGGGCCCGCAGGACGACGTCCTCGGCGGCGTCGAGTTCGTCCTGGGCCAGGTACAGGCCCGCCAGTTGAATGAACGTCCGCAGGTCCTTCGGATGATGGGTGAGCAGGGTCTTCAGGACCTCGACGGCCTCGTCGAACCGGTCCCGCTTCGCCAGGGCCGAGGCCAGGAAGTAGGAGGTCGGCCGGTCGCGCGGCGCCCCGTCGCGGGCCTCGCGGTAGGCGGCAATCGCCTCGTCGAGCCGGTCGAGTTCCTCCAGCAGCATCCCCATCTTGCGGTGGAAGACGGGCAGGTCGAGGCCGGCGCGGACGGCCGTCCGGTACACCGACAGGGCGTCGCGGAGGCGCCGGTCGCGGATGAGGAGATCGCCCTTGCGGGAGTAAGCGATGGCGGCCTTCGGCTGCCGCGAGATCGCCTTGTCGTACAGCGACAGGGCGTCGGCGGGACGGCCGGCCGCCTCGGCCAGCATCCCCACCAGCACGAACGGGCCGTAGTGCGACACCTCGCCCTCGACGAGGCGGCGGGCCTCCCGGTACACCTCGGCCGGCTCCTTCAGGCCGTCGATGATCTTCGCCGCCTTCACCAGCACGGAGGAGTGGATGACCTCGGTGACCATGGTGGCGGCCAGGGCCTGGAGGGCCTCGACGGTGCGGCCGGCCTCCAGGTGGATGTCGGCGAGTTTCAGGGCGGCCGACGGGTCGGCACCGACCGTGGTCCCCGGCCGGCAGAGACGGGCGTAGAGGCGGGCGGCGTCGTTCCGGCGGCCGGCCGCCTCGTACGCCGACGCCAGCAGGAGCCCCAGCGCCTGGTTGTCCGCGTGGGCCTGGTAATACGTTTCGAGGTCGCCGATGACGGCCTGGGGCCGGCCCTCGGCCCGGTAGACCTCGGCCAGGCGGCGGTAGCCGGCGGCGCCGTCGGGCTGGACCTCGATGAGTTGCCGGGCCCATCGGCGAGCGGCGGCGTAGTCCTTCCGGGCCAGGTGCGCCCGCGTCATCAGGTCCAGGAGGTCGGTGTTGCGCGGCCGGTCCTGGAGCGCCTCCTCCAGGACCGTCACGGCGCGGTCGGCCCGGCCCTGGCCGAGGAGCAACTCGCCCAGCCGCGTCCGCAGTTTCACCTGGCTGCGGTAGATGAGGTAGAGTTCGGGGTACCGGCGGAAGAACGGCTGCGGTTCGGCGACCGCCTCGAGCAGGTTCTCGTAGGCGACGGCGGCGGCGCCGAGGTTGCCCAGGTTGGTCTGGACCCGGGCCAGGTGATACGTGCCGAGCATGTGGAACGGCGTGCCCTCCCCGGCCGCCAGGAGCAGCCGGGTGAAGCAGTCGGCGGCCCGGACCAGGTCGCCGCGGGCGGCGGCGATGCGGCCGCGGAAGTACAGGGCCGGCTCGTCCGTCGGCGCCAGCGCCAGCGCCTTCTCCAGCGCCTCCACCGCCGCGCTCACCTTGCCGGCATCGTACCGGGCCAGGCCCAGGTTGAGCCAGATGCGG
>JAWODB010000289.1:0-17251 GCA_046483505.1 Phycisphaerae bacterium
CTACTACGACTACGCCGGGAGTACGGCCTCGCCCGCGCCCGGCATGGCCGCCGCCGCGTCGGCCAGGTTCCAGTCGTCCGAGCCGGACTTCGGCGAGACCCCGCCGGCCGGCGATGAGCCTGACACGTCCTGATGTCGCATCCGGGCGACGCCGGCCGCCGACCACGACGGGCCGGCGGGCTCGGGGTCCGTGCCCGCGGGAACGTCATGCCCGAGGTGCCGTCACCATCGCCCCCGACCCCCGCGCCGTTGCGGCGGGGGGTGCTGCTGCTTTTCCACGTCGCCCTTGCCGCCGGTTTGGTGCTTGCGCCTACCCTCTTTGCCGACCACCACCGTTTCGGCGGCTTCGAGTTGCTCTTCCTGGTCTGCCTGCTCCATGCGTTCTGGGTCGTCACCGGCGTGCTCGGGGCACCGCTGACCCATTTGCGGACGGCGGCCAACCTGCTCGTCTGGGGCCTGTTGGCCCTGCTGCTGTTGCAGACCTTCCCGCTACCGCTCGCCCCCCTGGCGCCGGAGTCGGACGGCTCCGCGGCCGAGGTGCTGGACCTGCTGATCGAACCGGACCGTGGAGGCGCCGACCGCGAGGTCGGGCTGCACCTGGCCCGCTACGCCCGTCGGCCGCGGGCGGCCACCGGTGTCCTGATGCTCGCCGCCGGCGCGGCCGGCTTCTTCTGGCTGGCTTCCTCGGCGGCGCCTGGGCGCAAAGGCGCCCGCCGGGTCACGTGGGCGGTCGTCGTCGGCCTCGGCCTGCTCGCCTATTGGGCGGTCGTGTCGGCGGTCGGGTCGGCCCGCGCGCCGCCCGGCTCGCCCCGCCTGGCCGGCCCCGCGCTTATCCTGGGCGGCGACAGTCTCGTGCCGGCTCTGCTGGCGGCGTTGCCGGCGTGCCTGCTGGTGGTCCTGCGTCACCTGGGTTGGATGCCGCGCCGCCGCCCCGCCCGCCGCGAGTCGCGATGGGGATGGATCGACCGGGCCGCCACCGTCCGGACGGGCATCGCCCTGGTCGTCACCGGCCTGGTGTCCGTGGCCCTCGGGGCCGCCAACGTGCCGCCCGTCATCCTCACGGTCTGCGTGACGCTGGCCGTCGCCCTCGTCCTGGGCGGGTACGTCATGGTGGGGCCCGACCAACTCGGCCTCCGGCGGCCGGTGGCCGTGGCCCTCGGGCTGGCCCTGTGGGTGGCGCTGGGGCTCTGGCTCGGGACGCTGCTGGTCGGCCCGCCGCAGGTGGAGGCGAGCGCCGATGGCCTCCTGGAGACCGTGCTCGAGTCGCTGCCCGTTCATCGCGCCGCCTTCGGCCTGGGCGCCGGCGCGATCTCGCCACGGGCGACCTTCGGCCATGCCGGCTGGCCGGCCGGGCCCGGTGACGACGTCGATACGGACGGTTTCCTCCTGGTGCTGGCCGAGGTCGGATGGGTGGGGCTGGTTCTCGTTTTGGCGGCGGCCGTGGCGTTCGCGGTCCGCATCGTGCGGGGCGGCCGGAAGGGGCGTGGCCCCTGGCCGAAGACGGCTGTCTTCGCCGGCCTGGCCGCCCTGGCCGCCAACCTCCTCTATTTCCGCTTCGACGCCTCGGCCCTCCTGGCCCCGAACGTGCTGGCCCTGGCGGGGGTGCTCGGCCTGGTGGCCGCCTGGACCGCCCACGGGGCGCACTGGCACCCGGACCGTGGCGACGAACTCGCCGAATCGCGGTGGCCGCTCGTCGCCGCCGCCGTCGGGCTGCTCGGGGCGCTCGGCCTGGCCGAGGCCGAGATGCTGAAGGTCAGCGAGGAACTGTTCGATTCCGACAAGGTCCTCCACTTCGGCACCTTCGCCGTGGTCAGCCTGCTGCTGTGCTACGCCCTCGGCCCGAAGCCGACGACGCGTTACCTGAAGTCGCGGCTGCTGCTGGCGGTGGGGGCGACGGCGGGGCTCGGGGCGATGATGGAGGTCGGGCAGGCGACGCTGACGGCGGGCCGGGCGTTCGAGTGGCTCGACATGGCCGCCAACGCCCTCGGCGCCGTCGTCATGGCGACGCTGTGGTGGGTGGTCCGCCGCGGCCAGGCGGCGCCCGTGGAGGGGGAAGGGTAGGGTGGTTTGTCCTGCCCTGTGTTTCAGCCGCCGCTTTCGATCTTGCCCCAGTTGACGAGCACCCGGTTCAGGTCGGCCGCATCGACGCGGTCGTCGTAGTTGAAGTTGCCGAGGAACCAGGCCATGATATCCTCGGGATCCGGCATCACGTCGCCGTAGTTGGCGAGCACTTTGTTCATGTCCGCCGCGTCCACCCGGTCGTCCAGGTTCGCGTTGCCGTAGAACGTATACCGGACGAGAACGCTGGTCTCATCGACATCTACACCTTCGAGGGCTGTGCGCGTGGCAAATTCGGGGTCGGCGTTGTCTGCAAAGCCGAGCCCCGTACTCCGACGCGTCACCGTCGCAGGTGATGCCCGTACCGTTCCAGGCGCCGCCGTTCCACCCGTTCTTGATAAGGGCCGCAATGTCGTCGAACGGATTCGGGGTCGGATCGTAATCGATGATGAGATTGTTGTTAGCGAGGTCCAGCGTGGCGGTGGGCGTGCCGCCGCTTTCATCTATCGCCAGAGCTTTCGTTACCAGCGCTTTGCTCCCGTCTGAAGTGACCGTGACTTGAGACGTGTCCTCCAAGTTTAGCGCTGCAAGATGCTGCGTCGTCTGGAACTCCACGCTTGCCGTTCCACTCACGGTGACTGCCAAGTTGTAGTTGGGCGCTGCACCGCCGGCATCGGTCTGGAATGTGATTTTGCCTTCGGTCACGTCCAGAATGCACCCGGAGCAGTGGTCTTGGGTTCCCTGGATTACGAGCGTGCCGCCCCCTGTCTTCGTGATTGTCCCGTCCGCACCTGACTCGCCGAAGGTCCCAGTGACCGTGAAGGTATGGCCGTCAGCCACGTAAATGGTACCGTCATCGACGTACAGGTCTCCCGCGTACTGCACGTCCGTTTCGACACTTAAGGTGCCGTTAGCGCCGACCGTCATGCTGTTTCCCGAGAGGGTTCCGCCGGTCCAATTGAATTCCCCATTTCCCGCGTTGGCCACGATGACGGTTGGTGCGACGAGCGTGCCGCCGCCCAGGTTATACTCCCCCTCAGCGCCGGCATGGCGCCCGATGTACAGTGTCCCGGTGACGGTAACCGTCCCTGCGCTTTGGTTGAACGTGCCGGAGAGGTAGGCGCCGCATTCAAGATGCCCGCCGACGGACAAAGAGCCGCCAGAAAGGGTGTAAGTGCCCACGCTCCCAGTTTGGTTGCTGCCGATCGTCAGGCGGTCCGTAACATTGCACTGGCCGGCCGTTTGGTTGATGATTCCGCTCGACCCGTAGCCGAGCAGGACGTCCTGGGGGCTGAGTGTGGCCCCGGACCCCGTCAATGCGTAGGTGCCTGTGCCCGAGCCGCTGCCGACAAAGAAGTTGCCCCAGATAGACAGTTCGTTGGCGGAGTGCTGGAGCGTGTTTCCCGCCGTGATGTAGACCCTCGTCACGGTATCGTCCGCGCCGCTGAAAACGCAGGTCCCACCCCCCTGCCGTTGTATACGCATCCAGTCAATTGTGTTAGGGAAGTCTCGGTCCGGACTCCAATTGGACGCCGTTCCCCAGTTGCCGTAACTGGTATTCCACTGGTAGGTTTCGGAATAGGCATCCGTGGCCGCCAAGCCAAGGAGAGCGACTACCACCGAAAGGCAGGTTGCTCTAAACCTCGTGTGTTCCATGGCCTGTCTCCCGCTCTGGATCCGCTTCGGGACATCGAAGCACGTGGCCCCTAGGTGTGCGATTCGCGCCCTGCCTTGTTCGCCCGAATATCGCCGCGGCCCCGACGATGACGAGGGCCAGCGTTGCCGGTTCGGGAATCGGGTCGTAGTGGAGTTCGATGCCCGGGTTATTCGCCTCAATCAGCGGGAGGTAGGTATCGTAGGCCGCCTGGTTCAGCGGGTTGCCGCGAAGGTCCAAGTAGTCCAACCCCGTCAGCCAGGCCAGGGGCGAGATGTCGCTGATCTGGTTCTCCTCCAACAGCAGCCCTCTCAGCTCCGAGAGCCCCGCCAGGGGAGCGATATCGCTGAGGCCGTTCCCCCCCAGACCCAGGACGTTCAACTCTGTTAACCCGGCCAGGGGGGCCACATCCGCCACGCAGTTCCCTGTAAGGTCCAAATCGCCCAGTTCATGCAGGCTTGCCAGGGGCGAGATATCGCTGATGTCGTTGCGATATAGCGCCAGACCATCTAACTTTGTCATTTCCGACAAGACGTCTACCTGGGTCAGGTGGTTCGCGCCCAAGTTAAGCACCGTCAGGTTTGTAAGGCCCGCAATCGGCGAAATGTCCGTAAGGAGATTACTGGATAGCTGTAGATCCACGAGCGGTGTCAACTCACGAAGGGGCTCCACGCTGGTAATGGCATTGAAGTCCGCAAAGCAGAGTTCAAGATTCGTTGCGTACTCCAATCCCGCGAGGTCCGTAATACCCGTTCCGGCAACGTGCAGTGAGTAAAGCCCGAGCATGTCGGTGGCCGTGACGGGTTCGGGTGGGGGGATGCCGAGTCTGTCGCGAACGGCGGTTTCGAGATTCGGATCGGCGAACGTCACCGCCTCGTCGGCACCGGCTGTGGCGCACCATATGCCCCCTCCTGGCGCGACAACGCCCCCGAGGAGCAGGCATCCCAGAACCAGCCTCCATTGGCAGCGTTTCATTGAATCTGCCTCCCCACCCCTCTGCGCCTCGTGCCCCGGAACTATAGCACAGAACCGCGGCCCGTCAAGCGCGTACCTCTATCCTTTATCCCGAACCGTGTGGTGCTCGGCCCGGTGTGCTGCCCCGTGTGGGGCTGTCGGGCCGCGTCGGTGCAGAGCACCCACCCTAGGTCTACGGCCTTCCGGAAAATAGTATTGCGTCCCCCGAATTCGCCCGAGTGGGCTTGGGCTAGCACCACTGAGGAGCAGCCGCGATTCCAGCACTTCAAACACCGCCGACTTTGGCCGACGCCTCGAAGTATAGCGCATTCTACAACCCTCCCGGGCGAATGCAGCCCTGCTCTTACCTCATGGGTTAACTAAGCGAGACTCCTCTTGTTCATCAACCTACGGCGCACAAACCCCAAGACACCCAGTAAGACCAAGCAGAACGAGGCAGGTTCGGGCACCGGTTCAGGATTCAGGCCCTTGGTGTCCCGGGCAGACTTCAGTATGAGCGTTTGCTCGCCAGTGTCCACGCGATGCGTGGCCTCCCCTGTGACATGGAAGCTACCGTTGTCGGCTATATCATCGAGGTCCTGCCCGCCGGTTGACCAGGCGACGGTGCCGATGCGGGCACCGGCCGGGAACGTCACCGTGGAAGTCACGGCTGCTTCCGCAACCCACATCCACACATTCAAAGGGCTTCCCACGCGGTCACTGTATCGGCCGGGCGTCCAGGGGATTGTTGTGCCGAATTCCATCGGCCAGTTGAGCAGCGACAGTTCTCCGACCGCGGGCTCTACGGGAACATTGTCTGGGTCGCTGTGATCAAAGCGAAAAACCACCTCGAACCTGAACGTACCCGGCGAGAGCGTCAGATCCTCTTGCGCCTCCCAGATGATCTGGCCTGACCGTAGGCTGCCTTCCAGGAAGGTCTCATCCCCTGCAGGCAAAATGGCAACGGTCATGGGGTCGGCCTGCGCCATTGGGACCAAGCTAAGCGCGGCGCTGGCCACTGTCGCGGTCATCGCCAGCCGTGCGAGGAATAACGTCTTCGTAAGCCTCATGGGATCTGCCTCCCCGCCCCTCTGCGCCTCGTGCCCCGGAACTATAGCACAGAACCGCGGCCCGTCAAGCGCGTACCTATATCCTTTATCCCGAACCGTGTGGTGCTCGGCCCGGTGTGCTGCCCCGTGTGGGGCTGTCGGGCCGCGTCGGTGCAGAGCACCCACCCTAGGTCTACGGCCTTCCGGAAAATAGTATTGCGTCCCCCGAATTGATCGATCTGAAGCTATCCCTGAACCAGTGGGAAAGCACGCCTTTTTGAAGGATGAGCCCCCAATCTGGCTTGACTCTAAGCTCGGTGCCACGCATACTGTATTCGGGATGTTGCCTGAAGGTCGCGAGTTTTCTGCCAAGGCCGTGTAAGGAACCTGACATGGGCACTCTGAAGCGCGTTCTGGCTTTCCTTGTGGTTCTTGCCTGCGCGGCGGGGTGTCGAGCAGGTACAATTCCCATCGAGTTGCCTGAGTTGCTGGGTGATTACGAATGCGGTCTTGAAATGCTCGGTGCGTGGAGGAGCGCGTCTGTGCAAACCACGTTTCCGCTCGACGGCGTAGCCAAGGCCCGTCTTATCGTAACGGGCACTGTAGCGCCGGGCCGCGTGCGAGGCGATGGTGTTACCAGACAGGCCATTGAGGCGGTTTTGGATGGCGGCTTCGCACCGCGTCTCGTCGCCGGGGACAACGTGTTTATCACCCCGGCGGACGCCACGAACGGCGCCTTCCGCTTCGAACGGGATTACCTTGGACCGTTCTATTCTGTCCCACCGATGCCTTTTGGCGCACGCTTCTTCGACGCGGAAGTAGACGTCGGCTTGGGTCCGTCGCCCCTGCCTCTTGATCTGGTTCCTTGGATCGGAGAGCCTCCATCTGGCGACCCGAAGCTGCATTTCTTCGACGGCTTGGAACTGGTCACCCCGATGACGGGCACTATCACCGAAGCGATTCTGATTCTGGAAGGGGTGCCCGTGCCGGAACCGGCGACGCTTGCCCTCCTGGCCGCCGGAGCGGCGGCCTTCCGCGTTCGGCGGCGGAAGGCACGTTGATGACGCCGGACCTTCGCCACCGGCACCCCTGAGAAGCAGGCGGGGCGGTGGTTGTTCAAAGCAGGACGCGGCATCGCGTCTTGCATTGCCAAGATCCATGGCGCACCCCCCATCTCAAGATACCCTGATAAAGGCCTTCGCCTTCTCTCTTTAAACGCGAGACACTTTTAAGCACCTTGCGCCGAACGCCGCCCTCGCCTCAAGCCATGCAGAAGCCAGCAGCCCCCCAGAAGAAGGGCAATTGAGCAAGGTTCGGGAATAATTGTTATCTCCCTCCTCACATCCCAGCCCCCGTAGATTACGCCGACGAGCTCATACCGGCCCGGCGAGACAAGGTTGCCCTGGTAGTCGGTCATGTCCCACGTGTACTCCCGCACGATCGATTCGCCCGGCGCCACCGTCAGCCACCATGTATTTGGAAGCAGTATCATGTTGTACGACCACACGCGCTCCGCGTTATCGTTGTACACATACATGTCGAAGGCCGGCGTGTTCAGCGCCCGCAGCCGATAGTCCTCGTCGCCCTCGTTTGTGAGGCGGTGGACGGCGTGCACCTCTTCGCCGAGTTGGTACAGTGTCTTGTCTGTCTCGAAGAAATACGCGGGACTCGATCCGCCAACAACCGGCAGCTCGCCTCCCGCTGGCGTGACGCCGGCCGCTGCCCGCCCGGCCGTGATAGCCAGGGTGGCCCACGCCATGACCAGGACCCACCCGCGTGTGCCTGCGGCCGTCTTTGAAGGTCTCATGGGATGTGCCTCCCCGCCCCTCTGCGCCTCGTGCCCCGGAACTATAGCACGGAACCGCGGCCTGTCAAGCGCGTACCTCTATTCTTTATGCCGAAGCGTTGTAGCACCCGGCCTTGTGTGAACGCCATCGCGATTGAAGTGGCGTTTCGTATCCTTCGATGTGTGCGCGTGCTGTGCCACAGCCCCGGGCCACGAGCGAAACTGCCCCACGGCCACGGCGAGATCTCTCCGCTCGGCCCGCGGGGGCCGTCGGTCGAGATGACAGGACGGCCCACGGCGGGATTCTTTCGAAATCCGAAATGGGAAATCGGAAATCGGAACCAACGGCGAAAGGCCACGGCGAGATTCTTCGCTCGCTCCGCTCGCTCAGAATGACAACGCTGCTGCGGTTCGCCGTTACTTATTCCGTTTGCGCTTGGACTTGCCAGACTTCCGCCGCCGGTCGAGGGCGCGTTGGTCCTCGTCGCCGAAGATCGCCTTGCGGCGCAGCAGGTGGTGGTAATGCTGGGCGAAGCGGTGGGCCTCGTCGCGGACGGCCTGCAGGATCTTCAGGGCCGGACTCGTGCGCGGCAGCCGGAGCGGTTCGTCCTCGGCCCGGCCGAAGACGTACACCTCCTCCTCGCGCTTGGCGAGCGACAGCAGGTGCGGCCGTTCGGTGCCGGCGGCATCGACGGCCTCGGCCGCCGCGTGCAGTTGGGCCGGGCCGCCGTCGATGAGCACGAGGTCCGGCAGGACCGCCAGTTCGTCCCGGAGCCGGCGGAACCGGCGGTAAACGACCTCGCGGATCATCGCCACGTCGTTCGGCCCCGCCACCGTCTTGATGCGGAACCGGCGGTACCCCGCCTTGAACGGCCGGCCGTCGATGAACTGCACCAGGCCGCCCACCGCCTCGTCCGGACCAAGATTGGCAATGTCGATACCTTCGACGGCCCGGATCGGTTCGGCGGCGTCCAGGAGGTCCGTCAGGGCCTGCATCCCCTCGGCCGGGTCGAACGCGGGGGCGAAGACCTCCGGCTGGAGGTTGTCGGTTACGCGTCCGCGGCGACCGAGCGCCTCGATGGCCCGCAACTGGTCGCGGACGCGGGCGGCCTCCTCGTACCGCAGGTCCTTCGAGAGGGCCTTCATCTCCCGCGTCAGGTCCCGCACCAGCCGGGCCCGTTTGCCCTCCAGGAACCGGCGAAGGCGGGTGATGTCCGTGCGGTACGTCTCCCGGTCGATGTGCCCGGCGCACGGGGCGGTGCACCGGTCGATGGCGTACAGGATGCACGGGCGGAAATAGCGGCGGTCGGGGTCGTCGGCGGCAATCTCGAGGCGGCAGGTGCGGAAGCGGAAGATCTTCTGGAGTTCGCCGATGGCCGTCCGCAGGTCCGCCGCGCTCTCGAACGGGCCGTAGAGTTTCGTCCCCTTCGGCGACGGCGTGCGGGTGAAGTAGACGCCCGGGAAGTCGTCGCGCGTCGTGATTTCCAGGTACGGGAACGTCTTGTCGTCGGTCAGGCGGACGTTGTAGCGGGGGTGGATGTCCTTGATGAGGCGGGCCTCCGTGAGCAGGGCGTCGACCTCGCTCTCGGCGGGGAGGAACTCGACGTCGGCCACCTCCGCGACCATCTGGGTCTTCTTCGGCCCGAGGTCCGCCGACGGCTGGAAATACTGGGTCACCCGGCCGCGGAGGTCCACGGCCTTGCCGACGTAGAGCACCCGCCCGCGGGCGTCTTTCATGAGGTAGACGCCCGGCTGCCGGGGGAACGCCTTGACCTTCTCGATGATGGCGTCGCGGTCCATGGGTCGTCCGGTTCCGTCGTATCGTGCGTCGCCGGCGCAGGCTTGCCACGTAAGGATAGGCGCAGCAAGGGCGAGAATGCAACATGCCGCCTGCTGGAAACCGCCGTATACTCCGCTAAGGTCTCGCTTGTGGAGGTGGACACCGTCTGCTAACCTGTCTCTGAGGTTGAGGCTGCGAACGTGCCACAGGTCCCATTGCGTGCCGTGGTGAAAGGGAGGGCTATGCCGACGATTCTGATGATCCGCGGCTGGCGGTTCTTCTTCTACTCGAACGAGCGGAACGAGCCGATTCATATCCATTGTCGCAAGGGTGGTGCCGAGGCGAAGTACTGGCTTGATGTGCAAACCTTTGAGGCGGTCGAAGCCTACGCGTATAATATGAAGCCCGCGGACACGCGAACCGTGAGGCGCATCATCTTTCAGCACTTCGATTACATCGTGAGCGAATGGAAGGCGTTTCAGGAGAAGAAAGATGGGTAAGGCACATGAGGTAGAGGTGCTTTCCTTCACCGGCTCCGTCTTGCGCCTCGAAATCGACGGCCAGGCGCACGAGTTCGATTTGGCGAAACACTCCGACCGCTTGGCCAAGGTGTCTCAGGCGGAGCGCGAGAACGTCGAGATTTCACCCGGCGGTTACGGTCTCCACTGGCCGGACCTCGACGAAGACCTGTCTATCGACGGCCTGCTCGGCACCACGCACACCTCGCCGGTGGCCGAGGCGGAGGCCTGACCCCGAGCCGTCCCTTCCCACCGCTCGGCGTCCCCCTCACCCCGCCGCGAGCCGCACGCCCACGTAGATGCCGACGTACAATCCCAGCAGCAGGACGCCGAACCCGCTCATCACGCCGTAGAAACGGTGCTCGAAGACGAACTGGGCCCAGGTGAAGTACAGGATCAGGGCCGACAGGGTGGCCAGGCCCATGGCCCAGTCGCTCAGGCTCCGCGTCTGGCGCCACACCTCGGCCCCGAAGGTGGGCGAGAGGGCCAGGGCGATGGCAAAACCCATGCCGATAAGTCCAAGAATGACCGAGCACGCCCGCGCCGGGGTCGCCAACTGAAAGATCTCCCCGCGAATGGCGTACAGCCGGTTGCCGAACCCCAGCCAGATGACCGCCGACACGCTCATGATGAGCGCGTTCATGCTCACCCGGTACGGATTCCACGCCGGCGGATGCGACGTGTTGTGCCAGATGGCCAGCACCGTCAGCGTCACCATGAAGACGGCCGGGTACAGCATCTCGCCCCGCAGCCACACGAACGACCATCCCAGAAAGACGATGGCCATGAGGCCCAGCATGACCAGGGCCTCGGTGCTCTCCAGCCGGAACATGGCCAGCATGGCCGCTGCGAACGTCGAGATGACCGCCAGGGTGAAGATCGTGGTCGAGGCGCGGTTCTCGTCGCGGTACAGGGCGCAGGTGTGCGAGAGGAGGTCCATGAACCGGCGCTCGTACAGGTACACCAGGAGGTGGGCCGCCCCGTATCCGCCCACCGCGTAGATGAGGAATCCGTACAGGTCGTCGGTATGGCGGAAGAGGCCGACGTACACGGTCGCCATGATGCCGACCACGTAAAAGAGGAACGTCCGCACGGTGTGCCGGAAGAGCCACATCGACATGAAGAACGCCACGAGCACCGCCACCCAACCGAGCAGTCCTTCGTCGGGACCCAGCAGGGCGAGAGTGTCGCTGCGGCCGACGGCCGTGAACTCCGCGAACGTCCGGACCTGCTGGACCGACAGGTACCCCGCGAAGACGACGGTGGCGGCCATGCCGACGACGGTGAACGGCTCGATCTCGCGGCGGGCCTGGCGGTCGGAATGCGTCCGCTTCAGCACCTCGCGCAGCAGGATGGCCACCACCAACCAGCCCACCGAAACGGCCGCCATCACGTGGATGAACCGATGGTGCCAGGCGGCCGAGTCGGCCGGATCCACCCACGTCAGCGCCGCCAGACCGCCCGTCGCCAGGGCCGCCACCAGGTAGTTGACCCACCGCGGCACGCGGTGGGCGTGGGCCAGGAGGACCACGGCGGCGGCGGCCAGCAGGTCCACGCCCAGGTACTTCGCGGTCGTCCCGAACGGTTCCAGGGCAAGGGCCCCCGCGGCCGTCGCCAGCCCCGCCAGGTACAGTGCCCGCGGGAAGCCGTACGTCTGCCGATGCCGCAGCGCCGCCGCCAGCAGGGCCGCCAGCACCGACGCCCCGAACGCCAGGAGCAGCAGGATCGAGGGATACCGGCCCCACCAGCCCTGGGTCTCGCTGCCGCCCAGGACTGCAAAGGCGGTGACCGTGGCCAGTGCCGCCCCCACGCACGAGAAGCCGAACAGGTCCGGCTGCTTGAGCCCGACGGACGAGACCAGCAGCACGGCCCACCACACCCCAAGCGCCCAGACCGTGTGCCAGGAAACGCCGTGCCAGACGCCGACGTATCCCGCCCCCATCGCCGCCAGGCTCGAGACGACCAGCGGCACGATGAGCAGGCCCTGCCGGTACCACTTGACGTTGAACTCCTGCCGCGGGTGCAGGCTGAGCAGGGCGGCTGCCAGGATCATCACCAGCGACACGCCCGCCGCCGTCGACGTGACCCAGATGGTGGGCGAAACCTCGGAGATCGCCACCACGTGGTTCCGCACGCCCAGGACCACCATCACCGCCAGGCCCAGCAGGGAGAGGTAGACGAGCGGTTCGGCCTGGAACCGCCAGACGGTGCTGACGAAGAGGAGGGCCAGAGGGGCCTGGACCCACAGGGCCATGTCCGGCTGGTGCGCCGCCCGCAGAAACGCCGCCGTCATCAGGGCCACGCCCGCCAGCATGCTGCTCGACCGCCGCCAACGCCGCTCCGCCGGCCGGAATCGGGCCAGCGCCATCAGGTAGAAGAGAGCGCCCACCCCGGCGATGATCTCTGTGGGGAGCCGGCCCGTCAGCAGATACCGGCTCAGCGGCACGGCGGGGCGAGCCAGGAGGTAGCCGAGACAGACGGCCGTCCAGGCGGCGGCGGCCGCCCCCAGAAACCGCACCGGCACCCCTTTCTTGCCGCGGCCGCGGCCCAGAAGCCACAGGATGGGGGTCGCGACAGCGCCGGCGAGGACGCCGGCCCACGGGGCAAAGGGGCCCTCCGCATTCGCCAGGATCGTCGGGTCCAAAGCGCTCCCTGGAGTTGAGGACGGCAGGAGCGCATCATACGGGCCCCCGCCAGAGCCTGTCCAGCGAAAACGGCTCCGGCGGCCCCGGCACGGGATCGCCAAGAATTCGGTTGCATTGGATGTACCGGTTCTTACAATGCGCGGGAGAGGGGCGTGAAACCATCGGGCAGCGCCGTGAGGAGGGCGATGTGAAGCGGCGTCGTACGTGGGCGATCGCGCTTGCCGGCCTGGCCGGCGCCGCCGGCATGCTCGGCCTGGGGCTCGTCCTCGGCGAACGGCCGGACGCCACGGTTTGGGCGGCTCGCCTGGCCGACGGCGGCGAGGCGGGCGAGGTCCTGCTCTCGACCACGCCGCTCGGCGACGACCGCGTGGTGGTGTGTTTGGTCCATACGGGCCGGAACCGCCTCATGGTGTACCAGGCCGACGGGAAGCGGAGCCGGTTGCGGCTGCTGGCCGTCCGCGATATCTCGGCCGACTGGTTCCTGGACGATTACAACAACGACGCGCCGCTGCCGCGGGACATCCGGCAACGGGTCGAGAAGTGGAAGGAGTCCACCGGGGGAAAGGCCGGGTCCGGATCCCCGTAGCCGCCCCCTTGAACCGCCTCGTATAATTCAGTGGAAGCAGAACGGGCCGCATCGGCGGCCGGGAACCAGGCAGGAGGTTGACGCGTGGACTTCGTCAGTTTCGATGAAGCGAAAGAACGGCTCGGTAAAAGCAACGAGGAACTTCAGCAGATGGTCGACGAGGGAGACCTCCGCGTCTTCCGCGACGGCGGTGAACTGAAGTTCCGGAAAGAGGACATTGATGCCTTGGCGGGCGGCCCGGCTCCCGGCGAGGAAGGCGAAGAAGAGAGCGCCGGCGACACGCTCATGAGCATCGATGCCGACATCCTCTTCGCCGAAGAGGAAGAGCAGCCGGCCGACAGCGCCGCCGAGACCTGGATCGCCGCCGACACCGAAGGGGTGTTCCCCGGCGAGGCAGGCGAGGTGGCCGGCGTCGAGGAGGCGATGGCGGCTCCGGAGACCGAACCGGCGCCGCTCGCCCTCAGTCCGGAGACCGATGAGTCGAGTCTCGGGGCCGTCCTCAGCGACGAGGAACTGGCCGCCGACGTCGGCGAACCGGGCGAGGAACCCGTCATCGCCGTCGACGCCGAGAGTGGGGCCGCCTCCGTCGTCAGCGGCGCCCCCTCGGCCGTGGCCCCCAGCCGCACGCGCATCGTCACGCTCGTCGAACCGCCGGCCCACCATGCCCAGTTCACCTTCATGCTGGGTCTGGCGGCGGCGGCCCTGGCGCTGGCCGGCCTGGCGCTGATCGCCCTGCTGGCCGGAGCCGTACCCGGGCTCCTGGAGTCGGTGGCGAGCGGTAACATGCCCTTGATTCTGATTATCGGCGGCGCGGTCGTCGTCGGCATCGCCGCCATGGTCGGCTACGTGTTGGACAAGCAGCGGACGGCCCGGGAGGCCATGACCGGCTGACCCCACAAGGGGCCGGGGAACCCGCAGCGCCCACAAATCAGGTGTCGAGTGTCTGACCCAGGAAAGGAGCGCGCAATGCAACGCTTTTCGGCGGTCATCGTGATGGTGGTGGCGGCGGCCCTGGCTCTCGGGTCGATCGGCTGTGTCGACGAGGCCAAGTACAACGCCGTCCTCCTCCGCAACCGCGAACAGGAGAAACTCCTCCAGGAGAAGGAGGCGGAAATCGCCCGCTTCCAGGAACGCGTGCAGGCCCTCCAGGCCCGGGCCGAAGACGCCCAACGCCTGCTCCAGGAGAAGGAGGACCACCTCTCCTCGGTCATGCAGGAACGCGACGAGGTCCGCAAGGCCTTCGACGCCCTTCAGGACGCGTACAAGAAACTCGCCGGTCGGACCTGGGGCGGCGGGGGGAAACTGCCCGAGGAGGTCGCGCTCTCCATCCAACAACTCGCCGACCAGTATCCTGAACTCTTCCAGTTCGACGCCGCGACGGGCCGCCTCCGGTTCGCCTCGGACATCACCTTCGACTTCGCCTCCATCCAGGTGAAGCCGAACGCGCGGACGGCCCTGTCGAAACTCGGGTCCATCCTGGCCTCCGACGCCGCCAAGGCCGTCAAGGCCCGCATCATCGGGCACACCGACAGCGTGCCGGTGGCGAAGGCGGCCACCAAGCAGATGCTGCAGAACCTCGGCAAGGCGGCCAGCAACCAGGGGCTGAGCGAGGCCCGGGCCGAGGCCGTCGCCGACGTCCTGACCGCCGCCGGCGTGCCCGCCTCCCGCATCACGACCGAGGGCGTGGGCGCCAGCCAGCCCATCGCCGGCAACGATTCCAAGAGCGGCCGGGCCAAGAATCGGCGCGTCGAGATCTACCTGAGCACCTGACGTGGCAATACGACTTCCCGCGCGGTGGGACTCCTGTCCCACCGCGCTTGTTGATCGCGACAAAGCCCGGGGTCGGGCGAAGAACACCGCGGGGCTAGCGAAGCGAACTCCCCGGTACGTCCTGTCGGCGGAAAATGGACCTCTGAAACTGCTTCGTCGGTCTCCGCCCGTCGCGATCCACGAGCCGCGGCATCGCCTTGCCGCCGTCGTCCAGGGTCACCCCGTACACGCTCCCCTCCGGCCGGGCCCGCACGGTCACCTCGCCCAGCATCGGAATCGTGACGGTTACGTCGCGCGCTTCGCCCCCCGCCGCCCACGCCGTGACGAGCCACGCATCGCGTCCGCGGCGCTTGCGCGCGAGGACCCGCGCATCCGCATCGCCCGTCGGGAACTCATACGCCGGCTGCTTCGTCGACCACCGGTGCATCCGCGGTCCGGGCAGGAGGTCGCCCTCCCGCAGGAACGGTTCCAGGTGCGAGAACAGGGCGTGCACCCGGCCCAGGACGATCATCTGGCCGAGCCAGTGCGGCACGGTATCGCCCCGGTCGGCCTTGAATCCGCCCTTGGGGTACGCGAAGTACCCCGCCACACCGCCCGTCATCCCGGCCGTGTAGTAGCACTTCAGGAAGCCCATGTACCGGTCGAGGTCGCCGAACGCGTTCTCGCCCATCTTCTCGCGCGTCCAGCCCGCTCACAACCAGTTGTACGAGAGCGGGTCGCCGAGCGCGATCTGCAGCCCCACCGAGTTCAGCGCCAGGGTCAGCATGTCCCGCTCGCCCGTCCAGCCGGTGTTGAAGTGATGGTAATACGATTCCCCGTTGGGGATGTCCGAGACGGTCCGCATCCACTCGTACCCGTAGCACCACTTCCACCAGTCGGGCCAGCGGTTGCGGTGGGGGCACCCGCTCGTCGGGTAGTAGAGGTAAATGCCGCCGTCGGCGGCCCGGCGGACGGCGTCGGCGATGATCATCTCGCCGCGGGCCTTGCGGGCCGACAGGTACTCGAACCAGGACGTCTCGCCCTTCGCCTTGACGACCTGCGGGTCCCGCCGCCAATGCTTCCCGGCGAAGCCGAAGACGCCCAAGCCGTACTCGCCGCCGTTGTGCAGGACGGCGATGGGCGCGCGCTTGCGGAGTTCGGCGATCGGGTCGGCCGTGATGCGGGCGGCCTTCTCGTACGCCGCGAGCGGCGCCTCGGGCGAGAGGACCGGCCGCTTCTCGCCCACCCGCTTGCCGGCCGCATCGTGGCACCACGCCGCCTCCGGCAGCGACTCGCGGAACGCCTTCTTGTGAAACGGCCGCAGCGTCGTCACGAACAGGGGATACCGCGCGGGGTCCGACCGCGTGAGCGCGACGATCTTCGCCTGGTCGCTTTCCGGATCGTCCAGTTTCGCCAGCGCCCGGTCGCCAATGACACCGAACTCCAGCGCGTAGCCCCAGTGCTCGCACAGGGCGATCCGCACGTCCAGCGGCATGTTCCAACCCCACCGCGTGAGCGGCGGCAGGGTGTGCCCGTCCCGGAAGGTCGGCGCCGGCTGCTCGGCCAGCAACTCGCCCGGCGACTTGGCGTGTGCGTGCACGGGCACGACCGCCGCAGCCGCCACAGCAGCCAGACAAACCAGCGGGGCGAGGAGGCGATTTCGCTGCATCCGTATCCTTTCCATCGGGGGAAGCCGGCTTCCGCGTTCAGCCGGCCGCGGGCATTTCTGGGGTCCAACTCCCAATTCCGGGGTCGCTCACCCTGGACCTCGGCGTGGCTGCGGCCAGGCACACCCTGGGGGAGATGCCCTCTCCCCCAGACCCCCTCGGCCCATGCCCAACGCAAGCGGGGCAAGACCCCCATCGGAGGCCCCCTTAACACTACAACGCTAACTCGTGCGCGGCGGGTCTCCGCAGGCGCCGCGCAGCCCTGGAAAGGGCGTTTCGAGCGCGGTGGGTGCCCAGACCCACCGCGCAAATGGCCGACTTAGCGTTGTAGTGTTAGTGATTGTCATCTCGACCGAGGGTCCGCAGGGCACGAGCGGAGAGATCTCGCCGTGTGTTCTACAGCCCGGCGTGGGCGTGGGTGCGGAGATGCGCCGCGCAACATTCCCCGTTCTAGACCCTGAACAAGCGTGATTCCATGGTCTTTCGCGCAGAAAAGGCTCGAAATCCCTTTGCGGATGCGGTTAAGAAGAAGGTGCCGAAAACAATCGTCTTAACCGAAGAAAGGGATTTCGAGTGAAGCCCATTACACGCAAGAGGCTGGTCCAACGCAAGCGAAGAATCGCCTACCGGCTGCGGGAAATCCACTGGCGGGCGCAGCCGCGGCCGATGCTGGCGGCCCGCAACATTCAGTACGAGGTGGCCGGGCGGGCGCGGGGCGTGGCGTGCGGCGGGATCGGGGCGATGCACCGGGTGGCGCTTCGGACGGGACTCGTCGAGGCGATCGACCGGAACCTGCACCTGCTGA